>DFLE01000003.1:0-349 GCA_002373375.1 Prevotellaceae bacterium UBA3627
CTGCAGCGGACTGACATCGGTGACCATTCCCAGCAGCGTGACAACCATCAATAATTCTGCGTTCTCTTACTGCAGCGGACTGACATCGGTGACCATCCCCAGCAGCGTGACAACCATAGGCTCTTCTGCGTTCTCTGGCTGCAGCGGACTGACATCGGTGACATGGAATGCGAAAAACCATCCTGGGTTCAACAGTTCTTCCCAAAATCCGTTCTATAATATTAGGACTCAGATAACAGAATTTGTTATAGGTGATGAAATGACAAGTATTCCAGCATGCATGTGTTCTGGAATGAGCAACTTAAAATCGGTGACCATACCCAGCAGCGTGACAAGCATCGACTCTTAT
>DFLE01000003.1:490-38957 GCA_002373375.1 Prevotellaceae bacterium UBA3627
GCAGCGGACTGACATCGGTGACCATACCCAGCAGCGTGACAAGCATCGGCTATGAGGCGTTCGATGGCTGCAGCGGACTGACATCGGTGACATGGAATGCGAAGAATTATCCTGCGTTCTCCAGTTCTTCCGAAAATCATCCGTTCAATGATATTAGGACTCAGATAACAGAATTTATCATAGGTGACGAGGTGACAAGTATTCCAGCATGCATGTGTTATGGAATGAGCAACTTAAAATCGGTGACCATACCCAGCAGCGTGACCAGCATCGGCTCTGAGGCGTTCTCTGGCTGCAGCGGACTGACATCGGTGACCATACCCAACAGCGTGACCAGCATCCGCTCTTATGCCTTCTCCGGCTGCAGCGGACTGACATCGGTGACCATCCCCAGCAGCGTGACCACGATTGGCGAAAATGCTTTCTCTGGCAGACTGAATCTTTTAATTCCTAAGGGAACTTTGGGTTACTATAAAAACGTAACTTCTGTCCATGCCATTTATGAATTGGATGGTGACGAAGTTTGGTCAGAGACATACTTTGGAGTCCCCTCTTATTACACTACCTATTATGATGCTGATGAAGACGGAGTGATGGAGTATTTGTTTTACGACAGTAACAGTAAAAACTTCGCTTTTGTAAGCAAGGAGGGAGAAACGAAACAGGAGATAGGAAGGCCAGCATATTTTGACAGTTACTATAGTGATTGGTATGCCACACCAATAAATGGCAAAGGAGAGATGCTCATTCATAGAGGCAATACACTCAAGTATGACAGCAAGACGCAGGTGAGAATCTTTGACGTAGATAATGATGGCAGGAAAGACTTAGTGGGTCCGTGTAATACATCAGACGCGAGTTTTACCATATACTATCAGCAGGCAGATGGTACGTTTAAGGCAGTGGAGCAAAGCCTGACAAAAGACGAAGCCGCTGTATTGGCAGAGAAGAGCAAGAGTGGCAGTGGAGGTGTATTAAGCTTTGCCGTAGGCATGATGGTAGGCGGTGGGTCTTCTTATGCCTCAAATAACTACGATGTTGCACTGGATATGAATGATGACGGCATACTTGACTTTATGTCATCAAGTGATGGCGGCATAATATATAGCTATGCTGACAACAAGTATTTTGCTAACCCAAAGAAAGGTGTGCTGTATCCTTGTGACTTGAACAACGACAGCGAACTGGACTATATCTGTTATGATGGCAGCAACATTATCTTGATGACACGCACCGGCAATGACACATACGATGAGAAGACCCTGTTTTCCAATAGTAACGTAAAGCAGATACTCCACAAGGACTTTGACCACGATGGAGACATTGACATTATGGCTTATATCAATGATGCGTCATCTACATCCAGTTCAACTGGTAATACTTATTTTGTATTCTTCCGTAATGATGGTGATATGTCGTTCAAAAGAAGAGAGCGTAACTTTGCCATTAACTATGCTCTGAAAGAAGTCAAGGACATTGATGCCGACGGATTGTACGAGATGTTGGTAACAGACTACACGAACAAAGTACGGAAAATATTACGCATATCTGAAAGCCTGACTGTTACAGAGAGTGACTATGATTTCTCTGATGGAATTTATTCTGAAAAAATTACCATCGGTGATTTTGACAACGACGGAAGAGTAAATTTACGCTATGATTTTGGCAGTTCAAAAGCTTCCAAGTATGTAATATTATCTTCTTCTGTCAACACTGCCCCATCCAAGATGGATGCACCTACAGCAGTGCTCGATGCCGAAGCACAAAGGCTGCGTATTAACTGGAAACAAGGTGAGGATGCCGAAACTTCATCATGCGATCTGACATACGAACTGCGCATAGGCACAGAGCCTGCAAGCGGCAACGTGCTGTTTGGTGCGTCGCTTGCTGACGGCCGCCGCCGCACTTTGGAGGACGGCAACATGGGGCGCTCGCTCAGCACACTGTTTAATGCCAAGAGCCTGAAGCCCGGTAAGTATTATATCTCCGTGCAGGCGATAGATGCCGGCGGCAGAGGCGGCGCATGGTCAGACGACTTCATTTATGAGCATCAATTGGCAGCACCTGCGATAGTATCTAACTACACACAGCATATGTCAACAGCCGACACCATTCGCCTCAGCGTAAAGGCACCTGTTGACGGAGCGGAATACAAATGGACCGTAAGTGAGGGCAGGCAGATAGAGAATGACGGCTTAGATACGCGTTTCGTGTTTGAGCATGACGGCAAGCATACCTTAAACCTCGCTATGACATACGATGGCAGAACGCTGAATGCTGAGCCTCTTGAGTTGGAGGTAGAGCCTGCAAAACGCTATGAATATGTTTATGGAGTTAAATATGCTGGTGGTTATGTTGACCTAAACCAGGATGGGTATCCTGAATACCTCGGATACGTGAATAATGGCAAGGGTATTATGGAGAAAGTGTTGCTGAGTTATGTGACGAATATACCAGTTGAAAGAGATTACTCTGGTGCACGGTATTCTGATAGAGCCAGACATTATTTGGATTATAATTTAGACGGTTATCCAGATGTTATCGTAAGGAATAATGTCTATATTAACTTAGGTGAGCAAGATAATGACTTTGACATAGAAACACAGACATTTGATTGGAAAAGTCATCCAACTTCAAGTTCCTATAAATACATTGATTCCAGCACTGGTAACTGGTTTGATGCTAATAATGACGGCTACCTTGACAATGGTGCTTGCTTCAATGACGGAACAAACATTGTATGGAGAGGATATTATTCTACAGACGGCAAATTCTTGGGGTCGCCAAAATATGACGTAAACCGTGACGGTTTTATGGATATAGTAGTAGAACAAACTGATGGACTGTATGTAATGTACAAGGATAATACTGCTAACATAGCATACTCTGTACCTCAGCTGCTATTTGAAGGAGTATATTGGGATTGGGAGATTGAAGACTTGAACAGCGATGGTTATGCCGATTTAGTAAGCTACAGCGGAAATACGCTGATAGTGGTCAAAGGCAGTGCAACACTGCCTTGTACAGAGACTGTGACATACGATTTATCTGGCACTATCAGCTGGATTAGTTCTATCCGTGACTACAACAATGACGGTTACATGGATGTGTTGTTATATTACAAAAAGGATGTCAGCTCGACTTATGCTTATGCTCTTGCTGAGTTCGGTCCCGACTTCTCAATGAATTTGGTAGATTTAGATGATGAGGTGGAACGAGACTATTTTATGGTGCAGAAAGATGGAGGCTATCCTGACGGCAACCTTAGCCATATAACCAACCAGTCACCTTCTGCTCCTGCCTCTGTTGCTGCCAAGCAGACGAAGGACGGAATGCTGATAACATGGAGCGACGCGGAGGATGACCATACACCTGCTATGCAGATGCGCTACAACATAAGCGTGAAGCGTAAGGGCAAGAAAGGTGACAACAGCTTCGTTATCTCTCCGATGAACGGACTGAAGGATGAGGCTACCATCTGCGGCACCATCATCTATAAGAAGTCAACGCAGATGCTGGTGCCTACATCGGTACTGACGGCTGGCGAGACCTACGAGATACAGGTGCAGGCGATAGACCTGTGGAACCAGCACTCACCTATGACCAAGGCCGTGGAGTTCACCATGACGAGCGATGGTTACATAGACGTAGCTGAACAGGTGACTACAGGCAAGGAGACCACGGTGAAGTTTGTCGGCACAAAGACCGGCAGCTATGTGCTTGATGCTGGAGAGGGCGCCACAATAGTAAGTGACAACGGCAAGGGCGAGTATATCGTGAAGTGGGCTACGGATGGTGTGAAGAACATCACGCTGACCGCAGGCGGCGCAACGATAAAGTCTGCCATTACTGTAGTGAAGCCTATGGAGCTTACTTTCTCTGTTCCAGAAAAGGTGTTTGCCAATGCTCCGCTGACAATAGAGGTGAGCGACGAGATGGCAAAGGCCGCAAGAAACGTGGGGGTACGCTCAGACAACAGCAAGGTGAAGGTGGAGTATGTGACCGGCAGTAAGACCGCTGTGGTGACATTCCCTACAACTGGCACTTATACATTAGAAGCCTATTGTGAGGATAATATAAAAGGCAATAGTTACTCACAGACAATAAAAGTGGCAGAAGAGATGCCTAAGGCTAAGATTGAGAAAGTGACCACCGATGGTGAAACTGGCAGTTACGTTATAAACTGGAGTACCGCAGTTCCTGCCGGAATTAACGAGGTGGTCATAAGCAAGGAGGGAGCGTCTCTTGATGCGTTCAACGTGCTCGACACTGTGCTGGTTAGCGACGGACGATATGTTGACTTGTCATCTAACGCCGCCGTGATGTCTGCTCGTTACCGCATACAGTTGTTAGCCGACAACGGACAGACAAGCAAACAGAGCGACGCTCACAAGCCTCTGCACGTAATGCTTGCCAAGGCTGCCAGGGGGTACAACCTTATATGGAACAGCTATGAGGGTGTGGCGGTTGACTCTTACCACATCATGCGCGGAACGTCGCCTGACAATATGCAGCAGATAGCACAGGTGGCAGGAAGCCAGATGAGCTATACCGACCTGACGATGCCTGACGGCGAGAATTTCTATGCCGTGACGTTCCAGCTCTCCGGGTCACAGCAGATGAGCGCGAAGGGACTGCAAGCAACGGCGGCTTCCGAGGAGGACGTGAACAGCAACGTGATATCAACCGCAGACGCTGTTGACGTGGTCGAGGCGAAGAGCATTGAGCTGATCGTGCTTGACGAGGACAAGACTCTCTCAGACAAGCACAAGGACTTGCAGATATTCTACATGATAAAGCCTACCTACACTACCATCACCAAGGTGAAGTGGGAGATACTTCAGGGCAGCGACATTGCCTCTGTTGACGCAAACGGAAAACTGAGCGCGAAAGGTGGCAGCGGCACTGTCAAGGTGAAAGTATCATCGCTTGACGGCTCTGAGCTGAGTGCCGAGATGGATGTGCCTTGCAACGTAAGCGTTGAGCCTACCGCTGTAATCGCGGCACCGGCTGCAAACACAGGCGAGGCTACATTGGTAGGAAAACGTTATTATACCATCGACGGCAAGCAGGTAACGTCTCCTTCTATGGCGGGCAGTATATATATTGAGTGGAGCATCTACTCTAACGGTCAGATTATCTCAAGGAAGATTATGAATAAGTAATTTTGGAAAATATAGTAATGTAGGGCTTGCAGAAGCCCTACATTACTTGTAAACACAGAAATAAAAAAAATCAGGTTATGAAAAAGACAGATAAGATTTTTGTTTTATCAGGCTTGTTGATGATGTTTGTCTTGGGCAGTACGCCATGTGCTGCGGAAGAAAAAACAGGAAACGGGTCTAAGAGTGTGAGGGAGTTACTAATAGGCTCGTGGCATAGTGAAAGTATTGATTCTAATATCAAATCAGATTTGTACTGGCATTTCAATGAAGACGGAACGGAACAGTTAATTAGTATATCCGATAAGGACAAGATTTATCCATCTGATGTCTCATGCGGAAAATGGACAGTAGATGGGAACACGATAAAGACTGTGACATTATCCCAAAAAGAGAAGAACAGGAATGAATGGAAAATCCTGAAAATAAACGAGGATTCTCTGAAGATAGAGTACTATGACAAACAACCAAAACGATTTGAGGCTTCCTTCAAAAGGATTAACAGGAAACAGCCCTGATGAATAACAGTGCGCATAAACAAATTAAGCAACGGAAACACCAGTGTGTCTCCGTTGCTTAATTGTTTCTCGCTGTCCAAACATAAACTACCTGTTCCATGTCATATACTGACCGAATACAGAATATAACGCAGGATTGTCACGAATAATCCAATACTTGAAACCTAAAAGTTCCTGTTCTACAGCCAACTCGTTTATTATGGCTTTTTCTGTATTCACATCAGGGGTTTCCTGATACTTGATGGCAAGGTCCAGGAATCTGTTGACAACGCTTATAGTCTGTTCCATAAAGCGTTCTTCTTTAATTGTCCTGACCCGTTTGGCTCCGTTATATATCCGGTTCAATAACCTTATTGTTTCCGTATGCTGGGGGTCACTTATATTTGAGAAGAACAAGGCCTTCTTGTTTGCAAAATCCACGCGCTGCTCTATATCCTCCTCTATGCTGCAGTCTTTAGGATTGAGCGTGTCATCAAAACTATTTGATTTCTTTCCGTTACAATATCTGCAACTCAGAAACAAGTTGCCCCATTCCCGGGACAACGCGGGATAGTTGTCCACGCTTTTATGATGCTCTATCTCATAATCCGTATCACGCCGTCTCTCACATATATAGCATTTGTCATGCTGATCCGCAAGTAACTGAAGTTTTACATCCTCACCGTCATATCTGGTTGTGGTTGCTAATGAGGAGGGCGCATCAGGGCTTTTATATACTTTTATCATAACTACAAGCTGCTGAGTTTTTCTGCATTTTGAATGACAATCTGACGGAACTCTCCGACTATCAACGGAGAGAGTGTCTCCGTGATCTTTTCAAACTCACACTTCAGTTGTTTTATCTCAACCTTCTCAGCGTCACTTAACTCTTCCTTGGCAAGCAACCTCCTGAAGTTGTCTAACTGCATCTCTGCATAACTTGACTGTGTCCTGACACCGAAATACCCCTCTGCCAACGACTCGTATGAATATTCAGTAAGGTTCTCCAGCACCTCCCTGTGCTCCAAGTCGTATGCCACTGCGTCAGGCATGGAGCTTAAGACAAACGGAGAATGTGTCGTGATGACAAACTGGATATTAGGAAAGACCTTTGTCAACAAAGGCATGATGACCTTTTGTAACGCAAGATGCAGATGTGTCTCTATCTCATCAATCAAGACAATACCCTCTTTTTGATAGTTTCTGACAAGTGTTCCCTCACCTTGCATCTTCAGAATCAAATCCGCTACGATGTCTAATACGGCCGCGAAACCGTCAGAGACCTCTGTAAACTTAAACTTCTTCCCCTCTGTGCATATTCTGAAACTATAGTCTCTGTAATTAAACTCCAACCGCAGTTCATCATCCTGATATATGTGTCTCAACAATTCCTCAAAATCCCGGAACCACGCATTTATTTCATCCGCATCATCATCTTGCTTCTCATTGCGTGCCAACGCCTCCTGTATTTTCAAATCAGACAAGAAGTTAAGAAACTGGGAGGTGGCTGTCTCCCTCACGTTACCTTTCTTATTTATAACAGGCTTCATGGGATTCTTAGGCTCTGACATCTTCACTTTTCTGTCAGCCTGATAGAAAGCGATGATAAATTCTCCCTTAGCGTATTTGTCAATAATACTGCCCCATAATTCTGAGCGCAGCTCCACCTTACCATAGATATTCTCTATCTGTCTCAAGAAATAATCTACATTCTGCTGTGCCTGCCGTCTTGCTTGCTCATCTGTTGTTTCCTTTAGTATTTTATTATAGGTTTCCAGTGATTTGTAATAACCAAGGAAATGCATTGCCTTGTCATCCTTTATCTTATTCAGGAAATCCGACACTGCGTTGAGCAGTATCGTTTTTCCACTTCCATTCTTACCCGTGATGATAAGATGCGGAAACTTCTCATCTGCGACAGGAATATCGAAGTCACTCAGATGAAACAACTTGTTGATATGGATGTTATTAATAAAATTCATCTTATTATCTGTTTACTTTACTCTAAATACTGCTTGGTTACCATGTTCTGCACAAACATCGTTTTATTACAATTGCAAATTTACAAAAAAAAATGTAGATATATACTTCTTTGGGACGTTTTTTATTAATACTTTGTTAATTATACACTTATGACCGTCACTGGCTGGATATGGACGGCCCCAGACGCGGAAGTTGCCTGAAGACACAAAAAAACTGTAGAATGACGTAGTGAAAGCATTACCTTCACTAAGTCATTCTACAGTTTTCTTTTCATTATATCACACGCCCAATGAGCAAGAGCGGTGACAATGGCGAGGTCACACTTACTTTGCCTCTGCGGCTGCCGCTGGCTCTTCCTTCTTCTCTATGAAGCGTATGCCGTAGATATTGATAGGGCCGTCAGGGTACATTATCTGATACTCGCCCGGCTTGTCTATCTCAAGTGAGATAGGGCGTTTGCTCTTCTGCTCTACGATATCGGTAACAAGGTCCTTGGCACCCTTGAGGATAACCACCTGACGGTCAACCTCACTTGAGGCTGAGGTGGCGTAGATGGTGAGCATACCTTTAGCCTTTATGCTGAGGTATATCTGGCTGGTGCGGCTGCTGGTGCTGACGGTCTTGAAACGTGTGGTGAAACGCTGTCCGTCACGGAAGGTACGTATGTGCTCATCACAAGTCATCTTGTTGTTGTCGTCAACGACATACATGAAAACCTTGTCACAGTTGAACACCATAGGATTATTGCCAGGGCTGAAAGGCTTGAAGGTAATCATCGTGGGGTCGGCCCCTATCTGGGCAGATGCTGCTATGGCAAGCATTGCCGCAAAGATTGTGGTAAATAACTTTTTCATAATAGCGTGTTTTTTATTTGTTGTAGGTAAGTATTAAGAGTTATGTCTTCAACAGAGGACTATGCCAGCAGAGCCTTGCACATCTCCTCCATCTGAGGCACGTCTGTATCTTTCATCCTTGAGCGTATGGTGACCACCGGCTCCACTATGGTGACATTCTTCATCGGCTCGATGAGGGCGCGCATGGTCTTGGCAGCCGTCGGTGCCCATGAGCCGTTCTCAAGCAGCGCCACGGTGCGGTTCTGGTAGTTCTTTATCTGCAGGTGGTAGAGCAGGTCGTGCATAGGTGGGAATACGCCGGCGTCATAGCTGGCGGCGCAGAGCACCATGCGAGGATAACGGAAGGCATCCTCTATGACCTCTGCCTGGTCCTCACGTGAGAGGTCGCTCACCACTACCTTCGGACATCCCATCTGGCGCAGTATCTCACCCACCTTCTCAGCAGCGGCGGCGGTGCCACCGTGTATGCTGGCGTATGCCACGAGCACTCCGTCGGTCTCTGCCTCATACTTGCTCCATGTGTCATAGAGCTTGACAGCGTTGCTCAGCGCCTCACCCTTGAGAACAGGTCCATGGAGCGGACAGATGGTCTCAATGCTGACAGTAGCTGCCTTCTTCAGTACGTTCTGTACCTGTACGCCATACTTGCCGCAGATATTGAAGAAGTAACGGCGCGCCTCGCATGCCCAGTCGTCGGTCTCAAACTCCAATGCGCCGAACTTACCGAAGCCGTCGGCAGAGAACAGCACCTTCTCGCTTGTCTCATAGCTCATCAGCACCTCAGGCCAGTGCACCATAGGGGCGGCGATAAACTGCAGCGTATGGCTGCCCAGTGAGAGCGTGTCGCCCTCCTTCACCACCATCAGCCTGCCGTCAAACTGCTCACCGTCGAAGAAGTTTGGTATCATCTTCACAGCCTGTGCTGACAGCACGAGTTTCATATCCTTATACTCTTGCATTGCCCATAGGATGAGCGATGAATGGTCAGGCTCCATGTGGTGGCACACCAGATAGTCCGGCTGGCGGCCGTCAAGCTCTTTCTTGAGGTTGGCTTTCCACTCCTCAGCCTTGCGGTCGTCGGTGGTATCCATTACAGCTATCTTCTCGTCAAGGATGACATAGCTGTTATAGCTCATGCCCTCGGGCACTACATACTGGCTCTCAAAGAGGTCTATATCCTTGTCGTCAACGCCTATATAGCGTATAGTGTTTGTTACGTCTGTGTACATAAGTGTTTTTTGTGTTTTTACTTCTATCACTCACAAAGGTACGATTTTTTTTTTTATTCTGCAACAATAAATATTAATGTTTGTTAAATAACTTTTTGTTTTCTACTCTTACCCATGTTATAAAGGTGTTATTTTTGCTCTTTCAGTTTTTCTTCGTAATTTTGCACGAGCAAATTCTATATATAATATAGGAGAGCAGAGACTAACAAAATGAATGAAAAAATACAAAAAACGCTGAAATCCTCTGAGACGGAGGACTGGCTTGACTTGCACGTGGTGCGTCCAATGTGCTATTACCTTGCGGCATTTCTCGCAAAGTTTGATGTACACCCCAATACCGTGACTATATGGTCAATGATTATAGGCGCAGGCAGCGCATACCTGTTTGCACAGGGGTGCTTCTATTATGACGGCATGCACGGGCTGCTCGTCAACATCATAGCCATAGCCTTGCTTTGTATAGCTGACATCCTTGACTGTACCGACGGACAGTTGGCACGCCTGACGGGCAAGAAGAGTCCGATGGGCAGAATACTTGACGGAGTGGCAGGCTTTGCATGGTTCGTACCTATATATGTAGCGCTGGTATATCGTTTCTATCAGCACCACGAGATAGAGTTCTCATTCCTCGGCATAGCCGACACGGAGCAGAACACATGGATAGCTACCGCCGTAGTCTTCATTCTCGGTGTAATCAGCGGCGTGTGGGGCATAGCAGGGCAGCAGCGACTGGCTGACTACTATATACAGGCCCACCTGTACTTCCTGAAGGGAGAGAAGGGCAGCGAGCTTGACAACTCTGCATCAGAGCGCGCCAAATATGAGGGCATGACAAAGGAGAACACCTCATGGGCTGAGCGCTATTTCCAGAAGTCATACATAGGATATACGGAGAAACAGGAGGCCGTGACACCTGAGTTCCAGAAACTCATGGGCAAGCTGCGCAGCAAGTATGGCACTGCTGAGAATATTCCTGCAGAGATACGCAAGGACTTCCACGATGCGTCACTACCGGTGATATTCTGGAACGGACTGCTGACATTCAATTTCCGCTCTATGTGGCTTTTCATCTTCTGTCTGCTTGACATCCCTGCCATGAACTTCGTATGGGAGATATTCGCCATGGGTGCACTGTACCATTATGTAAAGCATCGTCATGAGGCATTCTGCAAGAAGATAGCAGAAAAGATAAAGGATTGAGGAACTGAAAAACTGAAGTGTTGTGACTAAGAAGACGCTAAATAACATATTCTTTCTCGCAGGCGTGGCTTGCGTGGTGGTGATGCTGCTGACGTTTGACATCAGCTTCAAGGAACTGTGGTATCACCTGTGCACCGCAGGCTACTGGCTCATACCGGTCATCGGCGTGTGGATATTTATCTACGGACTCAACGCCTTGGCTTGGCGCGCTATAATAAAGGGCAACACCGACCCTGACGAGCATGTGGGGTTCTGGAGAATATACAAGCTCACCATATCAGGATATGCGCTGAACTACGCCACTCCTGTAGGCGGACTGGGCGGCGAGCCATACCGAATACTTGAACTGACGAAGGACATCTCAAAGGAGCATGCCACATCATCGGTGATACTTTATGCCATGATGCACTTCTTCGCACACTTCTGGTTTTGGTTCTCCTCCATCTTCATCTACGTGGCACTGGTACTCATAGGCGACCTGCCTATCAATACCACCATCGGCATAACGCTGGGAGCCATCGCACTGTTCTGCATGGCTGCCTTCTGGCTTTTCCAGAAGGGATATAAAGGCGGACTGGTTATCAACGTCATGAAGTTCCTGTCAAAGATTCCGGGACTGAAAGGTTGGAGCAAGCGCTTCACCGAGCACCACCGCACGTCACTCGAGAACATAGACAAACAGATAGCTGCACTGCACAGTCAGGACAAGCGTGCCTTCTATACCAGCTTTTTCCTTGAATATATGTCGCGCGTGGTGCAGAGTCTTGAGATAATGTTCATGCTCCTGATGTTCGACATAGATTGTGGTGGTGGCTTTGCCGGATACGCACTCGTATTCCTCCATTCCATTCTGATACTGTCGTTTACCACACTGTGTGCCAACCTCATAGGTTTCCTGCCTATGCAGCTCGGTGTGCAGGAGGGCGGCTTCATGCTCTCCATACCTGCCACAATAGGTCACTCGGTGCGCGCCGCACTGTCGCCGCAGAAACTCATTGCCGTAGGCTTCTACGTCAGTCTTATCTGCCGCGTAAGGGAGATACTATGGATTCTCATCGGCATAGTGCTGATGAAGATGTGGAACAAGGATGAAGGATGAAGGGATGAAGGATGAAGGGATGAGAGATTAAGGATGAGAGATGAAAGATGAAGGATGAAGGAAGAAGGATGAAGGGGGAAGGATGAAGGGGGAAGGATGAAGGGGGAAGGAAGAAGGATGAAGGGATGAGAGATTAAGGATTAAAGATGAGAGATTAAGGATTAAAGATGAGGGATTAATATATGAAAAAGTTTCTCTGCATAATAATGATGATGATGTGTGCGTTCATTAATAACATGGCCGCACCTGGCAGTACCGACAACGACGAGAAGAGCTTCACCGTGGAGCCTTTAAGCAATGCCGTGATTGAAAGGATGAAAGGGAAGTCTCTGCCAGCAGACAAAGTGCAATGGGCTAAGGCCGAACTGCGTTATGTGAGTGTGTTGCACATAGGCATCGACGGCAAGACGCACAAGGGCGAGATAGTGTGCAACAAGCTGATAGCCGAGGACCTGTGTGAGATATTCCTTGCCCTGTATCGTCAGCGTTATGTTATTGAGAGCATAGCCCTCGTTGATGAATATGGCGGTAATGACGATGCATCAATGCGCGCCAATAATACCAGTTGCTTCAACTACCGTATGGTGGACGGCACCAACCGTCTGTCAAACCATGGTCGCGGATTGGCCATTGACATCAATCCGCTGTATAACCCTTGGGTGCGCGGCACTAAGGTGGACCCCGTAGAGGGACGTCCGTATGCCTTTAACCGTAACAAGGTAAAGGCTAAGGTGCCTATCATCACTATTAATGATGCCTGCTACAAACTGTTCAGGAAACACGGTTTCACATGGGGCGGCAGTTGGCGCTCAAGCAAGGACTACCAGCATTTTGAGAAGGTACAGAAATAAAAAAAGGCGTAAGACTACCTTACGCCATACACAATGGATTGTTCTTATATCATAGCACTTGACCTTGACGGCACACTGACCAATGACCGCAAGGAGATAACACCACGCACCCGTGAGCTGCTTATAACACTGCAACGCAAGGGAGCGAGGGTATGTCTTGCCTCAGGCAGACCGCCCTACGGCATGCGTCCGCTGGCAGAACAGTTGCGCATGGGCGACTACGGAGGGGTGCTTCTGTGTTATAACGGAGGCTACATAGAGGAGTGTTCCACGGGAAAAATACTGACAGAGAGATTCTTAGGCGATGATCTTCCAGGGCACGATGATGCCCTGCTGAAGCGATTGCACATGTGGCAACAGAAGACCGGCATGACGCTTATGACTTATCACGAGGATAAGATATACACAGAGCATCCTGACGACCCATACGTGGCACAGTCATCACGCAACAACAAGATGAGGGTGGTGGGCGTAAAAGACTTTCTGCATAACGTGCCGCGCCCTGTCAACAAATGCCTCATGGTGGGTAGTCCTGAACTGGTTAAGAAATGGGAGTTTGACATGGCTATTGATTTTCACGCCCGACTGCATATACTCCACTCCACACCTTATTTCATAGAGATACTGCCACTGCACATAGACAAGGGTAAGGCACTCAAGAATCTGCTGACACACTACGGTATGACTGCCGACCGCCTCATAGCCTTCGGCGACAGCCATAACGACATAGGAATGCTCACCGCGGCAGGCATCGGCGTTGCAATGGGCAATGCTGAGGAAGAGGTGAAGCAAGCCGCCGACTGCATCACGCAGTCAAATGAAGAAGACGGTGTATATCACTTTTTACTAAGATATTTTCACGAGGCACTCTCTCCCAATTGAAGAGAGGGATGAGCCGCTCTGCCGTCATCGGCACCGGCTCTGGTATTATGTTGGCAAGATAAGCCAACGCACCTATTATTTCCTCACTACTATGCTCCTCACGCAAAGCACCGAGGTCAAGGCTCTTGTCACGTTTTGACAAGCGCTGTCCGTCTGCGTTACACAACAAAGGCAGATGGACAAAACGAGGCATAGGGAAGTCGAGCAAACGTGCCACATACATCTGCTGCGGTGATGACAACAGCAGGTCACGTCCACGCACCACCTCCGTCACACCCATCAAGGCATCATCTATCACAACCACCAACTGATAAGCCCACGCACCGTCGCGCCGTCGTATGATGAAGTCGCCCACCTGGCGCTGCATATCCACACTCTGTTCTCCGTAATGTCCGTCACAGAAAGATATCACCTCATCATTCACCATCAGCCTCATCGATGCAGGCTTGTCCATAGGTGGCATGCCCAGCAATGAGCGGCATGTGCCTTTATACACTACCCTGCCGTCACTCTCATGCGGGGCCTGGGTAGCCAGCAAGTCATGACGCGTGCAGTAGCAGGGGTAAACGAGTCCCCTGCCCTGCAACACATCATAATAATGCTTGTATATATCGCCACGCTCACTCTGCCATACCGGCTCACCGTCCCATGGAAGTCCCAGCCACTCCAAGTCACGCATAAGCAGTTCGGCATACTCTTTACGTGAGCGGTCGCGGTCTATGTCCTCTATGCGCAACAGCCAGCGGCCACCTTGCGAACGTACCGACAACCACGAGAGGAGTGCGCTGAACACATTGCCCAGATGCATCCTCCCCGTAGGCGATGGGGCAAACCTGCCCGTAGGAACCGCCGTCACTCTGCGCCCTCCTTGAATACGTCAAGAGCTGTTGTTGGCTTACCACCATCGAAACATCCCTTCTTGTAACCGCCGTTGTAGCCGTTAGGTGCCTCAGGCTCCCAGTAGAAGATGCCTGCGAGGTGACCTGTGGCAGTACCGTCGGTCATGAGTTTGGTGATGGCAGACTTGCAAGCGTCAGCCTGGTCGTAGTCCATGCCAAACTCTACCACCATCACGTCCTTGCCATAGGTGTTGTAAGCCTGCTGGATGTTGCTTACGGCAGAAGCTATGTAGTCAGACCAAGAGTCGTTCTCAGGATAGAGCGAGATGCCTATGATGTCATACTTGCCGCCGTTAGTCTTCAGGTTTCCGAAGATACGAGAGTAGAGGCCCCACTGGTTGCCGCTGTCAATGTGTACTATCACCTTGCTGTCAGGGAAAACAGCCTTCACTGCATCATAGCCTGCATTGACGAGCGTGGCAAACTGCGCACCGTTGCTGTAGTGACCGCCATACGATATGTTTTCGCCTCCTGCCTCTGCCTGGTACATCATGCCGTTGCGTGTCTCGTTGCCTATCTGCACCCACTCTGGCTCTATGTCGTAGGCCTTGAGCTTGTTCATCATCGTAGTGACGTGTGCCGCCACGGCAGCCTTCAGCTGGTCGAAGGTATAGTCCTTCCATGCCGCAGGTATTATCTGGTTGCTTGGGTCAGCCCATGTATCAGAGAAGTGGAAGTCTATCATCAGGCGCAGGCCCAGCGCATTAGCGCGGCGAGCCTTGATGAGCACGTCGTCCATGTTGTTCCAGCCGTCGGCAGGGTTCACCCACACACGCAGACGTATGGAGTTTACACCGCAGTCATCCTTCAGCAGCGTCATCAGTTCCTTCTCGGTACCGCCCTGGTTATAGAACTTCATGCCCTCTGCCTCCATCTGCGTCAGCCAACTGACGTCGGCACCCTTAGGGAATGTGGTGCGGTCTATTACAACGGGAGTCTCGGGTGTCACGTTAGAGAGGTCGGTCTTTGGGTTGTCAGCATCAGAGCAGGCGGTCAAAGCCAAAAGCAGTGAGAGACCCACCCCTGCCCTCCCTGTGAGGGAGGGGGAGCAGAATGTCTTTACCGCTTGTGATATCTTATTATATAATGTCTTCATCTATCTTTGTTTTTTTAGTTTTTTTATAGTGCCTATAGTAACTATAGTGATAATAGTATCTATAGTTACTATAAGGCTTCTTTTTTCTCCCTCCCTCACGGGGAGGGCAGGGGTGGGTCTATTTCGTCAACGTATATGTGCCGTGGCAGATGTCAACGGTGAACGTATAAGTGCCGTTACCGTCAATGCCCACAGGGTTGCCGTTGTCCTTGGAGTTCCATGTCAGTGTACCGTCAGCGCGTGTGCCGAAGGTGTATTGCCATGAGCCGTTGATGAGAATCTGCATACCATATGGCGCACCAGTGAAGTCAATAGTGGCGACATATACACCTGGTGTCTCTGTGGCAGTCATTTCGGTAACAGTCCACGCTTCATTGTATCCTGCACATGACACACTCGTAATGGCAGCACCGTCCATCTCATACCAGTAGCTCATCCAGCCAAGCGATGCACTGACTACATACAGACCCTTACCAGGAGCAGGGATGTTGCAGTCATTACTGCCAGTGACTTTGAGTTTCTTGTCTGAGGTATCAGGGTCTTGGTTGATATTCTTCCAGTCATTGAGTTCCTTGCTGAAGTAATAGCCCCATGAAGACTTCATATAGACAGCACCCGTGTAGGTCTTGTGATCCTCGTCAGAAAGACGTATCCACTCACTGTAGTCCCACTTATCATCGTTACCCAGGACATAGAGTATCGGACTCAACACCTCTGGTCCCTCAGCTGCGCCAGCCTCTATGCTGTATGCTGGAGTCTTACCGCTGAGGTCGATGGTGACTGTGCAATCGCCTGTCTGCGGAGCAGAGAGCGTGATGCCCTCTGCCTCCGAGGTGCTGATGCCCGTAGAGGTAAAGTACAGAGGTTTTGTCTCTGCCTCGCCATTCTGCTCATTGTCTCCACTTGCCACGTTGTAGAGCTTGGAGTCAGGCGAAGAGAACTTCACCGTAACCGGGCTTGTAGATTCAGCGGTGTATGTCATGGTCCACTGCATCGTCTCCTTGTTATAGGTCATCTCACCCTCTAAGTCGCCGCTTACCTTCACCGTAGGTATGGAAAGGTCTGTCCAGAACTTCTGTTTAGTGTTGAAAGTAACATAGCGACAGCCATTGTGAGCCGACGACCACAGGTTCCATGCCGTTGAAGAGTTAGACAATTCGTAAGCCTTGCCAGTGACATCGTTATTGCCCCAGACGGTGCCGTCATTCTCTACGAACCACCAGTTGCTCCATGCACCCAGCGACATGAAGCCTGTATATATGCCGTCCTCCGTTGGTGAGTACAGAGTGCCTATAGGAGTGGTCTTATCCGTTGCCACGGCAGTGCCGTAGGTATAGTCTATGTGGTATGTCATCACCTGGAACTCCATCACGTTGGAGCATTGCGGCTCGATGTTAGGACCTGTAGTAGATGTTACGCGTACATACATAGGCTCCTGCTTGTTGGGCTCGTAACCTAATTTAGTAAGCTCGCCGTTCAGTTCAGCGTTGGTAAACTGCTTCTGATAAACGCCGTTGTTCATCTCAAGGGTGTAGCATGATGCGAAGTCAGCCGTCCTGGAAATCTGCAGGCGGTTGCTTATCGTACCGTCTGGCACCAGCACGTCAACATAGTTCGTTGACAACTGGTGGTTATCGTTCCAGTGCAATGTCAGTGCCAGTCCTGTGGCGTTAGAAGGGTCAAGCACTATATTGTTTGAACCGTCAAGAGTCAGTGCGTCGCCCCGTCCTACGGTGACGAGGTCACCGTCCTTGGAGCAGGCGGTGAGGGCTAACAGCAAGAGACCCACCCCTGCCCTCCCTGTGAGGGAGGGGGAGCAGAGTGCCTTTACTGCTTGTGATATTTTGTTATATAATGTTCTCATTTATCTTTGTTTTTTTTAGTTTTTTTATAGTGCCTATAGTAACTATAGTGATAATAGTATCTATAGTTACTATAGGGCTTCTTTTTTCTCCCTCCCTCACAGGGAGGGCAGGGGTGGGTCTCTTGGGAGGGTTTCCTACCTCAGGTTATAGTTAGCAGACTGCTCTGCTGCAGGTATAGGATAGGTATTGAAGCTTTCGCTGACAGGTGTGCCGGCAGCAGCTCCGCCTTTCCACTCCCACAGATATTTGTTGGTAGTGAACATGCCATAGCGCACAAGGTCTGTGCGGCGTGTGCACTCCCACCACAGCTCACGGGCACGCTCGTCGAGCAGGAACTGCAGGTCAACCTCTGATGCAAGCACCTCACGCTCACCCTCGCCGAAGGCACGGTCGTAGAGTGGCTGTATGAGTGGCAGCACGTCAGCGGCAGCAGAACCGTTGCGCAGCATTGCCTCTGCCTTCATCAGCATCACGTCGGCAAGGCGCAGCACAGGATAGTCGGTGCATACGCCGCCGTCGGCGGTATTGCTGGCAGCCTCACCCTCATCGGTGAGGTTGGTGTATTTGCAACCGAACCATCCGAAGCCCTGGTTGTCTATAGGATTGCCATCAAAATACTGCTTGCTGTCGTTGGTCCAGAAGAGTGCGCGGCAGTCGCCTTCCTCGAAGAGCGATGTCAGCTCGCCCCTTGTGCGGAAGCTGCCCCATCCGTTAGTAGCGCCATACGCTGTGGCATCCTGGTTGTTACTGTTGCCTATGGCACCGCATACGAGGTATGTCGTAGCACCCCATGTCACGGTGTTTGTAGCGTCAACGTTGAGTGAGAAGATAATCTCATTGGTGCGCTTGTCGTTATCGGCATTGAAGAGCTTCTGGTAATCCTCCTCCAGTGTATAGCCCTGAGCTATAACCTTGTCGCACGCAGCTACGCAGTCAGCATAGTGGTTACCGCCGCCATATACCTCAGCATTGAGATAGAGCTTTGCCAGCAGTGCGTATGCAGCGCCAGATGAAGCGCGGCCATACTCCACAGAGTTCTTCTCAGGCAGGTTGTCGGCAACGGCTTTCAGCTCGCCCTCTATGTATTCAAACAGCTGCTTGTTGGTGTAAGCCTCCGGTATGTATGAGCCTATGCCGGTGTTCTCATCAACGAAAGGACCCTTGCCGTAGAGGTCGAGCACCATATAGTAAGCCAGTGCCCTGAGGAAGCGAGCCTCGCCTACATACTGTTGCACGGTCTGGTTGCCGTTGTTCTTTGTGTTGGCAATGTAGTCGTTGGCAAGTGCGATAGTGTAGTACAGGCGGTAATACACATCGCTCACCCATGGATCGTCGGCAGTCCACTTTATGTAGCACAAGCCATCCTGGTGGTCACCCTCAAGCCATGACGGTGCCATCTCGTCGGTAGGCATCTCCTGCATGTTGACATAGCCACGCATGAGGTCGTAGCCATTGTTGGTGGAGAAGTCGCCAAGGTTCTCCTTTGCCTGTCCCACGGTGACGTAAGAGGCGTATATCTTAGTCAGAGCCATCTGACAGCCCTCTGTGGTGGAATACACCTCAGCGGCTGTCTTGTCGCCCTCTGGTGACAGGTCGAGGTCACCGGTGCAGGCGGTGCAAGCAAGAAGCAAGAGACCCACCCCTGCCCTCCCTGCGAGGGAGGGTGAGCAAAGTGTCTTTACTGCTTGCGATATTTTGCTATATATTTTATTCATTGTCCTTTTATGTATTTAGTTGTTTTGAAATCTTCCTCTCTTTCACCCTGCTAAGCTACTCCCTCCCTCACAGGGAGGGCTGGGGAGGGTCTCTTTCTTAGAATTCAAATCCCAGTGTCAGTGAGTAGGTGCGCGGACGAGGATACATCTGTCCGTCAATGCCGCCGTTTACCTCAGGGTCAAGTCCTGAGTACTTCGTTATGGTAAACACGTTCTGCACCATGAATGATGCGTTCATGCTCAGGTACTTTGATATCTGACCGAAGTTGTAGCCTATGCTGATGTTGTCCATCTTCAGGAAAGAGGCATTCTCCACGTAGTGGTCGCTCTCATACTGACGAGATGTAAACTGCGTGTCAAGATATGAGCGTGACATGAGGTTCATCTGGTAGTCGTTATAGAATACCGTGCCCCATGCGCCGGTGTTCATCGCCAGGCGGTTATATACGTAGTTGCCTACGTTAGCCCTGAGACTGGCAGAGAGCGTGAGTCGCTTCCATGTCAACGAGGTAGAGAGACCGAAAATCCAGTCGGGTGCTGGTGAGTGGTAGTGATAGCGGTCTTTAGCGGCATTGAAGACACCGTCTCCGTCGAGATCAGCATATAGTCCCTCGATAGGTTTGCCTGTTTTCTCGTCGTATATCTGCTTGCATACATAGAAACTGTAAGGAGCATAGTTCTCGGTCAGCACCTGCACGTAGTGGCTCTCTATCCATCCCTGCGGAGTGTTTACTTCTGGAGCCAGCGGATTGGTGCGGAGGTTCTTGATGCGCACCTTCTGCCATGTGGCGTTGCCGCTCAATACCCACTGCCAGTTTTTCGTAGAGATGATGTTGGCGTTGAATGAGAACTCCAGACCCTGTGAGTCGATGTTGCCCACGTTGCGGAGAATCTCCTTGCCGAAGTTTGTACCAGCAGATATAGGTACAGTGGCGAGCAGGTCAGAAGTCTTACGATAGTAGTAGTCAACGCTTGCGGTGAAGCGGTTATTAAGGAAACCGAGGTCTATACCTACGTTGAATGCCTTTGTGGTCTCCCATACCCTGTCAGGGTTAGCACTTGATGGTGCATAGGATTTGAGGAACTTGTCGCCCAACTGATAGCTTGCGCCTAACTCAGACAATGTGTAGGTTGACATGAATCCATAGTTGTCAATGCCGTCCTGCTGACCAGTCACACCGTATGACACGCGCAGCTTGAGGTCGTTTATGGTATTCTGCAATGGCTTGAAGAATCCCTCGCGAGCTATGTTGTATGCAAATGCCACAGAAGGGAATGTGCCCCACTTATGACCGTCGGCAAAGCGAGAAGAGCCGTCGGCACGCAGCGTGGCGGTAAGCATATAGCGGTTGAGCAAGGTGTAGTTCAGACGACCGTAGTATGACTGCAGGCAGTGCTCCTGCGGCTTTGTCACGATGGTGCTCTGCACGTCGCCTGCCACATTATATTTATTATATGTATCGCTTGTCATTCTCCAGAACTGATAGTCATGACCAGCCATCACGTCGATGGTCTGTGGCAGCGAGCCCTCCAGTTCCTTGTGGTAGTTCAGATATACGGTGAAGAGCCTGTTCTGCAGCTTCTGCGGACCGTATGCGTAGTTTGAGCCGCCTGATGTGTAGCCAGAGAAAGCCTCTGCCGGTACATACACAGTGCCCTTGCCGTTAGAGTAGTCGTAGCCGCCCGTCATGTGCAGCTTCAGGTCAGGCAGGAAGTGGAACTTATAGTCCACGTCGATGTTACCCACAAAGCGCTTCACGCTCGACTTGTCAAGAGTATAGTCAAGCAGTCCGGCAGGGTTAGCCGTAGCACCGGTGATAGGCACTCCGGCATCGTCTATAGCCTCGTGGAAACCGAGGAAGGCATTGTTGCTGGTATATACGGGAGCGTAAGGGTTACGTGTCAGTCCGCCCCAGATGGCGCTCTGGTTTGCAAAGCGGTTCTGGTTGGTGGTACCCTTGAGGTTGATGTTAAACTTCAGGTAATCGTTGAAGAACGATGGTGAGAGGTTGATGCCCGCCGTAGCACGCTGTGACCAGTCGGTCTTCAGTATGCCCGCCTGGTGCATGTAGCCCACGCTTACGCGGTAAGGCAGGTGCTTGCCTATTGTTCCGGCAATGCTGAGGTTATTGTCAGTGCCCCATGCGTCGCGGTATATCTGGTCGTTCCAGTTGGTAGCAGTGCCCAGACCTATAGCGCCTGCATACACCTGGTCATGCCATGCCTGCGCCTCCTCGCTGTCAGGTATGCCAGCCACGCCCTTCTGACGGGCAGTGCCATACTTTGCCACCACCTGCTGCATCTCGCTGAGCGACATCATGTCAACGGTCTTTGCCACCGTTGCCAGACTGTTGATGGTAGAGAATGTAATCTTCGGCTTATTGCCCTTTATGCCCTTCTTCGTTGTGATGATTATGACACCGTTAGAGGCACGGCTGCCGTAGATGGCTGTTGAAGAAGCATCCTTCAACACTGTCATCGTCTCAATGTCGTTAGGGTTGATGAGCGAGAGCGGATTGCCCGAACCGGTGATGCTCTGACCTATCTCCATCGGCACGCCGTCGATGACTATCAGCGGGTCGTTGGATGCGTTGAGCGAAGCACCGCCACGAATACGAATGGTGGCACCTGCCGTTGGCGAACCGCCGCTGTTGGTAATCTGCACACCAGATATCTTACCATTAACCAACTGCTCAGCCGATGTTATCACACCGTGGTTGAAGTCCTTCTCGCCAACGCTTGAGATGGCACCAGTCAGGTCGGTCTTCTTCTGCACACCGTAGCCTATGACCACCACCTCTTTCAACTGATTGTCGCCCGTCAGCACGATGTTATGTGTGGATGATGCGATGTCAACAGTCTGCTTCTCATATCCCACGTACGAGAACTGCAACTGCCTGACACCATCACCCACGGTGATAGTGTAGTTACCGTCAAAATCGGTCACGGCACCCTGCTGCGACCCTACAGCCATGACCGTCACGCCGATGAGCGGTTCACCCTGCTCGTCAGTGACGTTGCCATGCACCGTGCGGCTGCCCTGCGCCATCATAGTAAACGGCAAAGTTGTGAGTAGTAAACTCACAACCCACCGCTTTACTTTCAGTAAAGTTCCTTGTTTCATTGCTTAAGTTATAGTTAGTATATGATTGATTAGTTAGTTCTCTTTCCACATGCTTTTTTTCACAAAAACCACATGAGGTGCGTTTTCTTTTGTTACAACAAAATTACAAAAATTTATCTTAATAAACAAATGTAAATATTGATTTTTTCAATAACTTTGGACAAAAACAGACACTTTTCCGCATTTTTCCGACACAATGAAAAGTCAATGTTACATTTTAGCGATATCTTGTCATATATCAATCGCTCTTTATCATTGTATCTCTACTGCATAACCTCTTCGCCCATGAGGGTGGCAGAGGTGCTGCCGGTGATACGCACACGCACGATGTCACCAATGTGGTGAGTGCCTTTGTTGAACACTACCATCTTGTTCTGACTGGTGCGACCGCAGAGCTGCTCGCGTGAACGCTTGCTGTAGTTCTCCACAAGCACGTCAAACTCCTTGCCCTCGTCCAGCTTGTAGTTCTCTGCCGAGAGTTCGTTCTGCAAGGCTATCATCTCGTTGAGGCGGCTTATCTTCACATCCTCAGGCACGTCATCGGGCAGGTGCTTTGAGGCGTAGGTGCCTGGGCGCTCAGAGTATTTGAACATAAAGGCAGAGGCATAGCCCACCTCGCGCATCAATGACAGCGACAGCTGGTGGTCCTCCTCCGTCTCGCTATGGTAACCCACGAAGATGTCGGTGGTGATGGCACACTCTGGCACTATGCGCTTGATGGCAGCCACGCGCTGCATATACCATTCACGCGTGTATTTACGGTTCATCAGCTTCAGTATCCTGTCGCTGCCCGACTGCACCGGCAGGTGTATGTGCTTGCACACGTTAGGGTATTTGGCAATGACCTCCAGCGTCTCGTCACTCATGTCCTTAGGGTGCGACGTGGTGAAGCGCACGCGCATGTTCGGCACTGCCTCTGCTACCATGGCGAGGAGCTGCGGGAAAGTGATGGTTTTCTCATCCTTCTTCCCTCTTCCCTCATCGTCAATCAGACTATCATCCCTCGTCCCTCTTCCCTCATCCTTATATGAATTGACATTCTGTCCGAGCAGCGTCACCTCCTTATATCCACGTGCCTCAAGGTCCTTCACCTCGCGCAGTATGCTCTCCACGTCGCGTGAGCGCTCACGGCCACGAGTGTAAGGCACTATGCAGTAATGGCAGAAGTTATTACAGCCGCGCATGATGCTTACGAAACCAGAGATATGCGAACCATGCGCACGCGTTGGCATCACGTCACGGTAAGTCTCGGTGAGTGACAGCTCCGTGTCTATCGCCGTCATGCCCAGTTCACACTGCGCTATGAGGTCAGGCAACTGCATGTATGAGTCCGGACCTGCCACGAGCCTTGCGTGGTGGTTGTTTATGAGGTCATCCTTCACACGCTCCGCCATGCAGCCTATCACGCCTATGATACGGTCTGACTGCCGCTTCTCGTTCTCACGGTGGAGCGTCTCAAGGCGGTGGTATATCTTGTTCTCGGCGTTCTCACGCACTGAACAAGTGTTGAGCAATACGCACTGAGCATCGTCAGCCGCATCACATAACTCGTAGCCCGCCATCTGCATGACGCTTGCCACCACCTCTGAGTCTGCCACGTTCATCTGGCAGCCGTATGTCTCTATATATAATTTCTTCATGCCTTAACGTGCAAAGATACTTAATTTTAACTAAATTGCAAAAGAAAATGCAGTTTTTCTTTTGTGCTTCTACCGTTTTTTCGTAACTTTACACCAAGAATTATGAGACAAATACCTACTATTACAAAAAACCTCCTCATCATCAACGTTATCTGCTATCTGGCTTACGTGGTGCTGGGGGGAAGAGGCATTGACCTCAACGACATCTTCGGCCTGCACTATTTCCAGGCTACGGAGTTCCATCTGTATCAGACAGTGACTTACATGTTCATGCATGCTTCAGTGGAGCATATATTCTTTAATATGTTCGCCCTGTGGATGTTTGGCGGTGTCATAGAACGCACGTTTGGCGAGAAGCGATTCCTTATATATTACCTGGTCTGCGGACTGGGTGCTGCCTTGTGTCAGGAGATATCACAGTTCTTCCAGGTGTATTTCATGATAGCCGACCAAGGGGCTACGCTGAACGACATGATGCGCCTGTCATATCTTGACCGCGAGGCTCTCAACGCCTTGACCACCGTGGGTGCGTCGGGCTGCATATACGGCGTGCTGCTGGCATTCGGCATGACTTATCCTGAGGAGCGTATATTTATCTTCCCGCTGCCTGTGCCTATCAAGGCCAAGTGGTTTGTCATGGGTTACGCAGCTATTGAGGTAGGACTGGCACTGATGCAGAATGGCGACGGAGTGGCTCACGTGGCTCACATCGGCGGTATGCTTTTCGGCTGGATACTGCTGAGGGTATGGCGCAGGACCAAGCCTGGCTTCAACGGCTGGGACGGCTATGAGGTAAAGGAGAAGAAGACCATCCTGGGACGCATAAGGCAGTGGCTGCACCTTGACCGCAAGGAGGAGGAGGACCTGAACTATGGCAGGCAGAACACTACGCACGACAGGCAGAAGGACTGGGAATATAACGCCCAGCACAACAAGGAAAAGCAGCAGCGCGAGGCTGAGATTGACAAGATTCTTGACAAGATAAGACGCTCAGGCTACTCTTCTCTTACAGAGGAGGAAAAGAAAAGACTCTTTGAGCAGAAGAAATGAAGAAGATAATACATAAGACACTGCTGGCTTTTTCCATAGTGGCCGTACTGACGCTGCTCGTCACCGGATATGGAAGCAGGCTGAACCCTGTCAACTGGACCTACGCTCCACTGCTGGGCTATGCCTTCCCCGTAGCGTTGATATGTACGCTCGCCGCAATGGTGTTGTGCGCACTGATGCGCAAGCGGTTGCTGCCCATAACCATCATCGGACTGATAGCCGCCTACCAGCCTGTGACACTCTTCTGTCCCATCAACAAGCAACAGGAGGCACCGGCAAAAGCCATCACCGTGCTGACATATAACACATATAACTGGGGAAGGGGACACCGGATGTCTGAGGAGCGCACTATGATGACCAGGCAGATTATAGAATACATCGTTAACAGCAACGCCGATATAATATGCCTGCAGGAGGCTCCCTATACTAACCATGCTGCCCATCTACTCGACACGCTGAAGTCCCTCGGAAAAGGCCCCTATGTAATGGACACCATAAAGGGAGACAAAGAGGGATTCTCCACAATACTAACCAAATACCCGATAAAGAAGAAACAGCGCATATCCTACGAGACAAAAGGCAACATCTCAGGAGCCTTCTGGCTTGATGTCAACGGCAAGGAACTGATAGTTGCCTGCAACCACCTGCAGACCATGGGACTGTCTATGCAGGAGAGACAGGATTTCGGAACCATGATGCACGGCGATAACAACGAGAAAGAGTATATCAAGAAAACATCGCACACCATCTTAGGAAAGGTATTGGAGGCTACGAGGATACGAGCCGCACAGGCTGACAGCGTAGCTGCCTTCATCAGGCTGCACCACAAGGTGCCGATGATAGTCTGCGGCGACTTCAACGACATACCACAGTCATATACCCACTATACCATAACACACCCCGGGAAGGGCTCTGACGGCAACGATATAGACATCACCGACTGCTATCATGCCACTGCCTTCGGACCTGGTTTCTCCTACGGACATTTCGCCATACGCGTGAGGATAGACAACATATTGTGCAATGATATGCTTACTCCATATAACTGCCGTGTGGACAAGTCTATCGACGCTTCTGACCATTACCCCATGATATGTCAATTCACAATAAAATAACACGCATCGGCACATTTGCCGCCATGCTCACAGCCTGCCTGTGTTCCGCCACGGCAAAACAACCGGTAATAACCCTTACTAACACTCTCGGCTCCACACGCTCTGTAAGTGAGATGGTGGAGGTGGAGGCAAGTGCCATACCCTATAAGGACTTCTCTCTCGTGACACAGGCAGGAGACACCCTGCCATGGCAGCGCACATACGACGGGAAGATAATCTTCCCACGTCCGGCAATGCAGGGCAAAAGCATTAAGATAACCGTGGCAGAGGCCGCAACGAAGAGTGTCACACCGTCAGTTTACGGCAGGCTGTACCCTGAGCGGCAGATGGACTTCTCTTTTGAGAACGACTGCGTGGCTTACCGCATATATGGTCCGGAGACCATGAAGAAGAAGGAGCGACTGTATGGTTATGACATATTCCTGAAACGTGGCACCGCCCTGGTGCTTGACAAGTTCTATGACAAGCAGTGCGACAAGGCGATGTGGAACACCGTAGGCAAGCTTCGCAGCATGGGACAGCGCGAGTTGGCCGACGATGTATATCAGTATGGTTTCTGCTACCATGTGGACCATGGCGAGGGCATGGATGTATATAAGGTAGGCTCCACTCTCGGCGCCGGCACCAACGCCCTGCTCTCAGGAAACGATATCATCTATCCATGGTGCTTCCAACAGGCGGAAGTGCTTGACAACGGTCCGCTGCGTATGACGGTGAAGCTCACATACAGCCCTTTCTCCATAGGCTCTGACACCAACAACACACTATACGAGACGCGCATACTTACCATTGACGCAGGCTCACGCATGGTACGGGCAAGCATATCCTACTCCGCCTCCCTGCCACGCACCGTCACTCCCATCTGCGGCATTGCGGTACACAAGGAGAACCCTGAGGCTTACGCTATGGACAGCAAGCAGGGCATAATAGTATATGAGGACCTGGGCGACCCCGACATCTACCGCAAGAAAGACCGCAGCCGCCTTGACCCGCAGAAGGGCCACACGTTCATAGGCTGCATAATGCCGGGCAGCACCGACTGCCGCTATCTCCCCTTTGCAAAGGAAACAAGCGGCGCCTTAGGTCATGTCATCGCCGCGGCACCAGCTGCCACTGATGCAGTGACATACTACTTCGGTTACGCATGGGACAGAAGCGGCAACACCGCCTTCCACTCAAAGGAAGAGTGGATGAAATACCTGAAACAATATGCCACGCAAGCAAGCCATCCGCTGAAGGTCAAGGTTAGCAAATAACACGTCATTCACCAACAAGCCACACCCCCTTTTTTCACCTGTTTCCTTATGTCTCCCCCTGTCCAAGGGGTAAAATAAAGAGATACAGGCGTGATATTTGTTTCATCATCCTGTATTTTTATACAGATAATCCTTTTTTACCCATTCTTTCACAAAGTTAGTCCTTTTTTCTCCATCACACATAAAGAAAAATAGTAACTTTGTTTCAGTTATTCACATAATTACCATAATGAAACATCTACTATTACTATTATTTATTACAACGTCGCTCTGCGCCAAGGCAGACGACAGCGCCATGCTGTGGTACTCACGTCCCGCTACTTACTGGGAGGAGGCCCTGCCTATTGGCAACGGCCATCTGGGAGCCATGATAAGCTCAGCCGTAGAGTGTGACACTCTTTTCCTCAACGAAGACACCTTCTGGAGCGGCAGTCCTTACAGCAACTGTAACGCCAACGCCCTCGGAGTGCTCGACAGCATACGTCAGGCACTGTGGCAGAAGGATTACGAGCGCGCCCAGCGCCTGGGTATGAAAAACATCGTGGCAGACCGTAACAAGACCGGTCACGGCATGGCATACGAGGCTGTGGGCAGACTGCTCATAAAGACTCCTACACACAAAGAGGGTATGTACCGCCGTTGGCTCGACCTCTCCACGGCAACGGCAGGCATGAGCTATGAGTGCAAAGGCATACGCTATGAGCGCACCTACTTCGCCTCCCTCGCTGATGACGTGATAATAATACGTCTCAAGGCTACACGTAACGGAAAGACACTCTCGCCCAAGCAGGCGGGCAGACCACAGATAGACTTCCTCTCTCCTGAGAAGCGCGTAAAGGCTGAGGTAAGCCGCTATGACGAGCGTACACTCATGGTGCGCTCCACGCTGAAGGAGAAAGAGATGGAGCACGTGCCCAATATGCTGCACTGCGTCACCTTCATACGCCAATATGAGGACAAGGAGGGTGTGACGCTGGTGGTATCGGCTGCCACCAACTTCGTGAACTACCACGACATCAGCGGCGACGCCGAAGCAAAGGCCATGGACAAGCTGCTCCGTGCGGAGGCTGGCATAAAGGACTATGCCGCCACCCTGCAAAGACACGTTGACAAATACCGTGAGCAATATGCACGCGTAAGCCTCGACCTCGGACACAACCCCGTACAGGAGCAGAAGGACACCGAGACACGTATTGCAGAGTTTGCAGAGTTTGGCGACCCAGGTCTTGCCGCCACCTACTTCCAGTTCGGACGCTACCTGCTCATCTCATCATCCCAGCCGGGCACCCAGCCTGCTAACCTGCAGGGACTGTGGAACCCCGACGGACGACAGTACCCTGCATGGGACTCAAAATACACCACCAACATCAACGTGGAGATGAACTACTGGCCTGCAGAGGTTACCAACCTCAGCGAGTGTCATGAGCCGTTCCTGCGTATGGTGGGCGACGTAAGCCAGACAGGCCGCGAGGCTGCACGTAATATGTACGGTTGCCGCGGATGGACCCTGCACCACAACACCGACCTGTGGCGAGCCACGGGTGCCGTGGACTATGCCTCATGCGCCGTATGGCCTACGGGCGGAGCATGGTTCTGCCAACACCTGTGGGAGCACTACCTGTTTACAGGCGACAAGGATTTCCTGCTAAACAAGGCTTACCCTGTGCTGCGCTCAGCGGCGGAGTTCTACCAGGACTTCCTCATACGCGACCCTGAGAGCGGCTACCTCGTGGCAGCACCGAGCACCTCACCCGAGAACAACCCCGGACTGGGCTCTTACCTTGACGAGAACGGCAAGAAGTTCAGCTTCGCCCACTTCGCCGGCGTCACCATGGACAACCAGATGATATACGACCTGCTCCGCTCCACCAGCATGGCAGCACGTCAGTTGGGTATTGACAATGCCTTTGCCGACTCCCTCGACTCACTGCGCCGCCAGCTGCCGCCAATGATGATAGGCAAGTTCGGACAGTTGCAGGAGTGGCTTGAGGACTGGGACAGGGAGTTCTCCTCACACCGTCACATATCACACCTCTGGGGAGCCTACCCCGGCTGTCAGGTATCGCCATACGAGCACCCAGAGCTGTTCCAGGCTGTGAAGAAGTCACTCATAGGACGCGGCGATGCCAGCCGCGGATGGTCCATGGGCTGGAAGGTGTGCCAGTGGGCGCGCCAACTTGACGGCGACCATGCCATGACACTGATAAAGAACCAGCTGCACCTGAAGAGCCCTAACTGCACCATACGCGACCAGGACGGCGGCACATACACCAACATGTTTGACGCGCACCCACCATTCCAGATAGACGGCAACTTCGGTTGCTGCGCCGGCATAGCCGAGATGCTCGTGCAGAGCCACGACGGCTGTGTGCACCTGCTGCCGGCACTGCCCACAGTATGGAAGAGCCATGGCACGGTGAGCGGTCTGCGCTGCCGCGGCGGTTTCGTCATTGACGAACTCTCATGGAAGGATGGCAAGATAACATCCCTGAAGATACGCTCCACCCTCGGCGGCAACCTGCGTCTGCGCCTGCCTGCCGACGAGAACGGCAACACGGGCATCACCCTCACCAGCAGCGGTTTGCTGACCGATGCACAGGGCACGAACCCCAACCCACTGATGCAGGTATATGACATTGCCGCACCTATAGTAAAGGACGCCAAGAAGATACCTGCCACCATACTCTCCCCTACTCGCCTCTATGATATTGCAACCACCGCAGGCGAGACAGTGGAGCTTAAGGCAAGATAAACAACCCTCACCCCCCGAAAGAACTGTTGAAATTGGTCGATTTTTCGGTTTTCAAGAAAACTCATTCTAAGCGAGGAAAACGAGGCAGGCGGACCACCTGCCCACAGAGGGGTATGACTCGCAGGAAGGGGACTTAAAACGCGAAATACAGGGTGGGGCATTTTCCAAAAATACGAAAAGATGCTGTTTGGGGGTAAAAAACACCGTTTCGGGGTGTGAAAGCATAGCTTTTACATGATGAAAGCATAGCTTTCACGCTGTAAAAGGGCATGAATGACGAGGTAAAGTGATAGCTTTCACACTGTAAAAGCTATCACTTTACTGCGTTTTAAGAAAACTTTACATTTCTCCTGTTTTCGTGGATTGGTACATTTTTCGGTTCGCCGATTTACACAAAACATAATTTTCTCCCGTTTTTTGTTCTCCATAAGGAATAAAATTGCTAACTTTATACCCCGAAAACGAAAGAAGAACCATGGACTATATACTTCAGTCTCTCTCCATAGGCTACAGCCACAAGGTGATAGCCGCTGACATTAACGCACAGATAAAGGGCGGCGAACTGACCTGCCTGATAGGCAGGAACGGCACCGGCAAGTCAACGCTGATGCGCACCCTCGCAGGTTTTCTGAAGCCTCTCGGCGGCAGCGCCCTGCTTGACGGACGCGACGTGAGCCGCCTGTCACCAGCGGAGCGCTCACATCTTATCAGCGTAGTACTCACCGACAGGGTGGACATTGACGGCATGAGGGTGCAGGACCTCGTGAGCGTGGGACGGCAGCCCTACACAGGATTCTTCGGTAAGATGTCAAGTGATGACGAGGAGGTGGTAAACAAGGCAATAGCCGACGTGGGCATGACCGACTTTGCCGGGCGACAGGTGAACAGCCTCAGCGACGGCGAGCGGCAGAAGGTGATGATAGCCAAGGCACTGGCACAGCAGACTCCCGTGATACTGCTTGACGAGCCTACGGCGTTTCTTGACTATCCGTCGAAGAAGGAGATGTTCCAGATGCTCGCGCAGCTGTGCCATGAGCAGGGCAAGGCCGTGCTGGTGTCAACACACGACCTTGACATTGCGCTGCCCATAGCCGACAGTGTGATAGAGATGAAATAGGCACACGAAAAGAGGCAGAAAGAAAAGCGGTTCTCAGTAACCTTTAATGGTTTACAGAGAACCGCTTGATACATCCTCGTACCCCGACCGAGAATCGAACTCGGAACTAAGCTTTAGGAGAGCCTTGTTATATCCATTTAACTATCAGGGCATACGTTTGTTACTGCAAAATTACGCATTTTTCTTTATTTGTGCAAATAATTAAGGAGTTAATTATTTAAGAAGTTAAGGAGTTAAGGAGTTAAGAAGTTAAGAAGTCTGAATTCATACGTTAAGGAGCTAAGACATTACGTAATGTTATTCAACAGTCTAATACATTTGTCTTAACTCCTTAACTTCTTAACTCCTTAACTTCTTAACTCCTTAACTTCTTAACTCCCCAGCACATCATTAATGCGCTGCTTCACCAGCTCTGCCAGAGCCTCTGGTGTGGCTGCCTCGGAAGGCTGCACTACGGGCAGGTACTCTATCTCTATGTGGGCCGTTGACGGCATGGTGCGCTCGCGCGGCAGTGCGTCGTAGGCTCCACGTATGCAGACGGGGAGGATAGGCACGTTAAGGTCTTGTGAGAGTATGGCGAAAGTCTTCTTGAAGTCGCCCAGCGCACCGGTGTTGGTGCGTCGTCCCTCAGGGAATATCACCAGGTTCTTGCCCATGCGCAGCACCTCAGCCATCTTCTGTATGGAGTTCTTCAGGTTGCGGCGCTCCATAAGTATGATGTTATGGCGTGCGGCAAACCAGCGGCGCAGTGAGCCCTGCACGTGCTCCTCAGTGGCATAGAAGTAATAGTTGCTGATGTCGCCCCAGTTCATACCCGCCATGGTGAGCGGTCCGTCGAGGAAGCTCTGGTGGTTAGGCGCAACGATTACCGGTCCGTTAACAGGTATGTTCTCCTTACCCTTCACCTTGAGACTGTTATGCAGTCGGCAGAAGCCTGTGAACGACTTTGATATAAGCGGATGGGTGAATGCCGATGTAGGCAGTTTCAGCGGAGCGTCGGCAGCCTGTGTTATGTGTGCCGGAGCTTTCTTCTTCGCGTCGATGGCATCGGCTATCTCGCCTATGTTCTTGTATGAGGCCATATCGTCGGCGTTGATGCTGATAGAGAAGCGCTCCTCTATGAAGTCTTGCAGTGACACGCGGTCAAGCGAGTCAAAGCCCAGGTCGGTCTCTATGTGCGACTCAGCCGTCACCTCTGTCTTCTTCTCCTTCTCTATATAAGCCTTGAGCGTGGCGAGGGTGCCGCTTACGTTCTCAACAGATGTTGGTGCCTCCTCTACCTTCTGAGCAGGGGCAGGTGTCTTTTCCAGCAGTTCCTTCAGCTTATATCGCTGCAGCTTCTCCAGTTTGGTGCGTGGCAGCTCACCGCGGTATATGCTCACATTCATCAGTTTCTTGTAGTTAGCCACGGTGAGGTTATACGGCTCAAGCACCTCACGCTTCAGGCGCGCCTCGGCGTCAGCGTCGGTCATAGTGCCGAGCCACTCCTCCTGAGGTACGATGATGGCGCGCAGCATATCGCCGTCCTGTACCACCGCGGCCTCCTTCACCTGTGAGTCATACTTCTCAAGTTTGTACTCTATCTCACTCGGCTGTACGTTCTTACCGTTAGAGAGCACTATAATCTCCTTGGAGCGTCCGGTAAGATATACACGTCCTTTCTCATCCACCTCGGCAAGGTCGCCGGTATGGAGGAAGCCGTCACTGTCTATCACCTCTGCCGTCTCCTCAGGACGGTTATAGTATCCCATCATCAGGTTCTTACCCTTTGCCAGCAGCTCGCCATTGACAATCTTACACTCCACTGACGGCAGAGGCAGGCCGGCGCAGCCAGGTATATAGTCTCCCGGACGGGTGAAGGCTATGATAGGCGCCATCTCGGTCATGCCGTAGCCCTCAAGCACCTCAAGTCCCAGGGTCTTCAGTCCCTCGCCTATCTCACGGTCAAGGGCTGCACCGCCACACACGCAGTAGTCCAGGTGTCCGCCCATCTTCTTGTGTACTGCCTGGAACACGAAACGTGACAGACGACGGTTCTGTGCCTTCTTACACATATTAAACAAGGCTCGCGTCACGGCTGATGCCTCTATCTTCTTCATTATGCCAGTGTAGAGCGTCTGCCACAGGCGCGGCACACCCACCATGATGGCTATCTCGCCACGCTTCAGGGTGTCCATAATGTCAGGACCGGAGAGTGACGGGCATATAGCCACGCCGCATCCGCGTGTGATAGGCGCTATGGCTGTACCCATGAGCGGTAGCACATGGTGCAGCGGCAGCAGTATGAGGGTGCGGCGGTTGCCGTTGAATATCGGCACCTCGTCAGCCACACCGTGTATGTTTGCCTCCAGGTTCTCGTATGACAGCATCACACCCTTTGGCGAACCTGTAGTGCCCGAGGTATATATAATGAGGCACGGCTCAACCTTACCTGATGTATTCTCAAAGCGGAACTCCTGTCCCTCTGCCACGTCACGCGGCTCTGGTACATTGTCCTCAAACACTATTACGGTCATCTCCACGCCTGCCTCGCGCATGGCGTCACGCGCCAGCTGCTCCTTCTCGCGTGAGGTGAAGATGCACTGCGGACGGCAGTCGTTCATGATATATGCCACGTCATGCACCGTGCTCGTAGCGTCAACGGGCACCGCTATGGCCTCGTTATGCCACACTGCAAAGAAAGCATATATCCACTCCGAACGGTTCTCGCTCAGTATTAAGGTCTTCATCTTCTCGCCCTCTGCGAGAGAGAACTGTTCTGCCTTGGGCATCATATCCGCATAACTAAGGATATTGCCCATCAACTGTCTGTAACTTACCTCGCCATCATGGGTTATGATGGCAGCCTTGTTAAAATCGCGTATAATCATATCTTCAACTATTTAGCTTCCCCACTCTTCTATTTTTCCGCAAAGTTATCGCTTTTCCGCAAAAATAACAAGGAAATCGCTAAAAAATGCCACGGTAATGCCAATAATGTCCGTACCAAGCGGTATTTATACGCAAATACGCATAGATACGCACAAGTACCGACCATAAGATTTCGGGGGTTGACTTGTGCGTATCTATGCGTATCTTATATCTCTGGGAATGCGTCTTAGGGGAGGTTAGTCTGACAGACGCTTGTATATGCCGGTATCCTCTATCTGTCCGTTATACCATACCACAAACCACATAGGCTTGTTGGCCTTAGGACGTCCGTTACTGTCATACACCACATTGCCTTCCTCATCGCGCGCCATGCCGAAGAGCGCTATGCTGAGCACGTCGAGCATACCGGTGGCGCGCTCAAGGTGCATATCAATATAAGACTGATAGTTGGAGTAACCTATGGTGCACCATCCCCATCCGTCGCTCACGGTGCCGCTGACAGGCACGGCATTGTGTATCTGCTCGTCAAGGCGCTGCATCTCCTCGCTCTCTATGCCCTTGTCTATCAGCAGCTGCTTCATATACTCGAAGGGCTTGAGCACCTCGGCGGTGCGCTGATATGTAAACTCGCTGAGGTTAAACTGCGTGTAGTAGGAGTTCTGCTCATAGTCGTATGAGGCAAGCATGGCTCCCTGCTCCACCATCGGCATAAGGTTGGTAGTAATGCCACTCACCGTCATGCGGTCATGCAGGGTGTCTATCTGCTCATAGAATTGCTCGAACTCTTCCTGTGTTAACACTCCACTGTCAAGAAGCTTGCGCGTCATATCGTAAAGATATGCCAGATATCCATTGCTATATATGTCGCGTACGTTACCTTCAACGTCAAGGAATGGTATGTTAAACTCTATATTGCTGAGCTTATCAACGCTGATTTTTACCTGGTTGTTGTTATAGAACTCCATGCCTATGGTTGTATTAACCGTGTCGGCACATATTCCGATAGTTTCTCCGTCAGTGATAAATGTGTTCTCTGTCTCTATCACCAAGTCGGGCACATAGAGTCCTACTATCACGGTGCCGTTATAGTGTCCGTTAACCGCCTCTACCTTTATTTCGTTGGCAGTACTGTCGCATGAGCATACCATGGCGGTGGTGATGGCTACGGCGGCAAGTGACTTACAGATGTTATATATTTTGTTCATAGTGATTCCAAGTTATGGGTTATGAATTATGAGTTAGCGTCTGTTTTATCGTTTAGCTTCCCCCTCCCTCACAGGGAGGGCCGGGGTGGGTCTCTCAGAATATCACAGACATCGCGGCACCTATGGTGAAGGAGTTTATCTTGTGTGAGAAACTGAACTTAGAGTGTTTTGTCACCATATTCAGCAGCTCATTGTGATATGGAGTGTACTCAACGTCAAACTCCGGCTTTGAGTAGTCATAGTCAATGAAGCCTGATATAGCCATGCCGCTGTTCATAGCGTATGTATAGTGCAGTCCCAGAGTGAAGTTGTCGCTGTTGGTCTTGTTTATCTTCATGGCATCACCATACATAGTGACTGACGTTGTTGCGTCAGTACGCGTGTCAAGGTAAAGCTGGTCAAAGGCTGCTATGAGGTTAAGACTGCCGAAGAAGCGGCGACCGTAGAGAGCCTTCATACCCAGATTATGCTTCGGACTGATAGGCCATGCCAGATACACTCCGGCGTTGATGTCAACGAGTGACCACACATCCGTCACTGAAGCAGAGCCCATGTTGCGCGTCAGCGTATTGTCTTTCTCTGTATAGGTGTAGAGTCCCTCTGCCGTCACCGGCGCAGTGGTTATGCGTCCGCGCGCTCCCACTCCTATATACTTGTTGATGAAGTATGCCGCCTCTGCCGCCACGGTGGTACCCGTACCTACCTTTATCACCGGCGCCTGCCCCTCAGCGTATGCAGGAGTACCTGACGCATAGTTCTTATACTCACGGTTCTCGGCGTTGAAGTCGTCAGGTATGCGGAAAGGGTTACCATTACGCTGTATGGTGTAGTAGTCGTCATCAAGATATGAGCCGCCGTAGTTGTAGAGGTTGGCGGTGGTGAGGAACGACGTGTTGGTAGGCAGCTTCAGGTTGTTAGTAAACTGCATACCCAGCTCCAATTTGAAGAAGCTCGGGTTCTTCCAGAGGTCAGAGGTACCCTTCAGCGGCTCGCGGTTGATGCCTTTCTTCTTGAATATCCAGTCGGCACACATATATCCCAGGTCGGTGGATATGATACCCAGACCTGCACCCACGAGCACGTCGCTTATCCAGTGGCGGTTATTGAGCGTGCGCATGATACCTGTGGTGGTGGCACATCCGTATGCGAAGACAGACCACCATGGTGAGCGCGTCAGACCGTACTCCTTGTGCATGATGGTTGCGGCGGTGAACGCCGTACAAGTATGGCCGGACGGGAACGAGTTGGCAGTGGAACCGTCAGGTCGCATCTCCTTAGCTGAATACTTTATGGTGTTGACGAAGAGCGCACACCATGCGAATGACATACCGCCGCTGACGAGGTATCGCCATGTCTTGCTGCGTCCCTGATAGCCGGCGAAGTTAAGTCCCGATGCTACCACGAGCGGCACGAGCTGCAGGTTGTCGTCAAAACGGTTCTCGTAGGAAGGGATGAAGTTGTTTCGCGCGGCGCGGAAGTTCTTCTTGTTGGCCTTGGCTATAAAACCGAATGTAAGGAGCGGCACCGTTGACCACTCAAACTCCCTCAGCGGAGTATAGTAACCATACTTGGCAACAGCCTTAGGCGAAGCCACCCAACTGTGTGTCTCCTCCTGCATGGAACGTATGTTACTCAGGTCTGCAGCGGTTATCTCATATCTGCTTACCACTTCACTGCCTACAGTCTCTGAGGAACCGGCAGCCTCTGATTCAGTACCGCTGAGAATAGCCTTTTCTATCTCCTCACGCAAGGCATCCTCTGCCGTGTGAGACGTAACAGCATCAACTCTGTATTCGTCCAGATTAAAAGTCAGTGTCTCCGCATGTGAGGTCATAAACGACACTGCCAGACACATCACAACAAAAATCTTTTTTACCATATATTATTTGTTCTTCATGATTAACATTTGCAAAGATAATTAATTATTTATTAAAATAAGAAAAAATATGCAAAAAAATTTACATTATACCATAATAATAACTCAGTAGCATGAATGGGAAAATAATACGAATACATGTAATTTTGTTGTCTTGACTACTTATTTTTTATAAAAAAAAGCGTGAGAATAGATTTTATTTGTACCTTTGCATACGGTATGAAACACCATCCATATATATCTTTACACAAGCAAATACACAATAACTTAATATAACACTAATGAACAATCTATTCAACATTAAGGACTACGTGGTAGTCATCACCGGCGGCACTGGTGTGCTGGGCCGCAGCATAGCCAAGTATCTGGCTCTTGAGGGCGCGAAGGTTATCATCGGCGGACGCAAGGAGGACGTCGGCGCTCAGATTGTAAGCGACATCACCGCTGCAGGCGGCGTATGCGAGTTCGTGAAGATGGACGTGATGAACCAGCAGCAGATTCAGGAGGTTTGCGACTACATCGTAGGCAAGTACGGCAAGGTTGACACTCTGCTCAACGCTGCAGGTGGCAACCAGGCTGGCGCTACCATCGGTCCTGACCAGAATTTCTTTGACCTCTCTACGGAGGCATTCCAGCAGGTATTGAACCTTAACCTCACCGGTACGGTGATACCTACGCAGGTATTCCTGAAGCCTATGGTGAAGGCTGGCAAGGGCAGCATCATCAACTTCTCGTCAATGGCTGCCTTCCGTCCTATGACCCGTGTTTGCGGTTATGCCGCTGCAAAGGCTGGCATCAGCAACTTCACCGCCTACATGGCTCATGAGTGTGCCAAGAAGTTCGGCGAGGGCATACGCGTGAACGCCATCGCTCCAGGCTTCTTCATCACCGAGCAGAACCGCGCCCTGCTGACCAATCCTGACGGCTCATACACTGAGCGTGGCAAGGATGTGGTACGCCAGACACCGTTCGGTCGTATGGGTGAGCCGGAGGAGCTCTGCGGCACCATCCACTACCTGATGTCTGACGCCTCTAAATTCGTAACCGGCACCGTAGCAGTAGTTGACGGCGGATTTAATATATTTGCGATGTAAGAGACCCACCCCAGCCCTCCCTGTGAGGGAGGGGG
>DFLE01000003.1:39106-67638 GCA_002373375.1 Prevotellaceae bacterium UBA3627
GGGGGTAGCCTTCCGGATGAAAAGGCTCTTTACATCACAGAATAATTAATGATTAAGGATTTAATAATTAATAGTTCTCCATGACTCACACTCTCTCCCTCACAGCGAGGGCTGAGGTGGAGCCTTGAGATGGGGCTTTTGGGGGGTGGTCTCGTTTTGAATATGTATAAAACAGCTGCAGGCGACACATATGGACTATTAAAGAGTTTTGCCCGCGAAAACCGAAGAAACCAAACCGAGGCAGAAAGTGTACTATGGACATACCTGAGGTGCAATGCTCTCGGAACAAAGTTTCTTAGGCAACACATATTAGGCGACTATATAGGTGATTTCGTTTCCACCGACAAGAAAATAGTTATCGAGGTAGATGGCGGTTATCATCTGCAGGATGGTCAAATCATACGTGACGCGAACAGGACAAGATTCCTTGAGCAGATGGGATACACCGTAGTCAGGTTTTCCAATGAAGAAGTTCTTATGGATACTGATAATGTAATCATAAAGATAAAAGAAATTATTAACAACAAATAAAACACAATCTCCCCTGCTATAACTCTGTGGAGGGCACAAACTCCCTCCCTGACAGGGAGGGCCGGGGAGGGTCTCTTTATTATGCAACGCACTTGGAGATGGTTTGGCAAGAATGATAAGATCACGCTTGCCATGTTAAAACAAATAGGAGTAGAGGGAATAGTAACGGCACTGCACGACGTGCCACTGGGAGAGGTGTGGACGCGCGAGAAGATACGCGACCTCAAGGAGTATATCGAGAGCTACGGCATGGAATGGGCTGTGGTGGAGTCACTGCCCGTCACCGAGACTATCAAGTATGGCGGTGCCGACCGTGAGCAGCAGATAGAGGTGTATAAGGAGTCGCTCGCCAACCTCGGCAAGGAGGGCATACACTGCGTATGCTATAACTTCATGCCGGTGCTCGACTGGGCTCGCACCGACCTCTTCCATGAGAATCCCAACGGCTCAAGCAACCTGTACTTCAACTGGGCGGAGTTTGCTTACTTCGACATCTACATACTGAAGCGCAACGGCGCCAAGGAGGAGTGGGAGGCTATCGTGAAGGGTAACGGCTCCAATGCCTCTAAGGCCCTGAAGGGACGTGACCTCATGGCTGAGGTGGAGGCTATACATGAAAAAGCCGATGCGCAGTATGACCACGACCTGGTGGAGAACATCGTAATCAAGACGCAGGGCTTCGTAAGCGGTAACTTCAAGGAGGGCGATGACAAACCTGTGGAGCTGTTCCGTGAGTTGCTGGCGCTCTATGACGGTGTGACAAAGGAGAAGCTGCAGGAGAATATGAAGACGTGGCTGGAGGCTATCATGCCGATATGCGATGAGTATGACATCGATATGTGCGTACACCCTGACGACCCGCCGTTCCCTATCCTCGGTCTGCCTCGCATTGTCAACAGTGACAGCGACATCAAGGCTTTCCTCGATGCCGTGCCTAACCGTCACAACGGTCTTACCTTCTGCGCCGGCAGCTTGTCGGCTGGCGGACACAACGACATCACGCAGTTGGCTGAGAAGTATCATGACCGCACTCACTTCGTTCACCTGCGCTCATGCCACATATTCCCTAACGGCGACTTCACCGAGGCAAGTCACCTGGGCGGCCGCGCCGACCTCGTGGAGCTGGCTCACATCTTCGAGAAGGAGGAGCAGAAGCGCACACGCCGTCTGCCTATGCGTGTGGACCACGGCATGACGATGCTGGGCGATGAGAACCGCGGCTACAACGCCGGCTACTCTTTCCTCGGCCGTATGTTCGCCTTGGGACAGGTGCAGGGCATCCTCGCCGCCGTTGACAAGGAACTGGGCATTGAGTACAAGCAGCCTGGCTTCTTTGACTGATTCACAGCATAGCATGAAGCTGTAATATAAGAAAGAAAGAAACATCAAGATAGCGTGTAAGCCAACCCCTTACACGCTATTTATTTATTCTCTCAAAAAGAGAATAAAGCGGATAAAGCCAGCCGCACCATTTGATGGCGTGACTGGCTTTTATTCTTTTATCATGCTCCTTCGGAGCAGAAATCATGGAAAATCATCAAAACAATCTTTGGAGCCTATCGGCTCAGAAATAAATAATAATTTCTGAATAATTTATGGGCAATTTATGGCAATTCATGTTCAAAGAGCATATATGAATACGTCATTGAATTAGACTTGATTTATGTTAACCGATGACAAAAATGTCCTATTTTGGGCTTTCCGTTAACGCCTCATGCTCGCGATATTTGAAAATTATTTCCTGCTGGCCGCGTACAGCGAAATCTACAGAGGGTTGTAACTGCTTGATAATCAGTGACAGGTTACAAAAAAGCATGAAAAAACGATGATTTTTGCGTCGTAAAAGCTATGCTTTCAGGGTGTAAAAGCTATCGTTTCTCATCGTGAAAGCTATCGAATGACAATGTAAAAGCTATGCTTTCACGAAAAAGAAGATGAAAAATGATGATTTTCGCCCTTTCAAAAGGTCATTTTCCTCCTGGTTTGCGTTTTTTCGTTGACAAAAATAAAAAGGCGAAATGACAAAAATGTCCTATTCCGCACTATGGACATAACACGCACAAAAGGGGACATCCTACCAATAAAAATGAAATGTTTTTTGCAACTTTTCACAAAAATAAATCACACCAAAAAAAGGTTAAAGGGCAGTTCGTTAATATGTTAAAATAATCTGTTTGCAGAAAACATTTTTCTCTATATTTTCTTTTGCATAATTTTGGCATCGAAAACAATAGCACACCACTATGACTACTATTGACAAGATGCTGAATGCGCTGCCTCCCATAACGCTCGGCGAGATGAGCAGCGTGAAACTGATGAACCGCACCGATACCAAGTTTGTCACTAACACTGAGAAGCTTATGCAGCTCCTGCGCATGGTGCGTAAGGATTACTATGTGCAGGACATTGACGGCGGACGCAACCTGGAGTATGACACTACGTATTTCGACACCACCATGTTTGATATGTATAACCAGCACCAGTGGAACCACACCAACCGCCAGAAGATACGTTTCCGCACCTACTGCGTCAGCGGTCTGCAGTTCATGGAGGTGAAGACCAAGAACAACCACGGACGCACTAAGAAGAAACGCATGGAGGTGACAGACATGGACCTCAGCGATGCAGACAAGCGCCTCTTCCTGGCTAAGCACCTGCACTATGACGCCGACACGCTGCGCCCCGCACTGCAAAACCATTTCTCACGCATCACACTGGTCAACAGGGCAAAGACCGAGCGGCTCACCATTGACTCTGGGCTCTCTTTCCACAATCTGGTGAACGACAGGCAGTATGACATGGGGCCGCTGGTCATCATCGAGCTGAAACGCGACGGACTGGTTTTCTCCCCCGTGCTTGAGATGCTGCGCCGCCTGCGCATACACCCACACGGGTTCTCTAAATACTGCATGGGCTCGGCACTGACATCTCAGGGACTGCTGCCCGTCAACCGCTTCAAGAGTAAGCTGATAGAAATAAGGAAGATAGTTCATAATGCTTAATGCATAATTCATAATGCATAATTCATAATTCATAATTAAAGAATTAATACCCATTTCCCCTGACTCATGCTCCCTCCCTTATGGGTTGCCTTCCCTGCAAAACGTGGAAGAAACGACGTGGAGGAGGTTAAAGACCATTGAGCCCGGGGTGGGACTAAACTAATAACTTTGAACAACAATGCTACAAAATCTTTTTTCCACCGGTTTCTTTGACACTTTGTCAAGATTTGCCCTTTGCATGTCATTCACCTGGGGTATCATACACTTCCTTTACTACAAGAAGAGCAAGCGGCGTGACTTCTATTTCACGTTCATGATTATCTCCATGGCCATCTTCTTCCTCGTCTATCTCATGATGGGAATGGACAGGGGCAAGGCCACGATGGGCGTGGGGCTGGGACTGTTCGGTATCTTTTCCATCATGCGTTACCGCACTGACTCCATGCCTGTACGCGAGATGACCTATCTCTTCGTGGTGGTGTGTCTTTCTGTCATACACGCCATGGCTGACTCCCTGGGTGTTGACTGCATGGGCAAACTGACGGGTACTCCCATTGCCGAACTTGCAGTGATTGACGTTATCATTGCAGGCTTCATCATCGTCTTTGAGCAGTTCCTGAAGGTAGAGACGTCAAAGCTGGTGCAGTATGACCGTATAGAACTTGTGAAGAAAAGCCGTCGCGCCGAACTCATAGCCGACCTGGAGGAGCGTCTGGAGATAAAGGTGACGGGAGTGAAGGTAGGCGCCGTGGACTTCCTGCGCGACATGGCTATGCTGCGCGTGTACTATGAGGGTACGGGCGACAAGGAGGTTGATAATAAGATAAAGATTAAAAACTCTGACTATGCCAACGTTTAGACTACTGACAATGGCGGTGCTCACGCTGTGTGCGGCACTGCCTGTGGCTGCCCAGAGCGAGGGCGGACTCATCATGAGCGCCGGGGCAGAGAAGAAACTGAGCAAGCGAGTGACCGTGGAGGCGGAGGTTAACATGCGTACGCGCAACAACTTCAAGACCATGGACCGCTGGGGATTTGACATCGGCGCATCATACAAGATAGCCAAATGGCTGAAGGCCGATGCCGGCTATAACCTGCTGCAGTATAACTTCCGCGAGAGTATAACCTATAAGTCCTCTGGCATATACAACCACTGGCGGCCGAGCTACTGGGGCACCAAGCACCGCTTCTATGCCTCGCTGACGGGGCAGTATAAGTTTGCTAACAACATAAAGCTGTCACTGCGCGAGCGTTGGCAATACACCTACCGGCCAGAGACTACCGTCACACGATGGGACTTTGACGACGACGCATGGGAGGACAAGGCGCGCACAGCCAAGGGCAAGAACCAGTTGCGCTCACGCCTTGAGATAAGCTATGACAAGAAACATGCACTCTTCACACCATACGCCAGCGTGGAGCTGTATAACGCATGGGCGGTGGAGAAGGTGCGCTATACCATCGGCACCGACATACGCCTGTCTAAGCACCACTCCCTCAATGCCTTCTATCGCTTCCAAGACATGAAGAGCGTGGATGCCGATGACTATGACCCCGATATGCACTACCTGGGCGTAGGCTATAAGTTTAAGTTCTAAAAAAACACCCTGTATGATGAGAAATAACATATTGCTACTGCTTACCGCACTGACGATGTGTGCCTGTCAGAATGACGACACCGACTTCAGCGCATACATCAACGGCACCTACTCTGACGTCCATGTCATCAGCATAAGCTATGAGGGTACCAGCGTCACCGTCAGCGGCGACGACAAGGGCTTTGTCACTGCCGACGGTACCGACGTGACAGTCAACAGCGGCACATCTGCTGACTCTCTGCTGCTGGTGCTCAGCGGAAACACCGACGACGGTTCGCTGCTCGTTTACGGACAGAAGAGCTACGGCATGGTGCTCAATGGCATCAGCATAAGCAACAATGACGGTCCTGCCATCAACAACCAGTGTGGCAAGGCTCTTTACATGAAAGTGACCGACGGCACCAGCAACTCACTGACCGACGGCAGCACCTACGCTGACATTACCGATGCCTACGGCAATGCCATAGACCAGAAGGGGGCGCTGTTCAGCGAGGGAGAGGTGTATGTCAGCGGAGGAGGCTCGCTTACCGTCAACGGCAATTGTCGTCACGGCTTCGCCTGCGATGACTACATAGTCATCAATGATGAGGTAAGCCTCAGCGTCAACTGCACCACTGGCAACGGCATAAAGGTTAATGACGGTATATGGATAAACGGCGGCACCCTCGACATCAACGTGACAGCCGATGCCGCACGTGGCATACGTTGTGACTCTGTGGTGGTCATCACCGGCGGCAACACCGCCATAACCACCTCGGGCAACTGTGTGTATGACAGTGAAGCGGCAGACTACAGCAGCGCCGTCTGCATAAAGTGTGACTACCCGTTCACCATGACGGGAGGCTCTCTCACCATGAACAGCAGCGGCGACGGTGGCAAGGGACTGAACTGCTCGGCTGACATATTATTTGAGGGCGGCACACTACTCGCCGTCACCACCGGCGGCAACAAACAGAGCAAGCCAAAGGCAGTGAAGAGCGACACCGGCATATACATAAGCGGGGGCTCGTTTACCGCAAAGGTCAACAAGAGCTGGGCTTGTGACAACGGATATGACGACGACTCCCTCTCCGATGAAGAACTGGCTAAGAGACGCATCACCGTCACAGGTACGCCAAGCTATGCTGACATTACGCAGAAATCGGTAGTCATTACCTTCTGATATACCAGCCTACACTCTTTCGTCAAACTGATACACAAATTCGCCATGAGGTGTAACATATAATCCAATAATCATTCAATTATCATTCATTATTTATTCAATAAGCATTTTCTATTTTGGCTTTTCATGTTTTTTTTCTTAAATTTGCAATCTGGAAACTAACTGCAAACTATGAAAAAAAACATCATCCTATCACTGTTAACGGTGCTGCTGATGACTGTCAGCGGTACCGTTTCTGCGCAACCTGACGAGAGTCTGGCGCGCCACAACTTCTTCTATGCAGGACAGAGCAAGCGCCTGCGTATGTTCATTGTAAAGGATGGACAGGTGAGCTGGGCTCACGAGTACAAGGGACGCGGCGAGATTAGCGACGCCGTACTGCTGACCGACGGTCACATACTCATTGCCCACCAATACGGTATTGCCGAACTCGACAAGGACGGCAACGCCATCTGGAGCTATGATGCTCCTAAGGGATGCGAGATTCACACCATACAGCCTATAGGCCGCACCCACGTGGTGTACGTGCAGAACGGCAAGCCTGCCAAGGCGGTGGTGATGGAGATTCCTTCTAAGAAGATCGTAAGGGAGTTTGAACTGCCCGTAAACGAGAAGAGCTCAGTACACGGACAGTTCCGCAGCGCACGCCTTACGCAGCGCGGCACCCTGCTCATAGCCAACATGTCATTAGGCTGCATACACGAGTATAACAGCAACGGACAGGAGGTGGACCGCTGGACGGGTTTCCTGCCATGGTCGGTGCAGGAGCTGCCTAAGGGCAACCTGCTCATTACCGGCAGAAAGGGCCTTATACAGGAGATTAACCGCCAGGGACACGTAATATGGCAGATGAACACCACCGAGTTTGGCGTTACGCAGCCACAGAAGACAGTGCGCCTGAAGAACGGCAACCACATAGTAAACAACTGGTACAATGAGTGGAACAAGACTCCTATGGACACCGCTAATGCGCCTGTGCAGGCAGTGGAGGTTGACAAGGACGGCAAGGTAGTGTGGCAGCTGAGGGCATGGAAGAACCCTGACCTCGGACCTTCCACCACCATACAGCTGCTCGACGAGGCCGTGAAGCGCGAGCGCCTGTTCTTCGGCGAGTTCAATGCGCAGAAGCCTAAGCTCTTCGTAGGTCCTAACGAGCCTATTGGCAAGGGCAAGGGCATACACCCGGGCAGGGTGGCATGGGTTCACGCTCCGGGCGTTGCCACATGGGACGGACACACCGGACTGTGGGTGGAGGACCGCTGGAACGACCAGGCAAAGGCTGACGCACTGATACGTGAGGGCGTGATGCAGCTGACGGGCGAGACCAGCCCCAAGAAGGCATGGCAGGCTCTGTTCAAGCACTTCAACAAGGAGCACAAGCGTGGCAACCGCGGCTATAAGAAGGGCGAGAAGATTGCCGTGAAGCTCAACATCAACAATGCCATAACACACCACGACACCATAGAGCTCAACTCTTCGCCTTTCGTTACGCTGGCATTGGTGCGCTCCATGGTCAACGACGGCGGCGTGCGCCAGCAGGACATCATCTTGTGTGAGCCAAGCCGTGCCATAACCGACAGTATATATAATAAGGTTTACAGGGAGTTCCCACAGGTGCGCTTCATCGACAACCTCGGCGGCGACGGCAGGGAGAAGTGTGAGTATTACCCTGAGCAGATAGTCTATTCTACTGACAACGGCAAGATGGCACGCGGACTGGCTAAGTGCATCGTTGACGCTGACTATCTCATTAACTCCGCCTTGTTGAAGACACACTCTGGTCCGGGCGTCACGCTGACGGGTAAGAACTGGTATGGCGCCACCGACATCAACCTGCTGTGGCGACAGAATGCTCACAACGGCGTAAGCCAGGACAAGCGCAACGGCAAACCTGCCTACAAGACTTTCGTTGACTGGATGGCTCATAAGGACATGGGACAGAAGGCGCTGCTCTTCATCATCGACGGCACCTACGGCTCACGCGACGTGAACGGTGCGCCTAACCCTAAGTGGATGAAGGAGCCTTTCAACGGTCAGTGGGCTTGCTCGCTGATTATGTCGCAGGACGAGGTGGCGTGTGATGCCGTGGGCATGGACATCATCATCAACGAATGGCCTGAGTTTGGCAGCCTCAACTACTGCGACGAGTATCTGCGCGAGGCTGCAAGCATACCTGACACTCCAAGCGGAACAGTGTATAAGTTTAGTGGCAAACCGCTCACCGAGCCTCTCGGTCTCTTTGAGCACTGGGGCAGCGACCACAAGTACACCAAGATTGACCTGATATATAAGGAACTGAAGTAGCATCCTGAAAAACAAGGGGGAAAAGCCAAAAGGCTTTCCTGTAAACTGCGACAGTGTCGCAGTAAACAAGGGAATATATATATGATAAGGAATATTTTGTTTGCGATAAGGAAAAGAATAGGGGGCGTGGCTGTCCTCGCCCTGTTCTCCACTGCCATGCAGGCTGATGACGCCTTCCACGGCATACTGCCCGTAACCGACCGCGCCATGACGCGCAGCCTTAACGGCGAGTGGGCATTGAAGGTCATAGAGGGAACGGCAGACAATGACGAGGTGCCTGCACAGGACGGCTCATGGGGCAAGATTCCCGTGCCAGGCTGTTGGGAGGCTTACGGATATTGCAAGCCGAGCTACGACAAGGCCAATCCATTGACGGGCTACTACCGCACCACCTTCTCCGTACCGACGGAGTGGAAGGGCAAGCGCATAGTGCTGCGCCTCGACGGCGTGCTCTACGGCTATGACCTGTGGATAAACGGTAAGAAGGCCGGCTCATGGCGCTCCGGATATAACACCGCCCTCTTTGATATCACGCCATATATCAGCAAGAAGAATGGCGAGCAAGAGCTTGCCATGAAGGTGATAACACGCTTCCCCGGCAGCGACTTCGACTATAACGACGACTGGGCGCCATCGGGAATATTTCGCGACGTTACACTGATGGCGGTGCCCGAGACTCACCTCAGCGACCTCACCATTCACGCTAAGCTCAGCGGTGAGGTAAGCGTTGACACCGAGATTGCCAACGCCAAGAAGGGCACCACCGTGAAGCATGAGATATATGACATGCAGGGCAATATGGTTGGCACGTCAAAGGTTGACAACCCGCAGTTGTGGACTGCAGAGACTCCGTATCTCTACACCCTGCGCACCATGCTGATGCAGAAGAAGGACACGCTGCAGGTGTTCACCAACAGGTTTGGTTTCCGTGAGACCACCATAGAGGGCAATGTGCTGAAGCTTAACGGCAAGCCCATCAAGCTGCGCGGCGTGACGTGCCACTCCACCGACCCCGTAACGGTGAAGGTAATCAACGAGGAAAGCATACTGCGCGACATGAAGCTTATGAAGGAGGCTTCTGTGAACTACATTCGCACATCGCACTACCCACGTGAGCCACGCTTCTACGAACTGGCTGACTCTCTCGGCTTCTACGTCATTGACGAGGTGCCGTTCGGTTTCGGCGACAAGCTATTGTCTGACACCGCCTACTACCCTGTGTTGCAGCAGCGTGCGCAAGCTACCATACGCCGTGACAAGAACCACCCTTCTGTCATCATCTGGAGCCTGGGCAACGAGAATCCTCTCACCGACATCTGCATACGACTGGGAGAATACGTGAGCAGCGAACTTGACCCTTCGCGCCCTTACTGCTATCCGCAGGTGGGCAGCTACTTCCGTCGATTCTTTGAAGGCGAGAATGCCAAGGGCTTCCCTTCAAAGGCTCCGATATACTCTCCGCACTACCCTACCACCGGACAGATAGCCGGTTTCTACCAGCATCGTGACCGTCCGGTGATATTCACCGAATACTGCCACACCCTCGGCATCTCACTGGAGGACCACGACCGCCAGTGGGAGATAATACAGCGCACACCGGGCATAGCCGGCGGTTCCGTATGGGAGTGGGTGGACCAGGGTATGCCGTTCTCTTGGAAAGATGGAAGAGAGATGAAGGAAGAAGGTTTATATGGTTACGAGGAGAAAGTATTTACCAGCGAGGACGGTGGCTTTGAGATGTATGGCAACAAGGGTACTGACGGTTTGCTGTATGCCGACCGCACTCCTTTGCCTAACTATTACGAGCTGCGCCACAACTATGCGCGTGCCTTCGTGTCATCGCTGAAAGGCAACGTACTGACTATAGTAAACCGCTATGACTTCCTGAACCTGAAAGACAACGTGACCTTCCGCTGGACACTGACCTGCGACCGTGACACCGTGCGCACCGGGGCTTTCACCATTGACTGCGCGCCACACGACTCTGCCACCTATCGCTTGGAACTGCCAGAGCAGACAGGACTGTCGCTGCTGCGCTTTGACGTGGTTGACGCACAGGGACATAAGTTCCTGGAGCAGAGTTTCGTGATGAACAAGCCCTCTTTCTCTGTCATCGGAACGAAGGGATGCGATACTGCCACACCATCTTTCCTCGTACGCGTAGGACGTAAGGCTACCATGGCAGAGCTCATCAAGGTGGGCGACAAACGCATAGAGCGCTATCTGCAGCCTGTTGGCAACCCTTACGTCAAGGCAGACATAAAGACCAAGAAATGCCCTGACGGCAGTCTGGCGGTGAACTACACCCTTACACCCGACACCACCACCGACCGTTTCCTCTCTGAGATAGGCGTGGCATGGCTGCTGCCGAAGGAGATAGACCACGTACAGTGGTTGGGCATGGGACCACTCGCCTCATACCCCGGACGCTGTAAGGCCAACAACTACAATATATGGTCACTGCACAAGGACGACCTCTATTTCGAGGGTAACCGCATGGGCATTGACGCAGCTTTCTTTAGCGACAAGGACGGCAACGGAATACTCGTGGTGGGCGACAGCCTCAACATGAATTTCGAGCAGACCGACCGCGGCATTGTCGTTACCGTGAACGCCGCCGTGTCAGGACAGGGGCCGAAGTTCGCACGCACTGCGTTCCCGGTTACCTCAAAGAACACCGACACGCTGCATGGCACCTTCCGTATATGCGCAGTGAAAGGCAACGAGCTGCCGCCGGCGATGAGTTATCTTCTCAGCCAGCCTAAGACTCCGTTCAAGCCTTTCCTTACACAGTACGACACCTACCTCATGAGGTATGATGACATCACAGAGGGGACAACACACTAATACTATAACACATAAGATTCTATCATGAACCAGGGACAACATTCTGTGTTGTCCCTTTTTTTATATATCATTTTACCATACGAAAGGCTTTGCGTTTTGGAATATATTGCTTACCTTTGCACCGTAACATAAACAAGAAGTAAAAAAGAATGGAAGTAATACAAAGTTTCACTATCGACCACACCCGTCTGAAGCCGGGCATCTACGTCTCACGCGAGGACAAGGGTTTCACTACCTTTGACCTGCGCATCACCGAACCCAACAAGGAGCCTGCCGTTGCCCCTGCGGCCATGCACAGCCTTGAGCACCTCATGGCCACATGGTTCCGCAACAGCGAGGCTAAGGACGATGTGGTATATGTAGGTCCGATGGGCTGTCTCACCGGTATGTATATCATCATGACCGGAGCATACACCGTAGAGGATATGCGCCGTCTCACCATCAAGTGTCTTGAGTGGATTCTCACCCAGACAGAGGTGCCGGCTACCCAGCCTGAGAGCTGCGGCAACTACCTGCTCCATGATATGCCTATGTGCAAGTGGGAGAGCGCCCGCTACCTGGACCGCCTGAAAAATGACTTCCACTGCGAATACAGCAAACTGCAGATTACCCTCAATGACGGCAAGATATTTGCCGACGCATAGACGTGGGACTGGCTCAATACATGAAAGACGGTAAGGTTTGACCTTACCGTCTTTTGTGTTTATCTTATGTATTTCCTGCCTGCCTCTATCACTATGCCGCGATACTGAGAACCTACACGCTGACCTGAAAGGTTATAGTATTGTCGTGTCTTAGTTTCCCTGTACTCTGCCGAGCGTATGCCGTCTGCAACACTCTCCGCAGCCTTACGCAACTGTGCATGCACATAATAGTATGCCGGCTTGGCGTTGCAGTTGGAGTCAAAGAGCAGTGGCTGGTTCTGTCGCCATGAGTGGTTGTCTGAGATACCCCAGAACATCAGCGTAGGACAGTTGTCATTACGCAGGAACACTCGTGTGATGGCAGCCATCTCCTTTGCCTGCTGCTCCAGTGCGTCAGGCGCAGAGGGGTTGGCAAGGGCTATGTCAAGCTCAGTGATGATACAGTTGAGTCCCAGCGGTGCGTAGCGCTGGATGTTGTTCTCCAACTTCAGGGTGTCGAGCTGTCCGGTGGTGAGGTGACACTGCAGTCCGCAGCCGTCAATAGGCAGGTTTGATGCCTGCAACCTCTTCACAAGGTTGAAGTATGCCTCTGTCTTGGTGCCTCCCATAAACTCCACTCCGTAGTCGTTGATATAGAGCTTTGCCTCCGGGTCTGCCTGGTGCGCCCATACGAAGGCTGAGTCAATGAACTCCTCGCCTATGTAGGTGGACCATATAGACGGGCGCAGCTTGTAGCTGCCGGGGGTGGTGCGCACCTGACTCTGGTCATCGTCGAGCACCTCGTTGACCACATCCCACTCACGTATCTTGCCTTTGTACCTGCCTACCACGTTGAATATATGGTTCTTGAGTATGCCGAGCAACTCCGTGCGGGTAAAGCCGTTGTTATTTTTCTTGCCGTCAGAGCTTACCCACGCCGGCACCTGTGAGTGCCATGCCAGGGTGTGTCCCCTCACCTCCTGAGCATTGCGTGACGCGAGCCACATTACGGCATCAGAACCGCCATAGTTGAATGAGTTGCGTGACGGCTCGGTGGCGTCAAACTTCATCTCGTTCTCGCCTACGAGGATAGTGAACTCCCTGCCCACGGCAGCGGTCTCCCTCACGTTATCATTACTTATGTCATAGCGATAGCTGGCGGCAGCCACACCTATGCTCTTACCCAGTTTCTCCGCATACGTGCGCAGCGGCACATTGCTCTGCATATCCTCTGTCACATCCTCCTCGGGGTAGGTCTTCTCGGTGCTTGTGCTCTCACCCTCGTCGTCATTCTCGATGTAGTCTGGGTTGTCGTCAAGTGATATTACCCTTGCCACCAGTGCGAAGGAACCGTCGGCAAGCTCGCGCTGCTCTGTGGTGAAGGTGTAGCGTTGAGGGTAACGCATGTCAAACGCCATGCCTCCCTCTGGCATCGTAGAACAGGTGAGCAGGGTTATCTCGTCATTGATGCTGAACGAGGCATCGTCTGCCAACAGCAGTTTCAGTCGCGGCGCGGCATCAGACGTAAGGAAGTCCTGCGTGGTGCTGCTGAATACCACTGAGCCCTTCACGTTCACAGTGCTGTACTCGCTGGCTGAGCGTGCGTTTATCTTTATATATGACTTAGGATGCAGCGTCAGTTTCACGTCCTTTGACGTGGCATAGTCGGCGAAGGTCAGCGTGTCATAGTCTGTCGTGCCAGGCTCTATCACACCGTAGCAGTCAGTAGTGGCGGCTATGCTGCCGTTGCCGCCGAGGCGTGCGCCCTCAGCCACCATCACAGTGCCGGCGTTGCCTGTGGCACCGCTCTTCTTGCCGTTTGCTGCTGCCGCGGCGTCGTTACATACGAGCAGCGCACCAGCGTTGACCATTATGCCACTGTTGATGTTGTTGTCACTGCCAGTGATGATACAGGCACCCTTGCCCTCCTTTATCAGTCCTATCTTGTTGCCTGAGTTTGACGGAGATATTTTGCCTGCAAGCATATTGTCGGTGTTCAGTCCGCCTATGATGTAATAGGAGTTGGCGGTGCTGTTCTTATAATATCCTCTTATCTCAGCCCCCTCCTCAAGGTTCAGCTCGCCTATGCGGAAGCCGCGTGTACCGTTCTCGGCGGCGATGGCGGTGCCGCTGTGCATAGTCAGACGGCTGTTGGTAAACAGCGTGTTGGGGCGCGTAGTGTTATAGTTATCGGGTGAGAATGTGCCGCTGTGCAGCACCAAGCCGTAGAAACCGCATGAGCCTATCACATCCTTGTATGGATACACGTGGACGTCGCCCGTCATCTTTGTCCAGTCGGGATAGGTGGCACCCTTGCTCGACTGTGAGCCTATGTAACTTCTCTCGCCACCGGCGTAGATGTTCAGCGTACCCTCGCCTGCCACTGGCGATATCCATTCTGAGTAGCGTGATGTCCTGACGTTTGCGGTAACACCAGCAGGGATGTATAGGGGTGTGTTGATGGTCTTGTAGCTGCTTGAGGTGTTGCTCACGCAATAGTCAAACACCTGTCCGTCCTCTGCCTCCACATAGTCGTCATACTCGCCCACAAGCTGTATATTGTCAATGTAGAAGTCGGAGTTGTTGTGGTGTATGCCCAGGCGCAGAGCAAGCGACGTGTTGTCTGCCGATGCTGACTTCAGCGTGTATGCCTTCGTCTGCCACACGCCCTTGTCTCCCTGGTATGGGTAGCCTTCATCACGGTAAAGTTCCTCCGAACCGAGGAAGACGGCAAACTGCTTGTAGTCGTCTGTCTCACTTGTGCTCCTGTATAACTGATAACGCAGGGTAGGATAACGGTCGGTCAGTGCCTTGCCCTTCAGCTCTGTTGCGAGGTTGAACTCTGGATGGCATCCCCAGTTCTTCAACACAATGTGGAGCACCTTGTTACCGGCGTTCACGGGGTCTGCCACCACCTCCGCCGTGGAGGATACGGCACTGCCACTTGACTGCCACATGGTCCACTTGGTGCCTATTGGATAATCCTCAAAATCACATACTGTAAGCGGTGCCGCATAAGTGGCGGCACACATAAGCGTACTAAGGCCCAAGGCCAATAGTTTCTTTGTCGTTTTCATTCTTGTGTGTTATAGAATATTAAGAAAGTCAGTTACATCTTCTGCGCATTTAAGGCATACAACATGCGCAGTACGCAAAGATAGCGTTTTTCCCAAATACACACAAGCCAAACAACCATAACAGTAATTTTGTCCATCAACAAACATAAGAAGTCCATCATACAGGAGGGAGAGGCTGATAAAATCAGAGGAGGTTAGATGAAGGCAAAAGGAGATAAAAGAAGATAAAAGGAGATAGGTGGGAAATAGGACATTTTTGTCATTTCGTCTTTTTTATTTTATCAACGAAAAAACGCAAACCAGGAGAAAAATTACCTTTTGAAAGGGCGAAAATCATCATTTTTCATCTTCTTTTTCGTGAAAGCATAGCTTTTACATTGTCATTCGATAGCTTTCACGATGAGAAACGATAGCTTTTACACCCTGAAAGCATAGCTTTTACGACGCAAAAATCATCGTTTTTTCATGCTTTTTTATAACCCGCCACTGATTATCAACGAGTTACAACCCTCCGTAGATTTCGCTGTACGCGGCCAGCAGGAAATAATTTTCAAATATCGCACGTATGAGGCGTTAACAGAAAGCCCCAAATAGGACATTTTTGTCATCGGGTGACATAAATCAAGTCCAATTCAACACCGTATTCATATATTTCTTTGAACATGAATTACCATAAATTGACCACGAATTATCATAAAATATTATAGAAAAAAATTAATGAAAAATTCTTTGCAAGCAAAGCGTCACAAGTGCCGAGCGCATGGGCATTAATGGTAATTCATGTTATAAAACACATTATTTCTTGAATGCGAGTCTCACCATAATTGGGAAAATCAGGTAATTCGGGACAGAAAAGGGACGAACACAAATCAATCGAATAGAACGAATCTTTTTTGTGCCCTGCCGGGCAGAAATCAATTAAGAATCTTTTTTATAATCTCAGGCTCTTCGAGCCAGAAATATTTCTGAGCCGACAGGCTCCAAAGATTATCCTGATGATTTTCCATGATTTCTGCTCCGAAGGAGCATAGAAAAACAAAAAAGCCAGTCACGCCATAAAACGGTGCGGCTGGTTTTTTCTTCTGTGTGAATACTATTTCCTCAGCAACGACGTTATATACAAGACGTGTCCTTATTAATCTTTTATGGGATTTGACATTTGGCGATGGAAATGATCCAATAAGGACTAATGAAATAGATACTAAAAAACATAACACTAGATGGTATGAACGAGGTGCAAGTGCAAAAGGGTATAATCATTTCAAAGGTTTGTACGAACAATGGAACTTCAAGAAATATCCAATATAGAACCCTTAAATTATAAGTTTATATGAAATACAAAATTATTTGTTTAGTTTTATGCTGTTGTAGCATGATATCATGTGATCCTGAAACTTATCTTTTTGAATTTTACTTGGTTAATAATTCCGAGGATACAATAGGATGTGCAGTTTATGTCCATTATGCCAATGATAAGAATAGTAATGATGTACGCTATATCTTGAGTTCATACCCAATATGTCCTTCTGACACAGTCAACTTTTATGCACAGCATTATGGTTTTGACGATTCATGGGGTAGTTATTTCGAAGAAGAAAATATTGATACGTTGTATATTTGCGTATTAAAAAACTTATCAGAAGACGCTAATGATAAAAGATATAAATTACCGACAGGTTCCAATGTTCTGAGAACATACAAATATTATGACAAGAATACGGATTTGAAGGCTATGGTATCACCAACTATCACATATCCATAGAATATAATCGTCATGTATAAATAATTTATGGGAAATGTGATGATACTCCAATAAACGCATTACCTTCGTGTGACAAATTTGACGATAACATAAATTTGGAATAAACATATTATTTCAATAAGAACGCAAAAAACATGAATGGTAACGTAAACAAAAAGTCTCAGTCAACGGTGTTGACTGAGATTTCTTTTTATTTGAATAGTATTTCTTAGATAAAGGGAGATTGACAAATCAATCAAGGGAGAGGACACCCACATTACAGGTGTGACGCCTGAAGAAGTCAAGCGACACGGCACAGCGGCCCTTGTTGCCCCAACCGAGGCCGTAGGAGTTAAGGCATACCAGCATGGGCTTGCCCGTCTTCTTGTCATTAACAAGCCCTATGATGGCCATGGCGTGGGATGACTCACGTGCCTTCTTGCCATACTCCCAATATACGGGATGACCGGCACGCAACGAGCGCAGCACCATCGACTCGATAGAGTCCATGGGCAGGTTAGTGTACTCATGGTAACGGTAGTTATCGGGTATCTCAAGAGCGAAGCGCTCTCCCCACGGGTGCATCTCCTCACTGGCATAGAACTGCCAGTGCTGGTGATACATGATACTCTCGGCAAACTGCTGCGGCGTGTAGCGCATGGAGAAGTAGAAGAAGGTGTTGCTCTGGCGTGATACGGTGAACCGTGGCAGGTTGTCCTCCAATGCCTGGTCCAGTTCCTGGGGCGACACTACGGTACGGGCTATGCCTGTAAGGCGGCGTGCCAAGACACTGCCGTTGTTGACGCGTGACCGCTCATGCTCGAAAGGCACCAGTCCGTAACAAGATATGAGGCGCATCGTCTCAGGTCCCACGCCACGCATGGTGAAGGCACTGCGGGAGTCTGTGGTTGCAGGCACTGGCTCACCATTTCTTGCCATGATATAGGCGCGGCGCGTCTGTTCCTCAGCATAGCGTGCCAAGAGCCACTGACGTGACAGACGTATGTCATCGCCGCTGCGCCGCTGCTCACGCTCTATGCAGGCACACATGGCATATATCCAGCAGCACGGTGTGTTGCCCTGGTCATAGAGGGACGCATTGTCCCTGCCCGTGTCTGCCAGTGCAGGCACGTCATCGCTGCCCTTACGCGTACAAGCCGTAACAAGCAACAGGCAAACCAATATTTCAGCTAACAGTCTCATTTCTTAAATATGTGTCATTAAGGAACTCCCTCCTTCACATTGAGGGTTGCCCTCCCCCGCGAAACAGGGGAGAAGCGAAGCGGAGGGGGTGTAAAGACCATTGAGGGCAGGTGGGTCCGTTTGCTTAACTATGCACCAGCTTCAGCAGTTCCTCACCGGTGAGCTTATAGCTCTTGTCGGTGCTCTCGAGGATATTCTCCACCAATTCCTGCTTCTGCTCATGCATACGCTGTATCTTCTCCTCTATGGTGGACTCGGCAATGAGATGATATACAGTGACGTTATTCTTCTGTCCTATGCGGTGCGCGCGGTCGGTGGCCTGCGCCTCAATGGCAGGGTTCCACCACGGGTCCATGTGTACCACATAGTTGGCGCGTGTGAGGTTAAGGCCCAGTCCGCCTGCCTTCAGTGATATGAGGAACACTGGGCACTCACCGCTCTGGAATCTCTCCACCATCTTCTCACGCTCCTTGATGGGCACGGAGCCGTCTATATATAGATAAGGTATGTCGGCCTTGTCCAGTGCGCGCCTAATAAGAGAGAGGTATGACGTAAACTGCGAGAACACCAGTGCGGCGGCATGGCTCTCAAGGATGGTCTGCAACAGTTCTATAAGCGCTACTATCTTAGAGCCCTCCTTCTCATTGTCAGTGCCGGCATTCTCCACCAGCCTTATGTCACAGGCGCACTGCCTCAGGTGTGTAATCTCTGCCAGGGTGTTGAGCGATACGTGTGAGCCCTGGTCAGCCAAGAGCAGGTTCTCTGCCCGTTGTCTGAGAGTCTCATATACCAGCATCTCCTCCTCGCTGAGGTCCACGTGCTGATATATCTCCTCCTTCTCAGGCAACTCACGCGCCACGCGGTCCTTGGTACGGCGCAGCATGAACGGCTTGATGAGCCGCTCCAGACGCTTGCGTGCCTCGGTGTCGTCATATTGCTCTATGGGGATGATGAAGCGGCGGTTGAAGCTCTCAAAGGAGCCTAACAGTCCGGGGTTGACAAACTGGAACAGGTTCCACAGTTCTCCCAGATGGTTCTGTATTGGCGTACCCGTCAGCATCACCCTGTAGCGGCTCTTAAGCTTCATAGCCACGGCAGAGGTCTTTGCTCCGCGGTTCTTCACTATGTGAGCCTCATCAAGGCAGATGGTGGTCCACTTCTTGCTCGTGATAAAGTCCTTGACGCTCAGCAGCAGCCCGTAGGTGGTAACCACCACGTCGCCCTTGCCGGCATCCTTTATCACCTTCTCCCTGTCGGCAGCGAAGTTAAGCATCGTAATATTAAGTGACGGGGCAAAGCGCTGGAACTCCGTCTTCCAGTTGGGAGCCACTGATGCCGGCGCTATGACGAGCGACGGTCCCTCGTCTTTCTTTGACAGCAGGAAGGTGATGGTCTGTATGGTCTTACCCAGACCCATGTCATCGGCAAGCAGCGCTCCCGCTCCCCACTTGTTGAGCCTTGCCATCCACTGGTAGCCCTCACGCTGGTACTCACGCAGCGTGGCGTTGAGGTCGGCTGGCACCTCCGGGGAGTATGTGCTCGACTCCTTTATCTGTTGTCTTATGTGTCTTACCTCCTCGTCCTCGGTAATGGTCAGCTCGTCGGTATCATCGTCTGCGCCCAGCAGTGCCAGTGCGAAAGGCGAGATGATAAGCCTGCCCTTAGACTGTGAGGCTATGGTGCTGAGGTTATTGAGCTTGCGGTGCAGCTTCTCGGTGAGCGCTACGAACTCTCCCTCGCCAAGCTGTATATACCTGCTGCGCGACTGTGCCGCCAGGTCCATCAGCTGTGCCATGGTGAGCACCCTGCCCTGGTCTATCTCCACAGTGCCTTCAAGCTCAAACCATCCGTTGTCGTTCTTCTTTATCGCTCCTGTCCATGAGGTGGCGGTGTTTCTTTGTCTTATGCGCATCTCCGCACCCTCAGGCCACTCACATATTATACGGTCGGGATTATTCTGTGCATACTCCAGCAGCGGCAACAGCTCGTAGGTGTCCACAAGCGTCATGCCCTGCACACGCATCTCGTCATAGGCAGCGTCGGGCAACTCCTGATAGTTCCTCAGGTGCTGCATGTTCTCTGCCTCCTGACTCAGCTTACGGTGTACACGGGTGTGTTTCTCGCCGTTGCTGTCAACGATGACCTCGTCGCCCTCTCCCGGTGTGCAGCGCATACGTCCGCCCTCAAGGGGTCTTACGAATATGCTCACGGCGTATGTCTCACGCGTCTCAGGCCTCATCTGCATGATAAGAGCCGACGTACCCTCCACTATCGGCAGGGTGCTGCCTCCCTCTATGAGGTCACTGTTTACCTCTACCTTGCCGCCTATGGTCCTGAGGAATGTCCTCAGCTGCTGTTCTGCCTCGAGGGGGAAGAACCTCAGCGAGAGCAGACGGCGATAATAAGGCCGCTGGTCGTCGGTGAGCCTTATGAAGTTGATGCTTGCCGCACCGCGGTGTGTTATTATGACATCGTTGTCAACCTTGTCGTATGGCACGTTACTGCCTATGGCATATCCTCCTTCTGCCCTGTCAAGTGTGATATAGGGCATCTCCTCGGTCACCTCCACCATGGTGTAAGGTGCGCACTGTCCCACATAGAGCCTGCTGTGGTTGGTCATGTAAGGCAGGATGTCGGCTATGCCCAGTTGCGGTGATGACAGTGCCGTCTCACGCATCTTGAGCGCTATCTCACGGTCGTCGCCGTTCATATAGTCAAGAGAGCCAAGGACGAAGCTGCTTATCGTAACCGGCTTGCCTGCGCTCCACCTGCCGTTCTTCAATATAGACTGCTGGCGCACGCTCACTATGTCGTCCTTGATATCGTTGAGATAGTATGCCACCCTTGATGACAACTCCTGCACCGCAGGCTTCTTGTCTGTAGAGAGTGCCATGAGGTCATCAAGCACATTCTCCCACTCCACCTTATGGTATATGGCGGAGAGCATACCCTGCTTGCCGAATACCCTGTCGGTGGCCTCTGCATTGACGAGCTCGACATACTGCCGCGCCTCATGTCTCAGTATCATCCACCGGGGCTCATAGTTCTTTGAATCCTCTATAAGGTTTTTCTTGCCGAGATACATGGCCATCAGCGCCGCCAAAACCCTCGGCATACGCTTCTCTTGTCCCAGCATCTCTGTCAGCTCTGTCTCAATGCGTGTATTGTTATACCCGCCTGAGATGATGCCGTAGAGCAGTTTGGCTGGTGCCGTCAGCGCCTTCTCCGTACCCCTTATCAGGGTCTGGCATTTCTTCCTTCCGTCCTCAGTATCGGTGCTGAAGGCGGTAAGCATGAAGAAGAAGTTTGACACCGTAAGCGGCAGGAAGTTACGGGCACTGTTAAAGAGGTTGCCCTTTTCTGAGTCCTTGTTGTTAATCATCACGGCGCGCTTGAAATGCTCAAGGGCTTGTATCATGTTGCCGTGGTATGCCTCATGCAGGGCGGCTATGATGCGGTGGTTCTTGTTGTTCTGCAACAGTTCCTTCGGCATACGTCCGTAGGCCATGTAGGCATAGAGGTCAACAAGACAGTTCAGACGCAGTATGTTGTTATCAAATGAATAACTCTGCTGATAGTTGTTGATGAGTGACTTTACATAATCGGCGTCTATCAGTTCCTCCTCGTCAAACACATTAGTGAGGTAAGAACTGATAAGCGTGAAGAAGTCATGCTCATCCAGATTGACAAGCAGCGGAACGAAGTTGGCGTTGTCAACCACGGGCAGCAACACCTCCAGTTGCTGTGCCAACTCATAACTCTTTATCTCCTCGGTATTGATATCCTTGTAGTCACTTATGATATAGCTCCACATCAGGCGTTGCACATTGGTGGGGCGCAGCGTGGAGCCCACGGCATCGAGCACACTGCTTATAACGTCACGCCGCTCGGTAAAGAGCCAAAGCATCATTGGCAGCATATGTCGCGGATGTATGCTGTAGTCATACGCATTGATGCGCCAGTTGTAGTTGGAAGCCTTTATCAACACCTGCTCCCTGAGAGACTTGGTAAGGATGCCCATCTCATTGCACGGCTCTCCCGTCAGTTTCTCCATTGCCGCCCTCACCTTTCTTGTGTCAGACTCAGTGGCACTGAAGAGGGTGTATATGGCGAGCAGGTAAAACTCTTCCTCGCTTAATGCTTTGTAGATGCTGTAATTCATAGTGTATGTTATGGCGCTATGCCTTTACGCTGTAAGCCAAGGCGTATGCCTTGATGCGTTTTATCATTGCGAGCAGTCCGTTGGAGCGTGTAGGAGAGAGGTGTTCCTTCAGTCCTATCTCCTCTATGAAGTAGAGGTCGGAGTTGAGTATCTCCTGCGGTGTATGGTCTGACAACACTCGCAGCAGGAGGGTTACTATGCCTTTTACTATCAGCGCATCGCTCTCAGCGGTGAAGTGCAGCGTACCGTCCTCCTGCTTGTCACACTGCACCCATACACGGCTCTGACAGCCGTCTATAAGGTTCTGCTCTGTCTTATACTCGTCTGCCAACGGCTCTTGCTCTGAACCGAGGTCTATGAGCATCTGGTAACGGTCCATCCAGTCGTCAAGGGCACTGAACTCGTCAATTATCTCGTCTTGTATCTCGTTTATTGTCATAGTCTTTTTATAGACCCACCCCAACCCTCCCTGTGAGGGAGGGAGTAACACTCTGGATGGCATCCCCCTCCCTCACAGGGAGGGCTGGGGAGGGTCCCTTTTTTTAGTTTATCTCCATTACAAAGACCTTGTCGTTAGGCCTTACCTTATCGGGCACCTTGATGCTCACGCGCTGGCCCTTGGTGGCTTTCTCCACAGGCTTAAGGTCATAGCGTATTTCCTCTACATTGTCTATATACATAGCGCCGGTGGTGTTACCGGTGATAAGCAGTTTGGCACCCGTATGTATCTCTGCTGCCTCCACCTGTATCTCTGCCACGCTGAGCTTAGAGAAGTACTTTATCACCTTGGCGGAATATACCTTCTTCTCGGTTGCCTTCGAACCGTATGAGTCGTTCCACTCGCCCATGGTCTGTCCCTGATAGTATCCGTCCCAGAAGCCACGGTTGAACACTCGCGCCAGGCGCTCATCCCACTTGTCCTTAGCCTCATCGGTGAAGAGCGGTGCCTCATCGGGGTTCTCCTCATCATGCAGCACGGCACTGATGGCTTCCTTGTAACAGCGCACCACGGTGTCCACATACTCTGCGCCGCGCGCCCTGCCCTCTATCTTGAACACACGCACGCCGGCATGCATCATGCGGTCAATGAAGCGTATGGTCTTGAGGTCCTTAGGCGACATGATGTATTTGTTGTCTATGAGCAGTTCGTTGCCTGTCTCAACATCCTCCACGCGATATTTGCGACGGCATATCTGCACACACTCGCCGCGGTTGGCAGAGCGCCCTATATTATGCAGCGAGAGGTAGCACTTGCCTGATATTGCCATGCACAGTGCACCATGGCAGAACATCTCTATGCGGATAGGCTGTCCTGAAGGTCCGCAGATATTCTCCCTCACTGCCTGCTCATGAATGGCCTGCACCTGTTCCATACGCAACTCACGCGCCAGCACTACCACGTCGGCAAACTGTGCATAGAACCTGAGCGCCTCTATATTGGAGATATTGAGCTGTGTGGAGAGATGCACCTCCTGTCCTACCTCACGGCAATACATCATAACAGCCACGTCACTGGCTATCACTGCCGTTATACGCGCCTCCTTAGCGGCATCAATGATGCGACGCATCTCCTCCAGGTCCTCACCGTATATCACGGTGTTAACCGTAAGGTAACTCTTTATGCCGCGCTCCTCACATGTGGCGGCTATCTCCCTGAGGTCGTCGATGGTAAAGGCGGCCGCCGAGTGTGCTCGCATATTAAGGCTGCCGATGCCGAAATACACCGAACCGGCTCCTGCGTTAAGTGCGGCAGCCAGTGACTCGCGAGACCCTACGGGGGCCATTATCTCATATAATTCACTATTCATAATCATTCTTTTGTCTTTGTCCATCAGCCAATAGAACTTATTTCTTTTTCTATCAACCAATAAACCTTATTCCTTCCTCTCTCCACCCTTATTCCTTATTCCTTATTCTCTCCACCCTTATTCCTTATTCCCTCCACCCTTATTCCTTATTCCTTCATCTCTCCACCCTTATTCCCCTCTCACAAACTCCCTCATAACCGTTCCTGAGTATGTGTTGACCTTCAGGCGTATGGTGTCAGGGAAAGAGGAGAGCGGTATGCTCAACCTTACATCCTCGGTGTAATACTGTGGCATATTGTTCTGGCTGTGGCATAGCGAAAGCCACACTGCGCCCCTCCGCTCCGTACTTATGGAGTCACACCGCAGGGCTAACGTCTGCACCGCCTGTTCCTCACTGGCTCCCACCTTCAGGCCTATCTGCATATTGAGCCACTGCTCGTTTTGCGACATCCATGCGGCGGTAAGCGTCAGCGGGTCTGTGTATGTGGCAGGCACCTCAGCCTTGTCCCTTACCTGAAGGACACTGACGGCACGCATTGACAATATCTGCACGGGGGTGCCGTCGCCGCGGTCATTGTAATATATCAGCCGGCGTATCACTGTGTCAACCTGCTCAGAGTATGTCAGTCCCTGCGGCACTGTGAGTTTGGCATCATCATCGGTGACGATGTCTGTCACCACACCCTGCCTCACGGCCATACACACATAGTCGGCATGCACATACGAGTAGTCGCCGTCACCTGTGTCATAGCCTGTATAGTTACATGACACAAGTAACAAGAGAAGCAAAAGGAAACCTACCCAAGAGCCCGTACCCCTGTTCCCTCCCGAGAGAGTGTGAAGATATGTGTTGACACTTTTCAAATATTCTACTCCTCAGTATTTCTTTCCTTTACCGCCGCCAGGTAATTCCTTACGGGGTTGGCATACATCGTCAGCATACGTTCGCGCAGGAAAGCCGTGTCAGGGTTAGGCACCCTTACCTTTGCTATCTGCTTGGCAAGGTATTTCTCAAACTCCTGCCTGTCCTTCGCAGTATATTTGTCGCTGTTGTCTGTACCGTCAAGCTCATCCATGGCTATCCAGTTACATGGATATAGGCGGTAGCGTGAGTGTATCTCGCGGTCTATATGCTCTGCCACGAGTCGGAATATCTCTTTCTTGGGCAATGAGCGGTCAAGGGTGCCGAGCCATGCATCAATACACGGCGACAGCTCATAGTGCACACGACCTTTCTTACCCAGTATGCCTGTCTTCATGTTAAGCAGGTCGTCCTCCTTAGACTTCTTCCATCCTGGCACATCGCGCTTGAACTGGAACTCCTCCGCCTTCAGGTAGTCACACGGGTCGTGCTCATAGCTTATGGTAAGCGGAGCAATATGCAGGTGCCTCAGGGCGTCTATTATATTGTCGTTACAGAAATCAGGCGCTCCCATGGCAAACATCTTCAGCACGGAGTCCTGCGTACGGTCATCAGAGTCTTTCGCCCTTCCCTCACGCTGCGCTATCCAGATGTTCTCGCCCTTCTCGTTCACGGCGAAGTGTATGTACTGGCTCATCAGCATAGAGGAACGCATCATCTCGTGTGCCGTCAGTCCGCGGCGTACGGTGAACGCCTTGTTCATCCTCACCAGTTTCTTTATCCACGGATAGATAAGCAGGTTGTCGCCTATGCCTATCTCACAAGTGCGGTCGAATCCGCGGTCGTGGAGCATGAGGTCAAGGTATGCCGAGTCAAGCACTATGTCACGGTGGTTGGAGAGGAAGATATATCTGCCGTGCTTGTTAAAGTCCTCGGGACAACCGAATGTGGTGCCGTTGGTGCAGCGCCATATAGAGAGGCGCACCACTGGTTTCATAAAGCGCACCTGGAAGTCCTGCGTGGTCTTCACGCCCTTGAACAGCAGCCTCAGCAGTCCGTTGCGCACGCTCTTCGGCAGCCACGGAGTGAAACCTTTCATCACAAGGTTAAACTGCCTGTCGTTGAGCAGTTCCTCGAACACTACGGGCATCTCTTCTGGCTCATACGGACGTATCTCGTCGAAAGAGTGGATATCCAACCCTTCCCCTTTATCCCCTCCCGAGGGAGGGGCAGTATATGTATTTGACTTATTCTCTTCCATCATACTATGGTTAGTCTTTCTATCTCAGGCGAAATGTGATTGGCAATTTATAATTTACGGTAATAGGTTCATCACCCACTTTTCCTGGAGTCCAGCGTGGCATTTTTTTCACAACCCTACATGCCTCCTCATTAAATGCAGGATCAGATGACTTATATGGTTTCACTTTTGTTACTTTTCCATCCTTCTCAACAACGAACTCTACTACGACTTTTCCCATTATGCCACTTTCTTCACATTCTACAGGATAATGAATGTTATCTGCGAGAAATTCCTTCAGTTTGTTTCCACCACCAGGAAACTGTGGCATAGTAACCAATTGGCCTTTTTCGTCATATACCTCTTCGCCATCAACCACTCCTTTATGCTGGAAATAATGTAATGGCATAGTAAACCTCATCTGTCTTGGCTTACCATCACGCATAGCCGGCTGCCACTTCGGCATATTCATGAACACTTGTGTCAACGCCTTGTCCAGTTTGGGATGTAATGACTTCGTTACCTCTACCATTGACACCTTACCTTCCTCATCGACAATAAACGCTACCTCCATGTTACCCTCTATATTACTACACTCCAGAGGTCGCACGAAATTCTTGTCTAAATATTTTTTTATCGCTTCCAGACCTCCGGGATACGTAGCGTCTCTGTCTCTGCTTGCTTGGCCTACACCCTTACTGCCTTTCTCTGTAGCTGGGGTGTTCAGTGAGAATGTTATTGGCAGGGTGTAACGTATTCTTACGGGCTGGCCGTCCTTGGTTGCAGGCTGCCAGCGCGGCATGGATGACGCCACACGCACCGCCTCGGCATCAAGCAAGGGATGCACGGACTTCGCCACCTCTACATCTGTCACGCTGCCGTCTTTGTCTATCACTATGCGCAGTATTACACGACCTTGAACGCCCTGTTTCTCACACTCTATAGGATACTTGATGTTTTCCGAAAGGAATTTTATCAACTGCTCCGTTCCGCCGGGGAACTGCGCACCTACTATATTGTCAGGAAGAGGGTCTGACATTGCCGTCTGCGGGAACAACAATGACATCACCGCAGCCAATATAACAAACAGATGTTTCATACTTACAAGGCTTACTGGTTCTCTACTATCTCGCTGAGCACCTCACCCATGTCGAGACCTGCAGCGCGTACCTGCTGTGGTATGAACGACGTAGGTGTCATGCCAGGTGTGGTGTTTATCTCAAGCATATTTATTTTTGCATCCGCAGATTGTGGGTTCTTGATGATATAGTCCACGCGGATGATGCCGTTGGCATGGAGTATGTCGTAGATGGCTGATGTTATCTTAGCCACGCGGTCGCTCACCTCCTGAGGCAGGCGCGCAGGGGTTATCTCCTCCACCTGACCGTTGTACTTAGCGTCGAAGTCGAAGAACTCGTTCTCACTGACCACCTCGGTGGCTGGGAACACCACCGACTTCTCCTTTGTCTTATACACACCCTGCGAAATCTCCATGCCCTCAAGGAATGCCTCTATCATGACGGTGTCACTCTCGCCGAAGGCAAGGTCAAGCGCCTTCTGCATCTCAGAGAACTCCTTCACCTTGCTCACGCCGAATGAAGAGCCGTCGGCAGCAGGCTTCACAAAGCATGGATAGCCTACGGTGGCCTTTATCTTCTCGTCGGTGATGCTTGCCTCCTCACCCTTGCGCACCAGCACGCTCTCTGCCACGCTGACGCCGAAGGAGCGCAGGTAGTTGTTGAGTGCGAACTTGTCAAAGGTCAGTGCCTCTACCAGCACACCGCTGGTTGAGTAAGGCATGCCTATGAGGTCGAAATATCCCTGCAGCACACCGTTCTCTCCCGGTGCACCGTGTATGGTTATATAAGCATAGTCAAACGTTTTTTTCTCGCCGTTCTCCACAAACGAGAAGTCGTTCTTGTCTATCTCTGCCGTCTTTCCGTCAGACAGGTTAACGTGCCAGTCGCCTGACTTCAGGTCAACGATATAGCAGTTATACTTTTCCTTGTTGAAGAAGGAGTAGATGCCTGCTCCTGAGCGCAATGACACGTCATGCTCTGACGAGTCACCGCCGCAAATAATAGCAATAGTCTTTTTCATTACGATGTTAATATGTAATATTACTATGCAAAATTACGCATTTTCTCGCAAACAGCCAAAAGTTTACGTGAAAAAGCATTGCCGCCCCACATAAGAGCACCCCGAAAGTTTTTTATCTAACTTTCGGGGTGCACTTCAAACAGGTTTCAACCCTTATTCTATGTCAGTATGTCTTTTCATTCCTTACACCTCCCAGACGGCTCCGTCAGGGGTGTCCTTGACGATGATACCGGCAGCAGAGAGTTCATCGCGTATCTTGTCGCTGGTGGCCC
>DFLE01000003.1:67735-67924 GCA_002373375.1 Prevotellaceae bacterium UBA3627
GTACCATCTGCATTACCTTGTCGAGAGCCTTGTCCTTCTCTGATGAGTCACCGCCGGTCTGGTTTGTCAGTCCGAGGATGTCAACGGTGAAGAGGCGCATGGTCTCTGCCAGTTTGTCGAGGTCTGCCTGTGATATCTTTGCCTTGCGGTCAACGAGCAGGTTCACCTGGTGGCAAGCCTCAAAGAGCT
>DFLE01000003.1:68001-68189 GCA_002373375.1 Prevotellaceae bacterium UBA3627
GCAGGTCGTCGTTCATGGCGTCATAGAGCTTCTGCGGCAGTTCCTTCACAAACTTCTCTATCTCCGGACTTGAACCCTTGGCGGTCTGTATGCGCTTGATGTCCTTCAGTCCCTGCATCAGTCGGGCAAAGCCCTTCTCTGCTGCCTCGAGAGCCTCGCTTGAGAAATCTACGGTGCCGCGATAGTGG
>DFLE01000011.1 GCA_002373375.1 Prevotellaceae bacterium UBA3627
GTAATCTTTTCAAGTATCGCTTGCGCTTCTCCCGTTTGGGCGAAAGCGAGTGCAAAGGTATAGCTTTTTACACAAACCACCAAATGTTTTGAGGTTTTTTTTTGAAAAACTATAGTTGAATTGATGCAAGTCAACGAAAACGGACTATTTCAGGGCATTTTCAGGCAAAAGCACGCTCAACCTGCCAATCGGCTAATAGACGACCTTTCTACCGCGATAAATATAAAATCCGCCATGTACAGGCTTATAAATTCTCCTTCCCAGCATATCATAATAATGTCTGTCCGTCAAAATCTCGTCTGCCTTCAGCTCACTTATGCCGGTAGTTTGCTCTAACATAACAGCCAAAGCATGCACCTCTGCAGCACCCCACAACCAACATCCGTGACCGAAATCCTCAAAGTCTGGTATGGAACTATATGTTATAACGCCTCCATCCTCAGGTTTAGACCCTGCACCCTGCAGATAGCCCACGAAACCGGTGTCGTCATGCACAGCGTGACGCATTGCCTGCCATCCACGTCTTATGGCCGGCATATAAGTAAGACTATCCAACAACCCTGTGCGAACGCCATAAGCCATGCCGCCGACAAAGAGAGACGTTCCCGTCATCTCCGGCCCCTCACTGCCATCCTGTCCGTAATTGCTTGGAGCAGCAAGGCTGACATTCCAAGAACCATCCTCACGCTGGCAATCCAACAAAGCCTTACTCATAGCCTTGAAGTCATTCTCATACTCCACTCTGTGCGCTTCATCATCTGGGGTAAACTGCATCACACGAGCCAACGCCATATACACCCAACCGTTGCCACGACTCCAATAGCAGTCCTTGTCGGTCTCCTTCAAGTCATGGTAAGGAGGGTCAAACTGATAGTCACGGTACCATAATCCGGTAGTCTCATTGAACAGTGGCAATCCCCCACCCTTCTTGGCGCCGCCATGCTTATTACGTGTATATACATACATTTCATTCATTCGTTCCCAATAGGCCTTCTCGCCAGTTATCGTTCCGAGCATAGCAAAGATAGGCATTGCCATCTGTATAGCGTCAATCCAATACCAGTCATTAACCTGGGTTGTCGCCATCATGTCATCAATACGCATTTTTATATGCTCCATACGCTTTGTCTGCGAAGGGTCCATCATATACATCTGCAGATACGCCTGTCCGCAGCATTGGAAATCCGCATGACGCTTTTGCGAATCAGTACAACTATACCAGTCATGGAAGTTGCCCCAGTCCACAGAATATTTCAACCACTCTTCGTGGTGTTGCTCACGTTCCATGTTAAGCAGTCCCTCATAAAACACCCCTCGCGTCCAGATTCGGCTGTTACGAGTCTTACCTCCCACATAGCTTTCTGCACCCACATCAGGGTTTGTCCGTATGAAATACCCCGCCACTTTCTCGGCTGTCGCCATTATCTCATCACTGTTCAACGAAACATCCTCGGTCTCTGCCGCCATACAATTTGTCATAGCCGCCAACAGCATCACAACAAAAGTCTTTCTCATAATTCTCAATCTTGTGATACAAAATTAGCATTTTTTTCTAAACGCACAAAATTTTTTCCCTACCAACCTTGCGAACCTTGAAATAGAACTCATCTACATTCAACACTTTTCTTCCACCTTATTATAATTATATATATACTAACCTCGAACAACCTGAATACGGTGTTGAATTGGACTTGACTTATGTCACCCGATGACAAAAATGTCCTATTTGGGACCTTCCGTTAACGCCTCATGCTCGCGATATTTGAAAATTATTTCCTGCTGGTCGCGTACAGCAAAATCTACGGAGGGTTGTAACTGTCTGATAATCAGTAGCAGGTTCTGGGAAAGCATAAAAAACGATAGTTTTCACCCTGTAAAAGCTATGCTTTCACGGTGTAAAAGCTATCGAATGACATTGTAAAAGCTATGCTTTCTCATCGTAAAGTGATAGCTTTCACGAAAAAAAGGGTGCGAAATCATTGATTTTTGCATCCTTTTTCCGTTTTTAAGGCTTCGTTTTCTCCTAGATTGAGTTTTTTCGTTGACATGATTTTAATCAAGCAATGACAAAAATGTCCTATTTTCGCTTAATACATAAAACAGATGAAACTTTATTTCTTTTTCATGCCCTTACGGGCAGAAATCCATTGAAAATCTTTTTTGAGAATCTTAGGAGCCTGTCGGCTCTGAAATAAGACATGGAAAATTCGTGTAATCGGTGTAATCCGTTGTTGAAATTCATGCAAGCACCACTGCGTACCGAGCGGTAGCCAAGAGATACAAAAAGGCATCTGTGTGTATCGTTCACACAGATGCCTTTTATTATTGCCTTTTACTATTCTTTTTTTCTTGCTTTACGCTTTTGCTAATGGTGCATCATTCTGAGACAGCACGCACAGCACGCACACTGAAGCCGTAGTAGCGACTGCTGCAGCTCTGCGGATTGACATTGTCGCTGCCGAAGTCCAGGTCACGACCGTACGTACTGTTGTAGAGCGTACTCGACCAGTAGTAGCCGTAGGAGCCGCCATCGATGTACAACGTGCCATTGAAGTAGCCGGCAGCCGGCAGGAACAAGGAACTGTTTGCGTAGTTGCCCTTGCCTGTGAAGGAGCCTTTTCTAAAACCACTACTACAACAGTCCGTCAGCTATACGCAGCGTTATGGTTCTGTTGTCATTGTCTATATCCTCAATAAGTTCCTCTGCAGCAGGTAGCAGCACACCGTCGGTCAGTTCAAACATAATATTGATGGTTTGCTCATCAACAGAAGCTATCTCACCAACACACGCACCGTCGGCACTATTTATGACCTTGTATCCCACCAACTGTGCGTAGCTGAGCACCTGCTCCTCAGCGGCATCTGCCATATCCCTACGGAAAAAGACCTCAGTACCGGTAAGGGTACGCGCTTTCTCTACGGAGTCTATGCCATCAAACTTTATGAGAGCCACAGTATCAGTCTTAAACCTGTACTCCTCAATAAAGAATGGCACCATTATGCCGTCAACACGAAGTATGAGATAATCGGCATCAACACGGTAGAACACATCATCGTCCACACGCATTGTCACCTCGCCCTTTACTCCGTGCGCCTTACCTATCAGGCCTATCTTATATACTTCCTCGTCGCGTATCAATGTTGTTACGGGTTATGAGTTATTATTTTCTCGTGATTCTTGCACCGAGGGCGTTGAGACGTCCTTCGATATCCTCATAGCCACGGTCTATCTGAGATATGTTATTTATCTGTGACGTACCCTCCGCAGAGAGAGCAGCTATCAGCAGAGCTATACCAGCCCTGATGTCGGGGCTTGACATACGACCAGCTCTCAGCCTTATCTTATGGTCATGGCCAACCACCACCGCGCGGTGAGGGTCACAGAGGATTATCTGCGCACCCATGTCAATGAGCTTATCAACGAAAAACAGACGACTCTCAAACATCTTCTGATGGAAGAGCACCGAGCCCTGCGCCTGTGTGGCAACCACGAGGAGCACACTGAGCAGGTCTGGCGTGAGGCCCGGCCAAGGGGCATCACTGAGTGTCATTATTGTACCATCGATAAAGGAATCTATCTGGTAATGAGAGTGACGCGGGATAAAGAGGTCGTCACCTTCCTCCACCACTTGTACGCCGAGCCTGCGGAATGCATCAGGTATGATACCGAGATTCTCTATTGACACATCTTTTATACGTATGCCGTCACCCACCATGGCAGCCATGGCAATGAAGGAACCCACCTCTATCATATCGGGCAGAAGGCGGTGAGTGGTGCCACCCAGCGTCTTTACTCCCTCTATAGTAAGCAGGTTACTGCCTATGCCTGTTATCTTCGCTCCCATACGGCAGAGCATACGGCACAGTTGCTGTATATAAGGCTCACACGCCGCATTGTATATCGTTGTGGTACCCTCTGCCAGCACTGCTGCCATCACAATGTTTGCAGTACCCGTAACAGATGCCTCGTCAAGCAACATATAGCATCCTTTCAGGCATGCCGCCTTCAACTGGTACACATCACGGCCGTTGATACGGTTATACACTGCACCGAGTTTACGGAAACCCAGGAAGTGAGTATCAAGGCGGCGGCGACCTATCTTGTCACCACCAGGCTTAGCCACTGTGGCATAGCCGAAACGTCCGAGCAACGGTCCTATCATCATGACAGAGCCGCGCAACTGTGCACACTTGTTGACGAACTCGTCACTGGAGAGATAGTCCAAGTCAAGGTCATCAGCCTTGAAGATGTACACGCCCTTTCCCTTCTTTGTTACCTTGACGCCTATATCCTTCAACAACTGTATAAGATTGTTCACGTCAAGGATGTCAGGAATATTCCCTATCTCCACCTCCTCGCTGGTAAGCAGCGTGGCACAAATGACCTCAAGAGCCTCGTTCTTCGCTCCCTGAGGAACTATCTCGCCTTTAAGGGCATGGCCGCCCTCTATTATAAAACTGTCCATTTAGTATTTATTAAGCACATTCAGAAGATGAGGAAACACACAGGAATTACTCATCGCTATCATTTCTTCTTTCTCTTTCTCTGCTTTGATGACGTTGTCTGCACCGTCTCGAACTTCAGTTCCTTGGGCAATACCTGTATCACGCCGTCAGTAAAGCGTGCCAGGTCTGACGCCACTTTCTCCTTATCCGCCGCCTGCATTCCCCACATTGTAAGACTACGATACATCTGACCTGCAGTAATCTGAACCAAGGCACTGCGCTCGCGTCCCTCGGGCATGGTCTTCAGCTGGTCGAGCATATCGAAGATAAGCCTGCCATAGTGTTTTATCGGCATACGCCTCTTATTAGTATATTCCAAGCGTTCCGGCGGTGTCAACATCTTGTCTTCATGCTGTATCTCTACCGGGTAGTCTATATCAAGCTTGAAGTCACTCATCAGCGCCAGGTGATACCATAAGACAGACATACGGTCTTTCTGGTTCTGCGTGCTTGGTATGGCACGTCGCATAACCGATATTATCTCTTCCGCGCATCGCTGACGCTGGGGTTTGGTGGGCAGAGCCATACACCGTTCCACCATCTGCTGAATGTTACGCCCGTATGCTTTCAAGCGCAACTTCTCACGCTGGGTATTATAGTCTAAACCTTGTAATTCCATTGTCTTTTTTTCTTTGTTAGGAGAACTGTCAGAGAGCTGTTCTTCAGCCTCTGTTTAACAAATCCCTTGACTTCTTTGCCTGATACTCCTTCAGATACTGAGGAGTGAAGTATGCCACGTCCTCGGTCTTGCCGAGATGGAAGCGTTTGTCAGCCAAAGGCAGCATGTTTTTTGCCAAAGGCACCACGCCACTTATATAGCGTGCGTTAGGATGGTTTATCTGTTCACGGCACTTCAATGCACCGTTACCGAAGAAGTACACTATATTCTTATCCAACAGTTCACGGTACGTGTCAGCATCCACGATATCGGCCTGCGCTCCACGCACAGTCTTGAGCGAACGGTCATACACCGCAGCAAACACCTCCATGCGTCGGGCATCTATCATAGGGCACAACAAAGCCTCATCTGTCAGTTCCTCCACCAGTTGTTCTTCCTTTCCGTCAACCCATGAAGTAGCTTTTATCTTATCACCCAACAGCACCGGCACACAGAGCAACTCAAGCGTAGGAACGCTGATGAGCTGCGCGTCGCTACCGTAGCACACACCTTTGGCCATTGAGACACCTATACGCAGTCCCGTATATGAACCAGGGCCACTGCTGACACTGACAGCTTCCAGTTTTCCATCATCTGGCAGTCGTTCCAACGCATCACTTACAAAGCCTCCCAAACGCTCCGCGGCATTGCTGTTGCCATTACTACCGTCATCTGCCTTCTCATAAAGCAGGAATCCATCACGACTCAACGCCACGCTGCACACATTGGTGCTTGTCTCTATATGTAGTATTAATGCCATGTTCTATTATCCGCAGGTCACACAAGCGACCTCATTACAATATTTATATTTCTTCAATTCCTTTGACAATACCAGCAGCACTACCATCACACAACGATAAGGGAAGAGAGATGACGCTCTACCGGTATTCCGCTGTTCTTGTCTTCATTGTCTTTATTCACATCAATCCACTGGAACAGGGTGTCCATAGCCACACGCGTGGCGTTACTCAGACTGTCGCCGTCCTGCAGCCTTCCTATGATAATGGAGGAGAATATGTCGCCTGTGCCGGGGAACTGCACCGGTATCTCTTGATATGGCAACAGGAAATACTCCGCAGAGAAGTGGTTATACCCCACCACAGCGTTGCTGCCGTCTATCAGACAACTGGTAACAACCACCGACATGGCTCCCAAGCGACGAAGCTTGTTTATCAGCGTATGCGCCTCTGCCAGTGTTATGCCATTCTCTTTGTACGGCACATCGGCAAGCAGACAAGCCTCTGTGTAGTTAGGGAAACAGAGGTGTGATGCGCCGAGCATCTCACGCATAGAGCGCACCGTCTCCTCATTGGCTCCGCCATACAGCCTTCCATAGTCACCCATCACCGGGTCAACAAAGACTTTGGTACCAAGTGCCGCCTGCTCCCGACAGTAACGGGAAACAAGACGTGCCTGACGCTCCGATGTCATAAAGCCTGTAGTGATAGCATCAAAGCGGAAACCTAACTCATCCCAGGTACGCAGGGCGTCGGCTATGTAGTCCGTACTATCGAGCACTGCATACTTACCATAGGGGAAAGGATTGCTGACCAGCATTGTTGGCAGATTAAACACATCGTGCCCCATATATGACAATATCGGCATCTGGACAGCCGCCGCCACTTTGCCATAGCCACACATATCACTTATAATAAGTATCTTGCTCTTTTTCATCTGTAAGTATTCTCTGCTCTCCTTATATTTCAAACACAATAGGTATGGCCATGAGCGTACGACAGGGTCTTCCCTTGTCGTCCTTGCCAGGCTGCCACCGCGGCATCAACCGCATTACCCGCAATGCCTCCGCGTCAAGCACCTTACCTGCAGACTGAACCACTTTAAGGCCGGTCAAAGACCCGTCGCTCTCCACTATGAAGTTCACCATTACCTTACCCTCCGTATGACTACGCAGAGCCTCATCCGGATATTTCAGCGTCTTGGTAAGCCATTTCATAAACTCCACCATGCCACCAGGATACTCAGGCAACTGCTCCACCAGTTTCCTTGTCTCCTCGTCATCGTCATTCTGGTTTATAGGCTGTTGCTCTTCTATCTCCTCATCGGTAGGTTCCGCATCAGCTGAAGGCTCCGGCTCCTCCTCTTTCATCTCAATGACATCGTCCACCTTGTTTATCTTCTGTGGCTCGACCTTCTTCTTCTCTGGTTCCTTCTGAGCGGCTGATATCATATTTTCACGCTCATCAATCTTCAGGTCCAGATCCATTGAATCGTCATCGAAATAGTTCTCTAACATGCTGCCTATACTCTGGAAAGGTATAAACAGCACACCGACGAACAACAGCGTAACCGCTAAGAAAGAGCCTATCAAAATCCACGGTCTGAGATGTTCTAAATCTGCCTTATGTGATTTCTTAACCTCCATAGGTTAATGCAAAGTTACATACTTTTTCTTAAACTGCCTAATATTTTTTCACATTAATTAATTGTTCATTTTATTTTTTCTTAGTAACTTTGCGTACTTGAAAGGAAATAAGATGATGAACAGACAAATCTTAACGTTATTCTCCGTGCTTTGTCTTTCTGTCACCGCCTCGGGACGCACGCTGTCACTTGACTCGTGCAGGGCGATGGCTCTGCGCTCAAACAAGCAGATGAGCGTGGTGAGGGTAAAGAAGGAGATTGCCACAAACACACGCAAGGCAGCCCGCACGAAGTATCTGCCCCACATAGACTTGGCTGGCGGCTACTTGTACTCCTCAAGAGAAATATCTTTACTCAACGACCAACAGAAGAACGTACTCAACAACATGGGTACGATGCTCATGGGCGAGATGGGAAAGATGACTGGAGGATTGGGACAGGGACTCAGCCAATCCATGCAACAGAACCTCATGGGACTGGTGCAGCAGGGTGTGCTGACACCCGCCGAAGCACAGAAGTTCGGTGCCTTGGCACAGGTTCTGACAGGGTCTGCCGGCGCTGCGGGACAGGCTCTCGCCCCATCGTTTGAGAGGACACTCAACAGCATCGGAGAGAAGATTACTGACGCATTCAGGACAAATACACACCACATCATCACCGCTTCAGCCATGCTCACACAACCCATATTCATGGGTGGTGCGATAACCGCTGCCAACAATATGGCCGACATCGCAGAGAGAATGGCGGAGACAAGCATCACACACAAGCAGAACGATGTGCTGTATGACATTGACAACGCTTATTGGACCGTGGTGTCGCTCCGCCATAAACAGCAACTGGCCGAGGCCTATCTGCAACTAGTGTGCAAACTTGACAGCGACGTACACAAGATGATAGACAACGGCGTGGCCACCCGTGCTGACGGACTGAAGGTTGACGTAGCCGTCAACGAGGCCGACATGACCAAGGCGAAGGTTGACAACGGACTGGCTCTGGCACGTATGTACCTGTGTCAGTTATGCGGTCTGGACTTGGATGCCGACATCACACTTGAGGACGAGAGCAACCAGAACATACAGGCGGAGTTGTTGGTGGAAAACGACATGACGACAAGCCAGATAACCTCACAACTGAGAGAGAACAGGCCCGAGCTGCAATTGCTGCAAGATGCGGTTGACATCAGCAAGGAGCAGACGAAACTCGCACGCGCGGCATACCTGCCGCAGATAGCGTTGACGGGTGGTGTGCTGTTTACCAATCCAAGCCTCTACAACGGCTTTGAGCGCAAGTTCAAGGGACAGTTCAACGTAGGCGTAATGGTACGCGTACCCGTGCTTGACTGGGGAGAGACGATGTATAAGATACGCGCGACCAAATGCTCTACCATGATGGCGCAACTGGCATACGACGAGGCTCAGGAGATGATGCAGTTGCAGGTATGCCAGTGCAACTTCCGCGTACGCGAGGCAAACAAGAACCTTGAGACGGCGCGCAAGAACATACACAGCGCGGAGGAGAACCTGCGCTGCGCCAACCTCGGTTTCAAGGAGGGTGTGATGCAAACCACCGACGTGATGGCGGCACAGACAGCATGGATGCAGGCACAGACGCAGAAGATTGACGCTGAGATTGACGTTAAAATGAGCGAGACCGCACTAAAGAAAGCACTGGGAGAGATGTAGTGCGAGGCAATGCCTCGCAAGTTTTGAATTATGAGTTATGAGTTAACACTGCACTCATAACTCACAACTCATAACTTGGAACACAGT
>DFLE01000058.1:0-154 GCA_002373375.1 Prevotellaceae bacterium UBA3627
CCGCCACCAACAGGGAGCAGGAAGTCCACCTGTTCCTTCCTTGCTATTTCTATTCCTTCGTACACCTTTACGTCGGTAGGGTTAGGACGTACGCCGCCCATCTCGCAATAGCTCAGTCCCTCAGCTTCAAGAGAGGCTTTCACTTTGTCAATCA
>DFLE01000058.1:296-1237 GCA_002373375.1 Prevotellaceae bacterium UBA3627
CGTGTCTCGGTGTCATGTCCGAATACGAACTCAGTAGGGGAATAGAATGTAAAGTCTATCATTTTCTTTTCTTGCAGTGTTTGTTAGGTCACCAAGATACAAAATTACACTTTTTTAGCGAAAACGCCAAAATTTATTGCAACAAAAAAAGCCTGCGAGCATTATACTCGCAGGCTTGTATGTTTTTTGTTCTGACTTTCAATTAGAAGTTGTAGTAGGCACCGAACTGAAGTGCGTTTCCGTTTACATTCAAGCCGAATCTTGAAGCGCCACCATAAACATCATCGCTCTTCTTCATGTATCCGAAGTATCCGGTTGTGGCTACGAAGCTGATTTTGTCTGTAGCCTTGAATGCGATACCAGGACGGAGACCAATGTGGAATATAGTACCAGACTCGTTGTACTTCTCGTATGGGTCGTCAATGTCATAGTTTGCTGTAGCGAAACCTATGCCACCATCAACGAAGAATGAAACGTTTCCGCTTTTAGCAAATGTATAACGGGCATAAGGAGCGATGAAGAATGATGTACCTGTAGCATCGTAAGTTGGGTCTGTTACTCCTGTAGGGATTCCGTGTGCATCATATGTAATCTTGCCATCTTCCTTCAACTTGTTTGCCATAGAGAAGCCGACCTGTGCACCGACAGCCCAATTCTCGTTGATGTTGTAACCTACCTCTGGTGCGATAGAGAATGTCATCTGTGAGTCTGCATCCTTGTTTGCTTTGTTGAAGTCAAGACCAAGCTGACCACCGATGTACCACTGTGCGTTTGCAGAAACGGCTGCTGCAGCCATAACTGCGACCATAAGAATTTTCTTCATAGTTTTCTTTTCTTTGTTAATTGATAAATGTTATCCTTTTTTTTCGGGGTGCAAAGTAAACACTTTCTCACATAAAAAGAAAACTTTTAACACGATATTTCGTTTTTTACGCCTTTTA
>DFLE01000058.1:1308-1568 GCA_002373375.1 Prevotellaceae bacterium UBA3627
GCTTATCCCTCAATTTCCAGTTTTCTGTTGCTGTTGTCAGCCAACACTTGGTTTACTATCTGCGTAATCTGCTCCTTCAGTTCGTTGATGAAAGTGCCGGCATCATACTTCTGGTGTTCTATGTCGCGCAGCTTCTTCTCCCACAGTCCTGTAAGCTCAGGCGATTTCAGCAGTTCCTCGTGTATGATGTCAATCAGTGCGGTGCCGGTGGCGGTTGCCACTATTCGCTTGCGCTCACGCTTGATGTAGTGGCGCTTGAA
>DFLE01000058.1:1714-2114 GCA_002373375.1 Prevotellaceae bacterium UBA3627
GCCGTCTCCATGGCACGCAGCAGCGTGGCCTCGGTATAATAAGGTGGAGGGGTGGTCTGCTTCTCTGTCAGCGTAGGCTCATGCGGTCCGCTCTCGCCTTTGGTGAATGTGGGCAGAGTCTTCTCCTCGTTGTCCTCCTTCTTCTCCCCCTCGCTGTCATTGCTTGGCTCTGCAGCTTTTGCTTTTTCAAACACTATACGGTATCCCGGCTCCAGTATTTCCTTGCCAGTGGCCTTGAACTTCACGTCGCCAGCCTGTCCCTCTACTGTGGTGGTCGAGAATTTGCAATCGGGGTAGAACACGGCAATGAAGCGGCGCACCACGAGGTCATACACGTTGCGCTCCATGTCGGTTAGTCCTGCCGGTACTACTCCGGTAGGTATGATGGCATGGTGGTCGG
>DFLE01000058.1:2160-11820 GCA_002373375.1 Prevotellaceae bacterium UBA3627
GGTGGTCGGTCACCTTGGAGTTGTCAAACACCTTCTTGCTCTTGGCGAGAGGCTTGCCGCCGATAGCTTTGATAAGGTCGGCATACGGGCGTTCGCCGGCAAACTGCACCTTGAAGACGCCGTTAAGCGTCTGCGGGCATTTCTTGTAGATGTCGTCGGTAAGGTATTGCGTGTCAACACGCGGATAAGTCGTCACCTTCTTCTCATACAGGCTCTGTATGATGTTGAGTGTCATCTCTGCTGTATAAGAGAACTTCTTGTTGCACTCCACCTGCAGCGTGGTCAGGTCAAACAACTGCGGCGGTTTCTCCGTGCCGTTCTTCTTCTGTACGCTTGTCACCTCAAAGGGCTTGTCCTTTATCTCGGCGAAGGCTGCCTCTCCCTCCTCCTTCTTCGTGTATTTGCCCTTTGTGGCGGTGAACAGTGTGTCGCGGTATATTGTTGACAACACCCAGTAAGGCTCAGGCTTGAAGTTGTCAATCTCCCTCTGCCTGTTCACTATTATGGCGAGGGTAGGGGTCTGCACCCTGCCTATGGACAAAACGCTGCCTCCGTCAGCTCCACGCTGTCGGTTGCTGCGATACTTTATAGTGTAAAGGCGCGTGGCATTCATGCCGAGCAGCCAGTCGCCTATGGCGCGTGACAGTCCGGCAAGATACAAAGGTTCATATTCTTTCTGGTCTTTCAGCGTATTGAACCCTTCCTTTATGGCATCTTCGGTAAGTGAAGATATCCATAGTCTTTTTACAGGACACTTCACTCCCGCCTTCTGCATCACCCAGCGTTGTATCAGTTCACCCTCCTGGCCGGCATCACCGCAGTTAATGATGCTGTCAGCCTGCTTGAACAGTTTCTCCACTACGGCAAACTGTTTTACTATGTGTTCCTGGTTAATGAGTTTTATTCCGAAGCGTTGTGGTATCATAGGCAGTGAGCCCAACGACCAGTGTTTCCACATATCCATGTAGTCGTTGGGTTCTTTAAGCGTACACAGGTGTCCGTAAGTCCATGTCACCTGGTAGCCGTTACCTTCTATATATCCATCGCGTGTCGTCGTTGCTCCCAGCACCTTTGCTATGTCGCGTGCCACGCTTGGTTTCTCTGCTATACAAACAATCATTTCTTTTCAATTCATAATTCATAATGCACAATTACCATGCGGCAGCCAATTATGCATTATACATGATGCAAAGTTACAACTTTTTGTCCAAATGACAAAGTAGCTGTCAAAAAAACAATTGTCGCAAATACCTAAATACGGTTAATGCATACAGACTTATTACAGAAACGCGATGATTATTTACTCATTTTTAGGCATTGCGTATGTTGCTAAATCATAGTACCTTTGCACCGCAATTTCAACAAGCATGTAAAAAGGTAAAAAGTGTTAGTTCAACATTAATAAAAAATAGAAACAGAAATCAAGAAGATGAAAAAAACTCTATTCTCAATGGTGGCAGCTGTCATGCTGTTCTCAGTGTTCACATCATGCTCAAGTGATGAAGATGTCGTAGAGGACAAGTTCACCGCACAGACATTCAACACATGGAGCAAGGTGGTGTTTGGCTACGGCAGCATGTTTGATGCTGGCGAGACACTGAATGTAAGCGACAGCAAGGCTACATTCCACTCCGATACATGGGGCGATGGCACATTTACTGTCAGCGAGCTCAAGAAGAATGCCGACGGCAGCTATAGCCTCATCGGCAGCGGCAACATCACGATGGCCGGCCACGGAGGTGCCAAGGACTACGAGGCCACCATTACAGGAAACATTGCCAACAGCGCTAAGACATTCACCATCAGCATTCCGTCAGTCATGGGCGGCACCGTGCTCAACGTTACCGTGGGTGAGATGCCTATGGCGGCTGCAATCGACGGCACATACAAGGGCGGTACATATGTCAACAGTAAGTATTTCCAGCACTATCAGCCAACGGCAAACGAGAAGGTGGTCATCAAGGCCAACGATGCTCTCGATGCTGCCAGCCTGAGTTATACGTCAGAGACATGGGGTGCATTCACATTCGAGACCGTCAGCGTGACAAAGAACAATGAAGGTTCATTCACTCTCTCTGCCGAAGGCAAGACTCTCATGCCGGGCATGAACGGCGGCGAGTCAAAGGAATATGCTGCAACATTCGAAGGCACACTGACCGACGGTGCCCTTGTAGCAACATTCTCTGTCCCAACCGTAATGGGTGGAACAACTGTTTATTTCAATGCGGCAGACTTTGATGAGGTTCTCGCGGAGTCACAGAGCAAATGAGAATGATGAATATACGCAAACAACTGTTTAACGTGCTGGGAATGGTCTCGCTTGCGGGACTGTTCCCAGCCTGTGATGTATTGGAAGGCGCATACGACAGTCCTGAGGTAGCAGTGCAGGAAGGACAGTATTATATTGATGCCACCGACTACGCCAAGTGGGTTTACATCAACTTGCACACCCCCACGCCCACCATCACCACGTCAACCATAAACATAGATGACCTGACGGAGACCGGTGTCCCTGAGCAGTGGGACATTGCCCAGCACCGCTATGACGTAAAGACCAACGGAGCGGCAGTTATGATGACAGACTATCACAGCATAGAAGAACTGGAGGCTGCCGGACTGCCCATGGGCGGAGACTGGATAGAAGATGAGAAGAGCGAACAATCTGTCACCATCGATATGTCACACATGATGGAGGGCTGGCTCACATATGCCCCAGGACACAAGAACACAGAAATAGGCAAGTGGGTGGAAGTTGACACCAGTAACATGCCGCCCAGCTACACCATGCATGACAACGTGATGCTGCTGCGCCTTGCTGATGGCACATACGCCGCCATTCAACTTGCCAACTTCATGAGCACAGACAGTTATCAGATAAAGGGATGGATGACCGTGAACTACAAGTACCCGATGTTTGAGAAATGAAGAAGATATATGTCATATTTGCGGCCGCACTGCTTTCCACTGGTGCGGCGTATGCAGAAAACGAGTCAGACGACTGCGTAACGTGGAACAAAGACCCGCTCGGGTTGGAGACGGTCGTGGTAACAGCCACCCGCACTCCGAAACCGCTCCTCGACATTCCCGTGGTGACACGTGTGATAACGGCAGACGACATACAGAAGGCAGATGCCACCAATATCAAGGATATGCTGCAGCAGGAAATCCCTGGTTTGGAATTTACTTACTCCATGGGGCAGCAGGTGCTTAACATTGGCGGCTACGATGGAAACAACATACTCTTTCTCGTAGATGGCGAAAGAATGGCGGGAGAATCAATGGACAATGTTGACTTCTCGCGTCTCAACCTCTCCAGCATCGAGCGCATAGAGATAGTGAAGGGTGCAGCCTCCACACTCTACGGTTCATCGGCAATGGGCGGGGTCGTCAACATAATAACAAAGGGACCTTCCGACAAATGGGCTGCCAATGTGAACAGCCGCTATGAGGGAGCCACCAAGGAATGGCGTCACGGTGCGAGTGCAGACTTCAATATCGGCCGAATTAACTCGCTGACCACATTCCAAATGACCGATGCCAAAGCACTGGACCTGGGCGAGAACTCATCGCTCCCTACTTATGGAGGCAAGTCATACAACGTGAAGGAACGCTTGACGTGGAAACTGTCAGATGCGCTGAGGTTGACAGGCAGGATAGGATACTTCTTTCGTGAGAGGGAGTCAGGCACTGTGAGCCATGAGCGCTACCGCAACTTGAGTGACGGACTGAGGTTAAACTGGAAAATCAATGCTCAGCAAGACCTTGAGGTGGCATACAGCTTTGACCAGTACGACAAGTCAGACCTGAACATGCTTACAGACAAGAATATCCGCGACTATTCCAACCGTCAGAATATATGCCGTGCGCTATACAATCTCCACATGTCGTCATGGAAATCGCAGTTCACAGCAGGAGCAGACTACATGAACGACTATATGATGACATATCAGTTTTCTGAGGACAACAACCACCGCTCGCAAAACAGCTGTGACATCTTTGCACAGTGGGACTACACTCCCTCCGACCACTGGGACATCATAGGCGGACTGCGCTACGATTATTTCTCTGCCGCAAAGAAAGGCAGGCCCACGTGGAAGTTGGCAGCCATGTATAAGACTGGCAAGCACCAGATACGCGTCTCATACGCTTCTGGTTTCCGTGCTCCGTCGCTCAAGGAACTCTACATGGACTTCTTCATGGGCGGTATATTCATGATTTATGGTAATACCGACCTGAAGTGCGAGACGAACCACAATTTCTCTCTTTCATGGACCAACCACGGTTCAGTAAGCGACAATCTAAAGTATTGTCTTACTGCAACGGGCTACTATAATTTCTTCAACAACTACATAACCACGGCGACCGTGCAGCGTGACGGAAAGACGGCTCAGATGTATACCAACATCGCCAACCAGCAGATAGCAGGGGCGGATGCCAGTGTGCAACTGCACCACCAGAACGGTATAGGTGCAAAGGTGTCATACGCTTTCACAAAGAACATAGTGAAGAAAGGACAGCCCGACCTTACGGCGGCTCGCCCACATTCCCTGACATGGCGAATAGACTACGACCGTCAGTTTACTGAGAAATACGGTCTTTATGTGGCTTTGTCGGGACGTTTCCTGTCGGCGGTTGACGTAACGGAATACGCATCCACAGAACTGGATGAGATGACCAAGACGCATTACGATGGTTATTCTATCTGGAAGTTGAGTCTGTCACAGAGAATACTCAAAGGTATCAATATCAATTGTGCCGTGGACAACCTCTTCAACTACAAGCCAGATAATTATTATGCGAACTCACCCGTCACCCTCGGAACTACATTGACGGTCGGGGTGTCAATAGACCTGCAGAAGCTATTCTGAGGATTAACCGTTAAGTAGTCAGTAGTTAGTAGTCAGTAGTTCTTTGCAAGCAAAGCGTCGCAAGCGCCGAGCGAAGACAAAATACATTAATTCATGAGAAAGATAAGATTGAAGAAAAAGTATATATTCCTTGGCATACTGGCTGTGATTCTTGTCACAGCCTTTGCCGCATTCTGGCGTTCTATGTGCGGCCGCACGGATATCGCCTTCGTCAACTATCAGGTAATTACGATGGGCGAGATATCCAAGGCCAATGACAATAGCTTCATACGTCTGCATGAAGCACCGCTTGACGATATTGATTCATGGGACGACTATGATGTGGTACTCATCAACGGCATGGGACTGCGCATAACCGAGGAACAGCGCACAAGGATTCAGGAACTGACCGAAAAAGGTTTGAAGGTGCTGACCACGCAAGCCACGAACCCGGCAAACAACATTGTGAGCCTTGACGAATGGGATGTAGATTCCTTGAAACAGTACCTTTCTGCCGGTGGCAGGAAGAACTACCGTAGTTTCCTCAACTACCTGCGCAACGATGTGGACGGGAAACTGTTTTTCGTAAATGATGTCGAGCCTGTGGAGGAGCGTAATGAACCACTGCTCTATCATCCAAACCTTAAGGATGCGAATGGTGAGGAACTCGGATTTGCAAGCATAAAGGACTACAACGTATTCCTTACAGAAAACAATCTGCATAAAGCTGATGCACCACGCATCATCATAAGCGGTATGATGGGCGATGCCACCGACCTTATCAGTGCGCTGGAAGCATCGGGCGACGTGGTGTATGCTACAAGAAACCTTGCCGCGTTGATAAAGACAAATGCCATAGACAGCATCAACCCGTCGGCCATAATCAACATGGCGCACGGACGTATTGGCGACTTTGCCGTGGAATATCTGAAAAAGCAGAATATCCCGCTTTTCTCAACAGTCAACGTAAACCGTATGACTGCCGACTGGGAAGATGATAAGAAAGGCATGCAGGGCGGTTTCTTCTCGCAAAGCATCATCACTCCAGAGATTGACGGAATGATTCATCCGTTCGTATTGTTTGCCATTCGCGAAGGAAAGGACGGACTTCCCGAAGCATATACTATTCCTGAACGCCTGAAAACATTCGTTGCTGCTGTAAACAAGCATGTAGCGCTTAAACACATCGCCAACAAAGACAAGAAGGTAGCGATAGTCTATTTCAAAGGTCCTGGCTCGAATGCCCTTACTGCATCAGGGTTAGAGGTGGTTCCTTCACTCTATAACATGCTGGTTAGGATGCGCGAGGAAGGCTACAATGTGCAGGGACTGCCGGCAACGGCGGATGCTCTGGCACAGATGATTCAGCACTCCGGCAGTGTCTTCGGCACTTATGCAGAGGGTGCGCAGGCGAAATTCCTGAGTGAAGGCAACCCGCAACTTGTCAGCAAAAAGGATTTTGACTCTTGGACTGACACTCTGTTCTCTGACAAGATGCGTAAGGAAATGAATAGTGTCAATGGCAAATTCCCAGGCAACTATCTGGCAAAAGATTCCGAAACACTTGGCTTGCCTGTCATCCGTTTTGGCAATATCGTACTGATGCCACAGATGCCAGCCGGCACAGGCAGTGATTCATTTAAGATGGTACACGGCACTGAGAGTGCACCGCCATATCCTTACATAGCACAGTATCTGTGGATACAGCAAGGTTTCAAGGCTGATGCCCTGATTCATTTCGGTACCCACGGTTCGCTTGAATATACGCCCGGCAAGCAGGTGGCATTGTCGCAGAACTGCTGGAGCGACCGTCTGGTCGGTTCGCTTCCGCACTTCTACCTATATACTATAGGCAATGTGGGCGAAGGAATGATAGCCAAGCGCCGCACATACGCATCGCTGGTGTCTTACCTCACTCCACCGTTTATGGAGAGCAACCTGCGCACGCTCTACTCAAAGTTGAGCAGTGCCATTGAGGCATACGATAAGAATCCGAGCAATAATGCTTCGCTGGTGGTGAAGTCCATCACCATTGAGATGGGCATTCACAGGGAACTGCACCTCGATTCCGTAAGAAACAAACCTTACACAGAGAGTGAGATTGCCAGGATTGAGGCTTTTGCCGAGGAACTGATGAATGAGAAGATAACGAGCAAGAACTATATCATGGGCGTGCCATACGACATGGAACGCATAAACTCATCGGTCTATGCCATGGCTTCCGAACCAATAGCATACAGTCTGCTTGCGCTCGACAAGATGAAGAAACGTGTGGCGGATGACGTGGAAAAGCACAAGTCACTCTTTACGGCACGTTATCTTAACCCTGCCAAAACGCTTGTAGGTGGTCTGCTTAACCGTCAGGGCAATGCCTCAGATGAGGAGATCTGCAGAATTGCGCATATCAGCATGGATGACTTGCGGCGTGCCCGCCATATAGACTCAGTCGTCAATGCACCCCAGCAGATGATGAGCATGATGATGAGCATGGCCGTTCAAGGTAATAGTGCGAAACACAAAGCCTCTGGCAAACATCCTGCAGGCAAACAGAAAATGCCGACAAGCAAGGAAAAGGAAAGAATGCACGAGATGGCCAAGGGCATGAGTCCAAAGAAAGCTCTTGCCATAGCGAAGATGATGGGTGCCTCGCCTGAGCAACTGAAGAAGATGAAGGAGGGCATGATGAAAGCCAGGGGTGGCAAGCATGACGCACATACCAGTAGCAAGATGGCCAACATGTCACCGGCAATGCAGGCAATCGTTGATAAGGTTGCTGAGGCTGCCGTACTCACCAAGGAGGATAAGAATTTCGCCCATGCTGTATTGGAGGTGGAGCGCACCATAAGGAATGTAGGCAACTACAAGACGGCGTTGCTCACTTCGCCAAGGATAGAGATGGAGTGTCTGCTGAATGCCTTGGCGGGTGGCTATACTGCTCCGTCACCGGGCGGTGATGTCATCAGCAATCCTAATGCCGTGCCTACGGGGCGCAACCTCTACGGGGTAAATACCGAGGCGTGTCCTTCTGAACAGGCTTGGGAGAAAGGCAAGGAACTGGCAGAGAATACCATCCGCCTTTACCGTGAGCGTCACCACGACAGTATTCCGCGCAAGGTGAGCTACACGCTGTGGTCAAGTGAATTTATAGAGACTGGCGGTGCAACCATCGCACAGTGTCTTTACATGTTGGGTGTGGAACCGATACGTGATGCTTTCGGAAGGGTGACTGACATACGCCTCATTCCTTCAAAGGAACTCGGACGCCCCCGCATTGATGTGGTGGTGCAAACCTCTGGCCAGCTGCGCGACCTTGCTGCTTCGCGCCTGTTCCTTATAACTCGTGCAGTGGAAATGGCTGCACAGGCCAAGGGCGATGCTTATCCCAACATGGTTGCAGAAGGCGTCAAGACAGCGGAGCGTGTGCTTGTGGACAAAGGCATGTCGCCCAAAGAGGCGAGGGAGGTAAGTGCATACCGTGTGTTCGGCGGCGTGAACGGCAACTACGGAACGGGCATACAGGGCATGACGATGGCAAGTGACCGCTGGGACAAGGAGTCGGAACTGGCAGAGGTATATCTCAACAACATGGGCGCTTTCTATGGTAAGGAGGACCAGTGGGAGGATATGCGGCAGTATGCCTTTGAGGCGGCACTGGCAAATACCGATGCCGTCATTCAGCCGCGACAGTCAAATACGTGGGGTGCGCTGTCGCTCGACCATGTATATGAGTTTATGGGTGGCATGAACATGGCAGTGCGTAACGTGACGGGCAAGGATCCTGATGCATATCTGTCAGACTACCGTAACCGCAACAATGCAAGGATGCAGGAAGTGAAAGAGGCTATCGGTGTGGAGAGCCGTACCACACTATTCAATCCTACATATATAAAGGAGAAGATGCAGGGCGGTGCCAGCGATGCCAATGCGTTTGCCGAACTGGTTCAGAATACATACGGATGGAACGTGATGAAACCCGAGGCCATAGACAAGGAGATGTGGGATGGCATTTATGAGACATACGTGAAGGACAAGTTCCAACTCGGCATCCGTGAGTTCTTTGAACAGAAGAACCAGGCTGCACTGCAGGAGATGACTGCGGTGATGATGGAGTCTGCCCGCAAGGGCTATTGGAAGGCTTCAGATACACAGCTCAAGGATATTGCGAAACTGCACACGGAACTGGTACGGAAGTATGGAGCAAGTGGCTCGCAGATGGTTGGCGACAATCAGAAACTGCAGGATTTCATTGCAGAAAAGGTTGATGCTGCATCTGCCAAGGAATACAAGAAGCAAATCAGTGAGGTACGCGAGGAGAAGGTCAGCGACAAGGATGGAAAGGTGCTGAAGAAAGAAGAGATGAACCATGCGGAAGAAACCACGACGATTGTCAGCAACATTGTTGTGGCTGCTATAGCCGTTGTCTTCATCGTGCTGCTCGTATTGCTTGTGCGCCGACGCCGTAACATTAATAACTCAACTTTCTGAAGTAGTCAAGTAGACAGTAGTTAAGTAGTTAAGACAATACAGAATACCTCAGCATGAGCCTCGGTTCGTCAATAAACAGCAAATAGCCAGGGTAATGTCTTAACTCCTTTACTTCTTTACTCCTGAAGACTAAGAAGTTGAGCACTTGCTTCCTATAGAATTTTCAAACTATATTCAGTTAATAAAATTTAAAATGGCACATAAAGTTAATTTGCAACTCTCTGAGTTCTCAAAAACTCGTGGTTCGCCTCGTAATCCATGTCATGGGTAACCAACGACATGGCAAGATGAAGAAGTTTGTTCTTGGCATTGTTTAGTGCGATTGAGA
>DFLE01000021.1 GCA_002373375.1 Prevotellaceae bacterium UBA3627
GCAACCTCTCCAGTTCCATGCTCAAGTCGTATCTGACGCAGGCTGCCATGCATACAATAGCAAAAGGTGGCATCTATCATGATTACTATCACCGTAAGATAGCAGAAGGCAAAACTCACTCAATCGCACTAAACAATGCCAAGAACAAACTTCTTCATCTTGCCATGTCGTTGGTTACCCATGACATGGATTACGAGGCGAACCACGAGTTTTTGAGAACTCAGAGAGTTGCAAATTAACTTTATGTGTCATTTTAAATTTTATTAACTGAATATATTTTGAAAATTCTATATGAAGCAAGGAAATTGAGGTTGCAAAAATCAAAGTGTAAGCAAAAACTACTATTCCCTGACAATAATCTCCTCTGCGGTCTTGCGGACTTTCTCCTTCGGTGCGTCGGCGGCATAGCCGAGGGGAATGAGGACGGCTGGTTCCTCGTTGGCGGCGAGGGAGAACAACTGGCGGCACAAATCAGCGTTGAAGTTGCATACCCAGCAGGTGGCGAGGCCTTGTTCCGTTGCTGCCAGACAAAGGTGCTCCACTGCAATGGCGATGTCGATGTCGCCGTGGTGCTTGCCGTCAGAGCGCACCCACTCCTCGTCGTGGAGTATGGAGGCTATGACATACATAGGGGCGGTGGTGAACCACTCACGGTTATAACACTGGCGCAACTTCTCCTTGTCGCCGTCACTGCTGATGACGTGGAAGCGCCAAGGCTGTTTGTTTACTGCCGACGGAGCAAAGCGCACGCACTCCATCACATAGTTCACCTTCTCTTGTTCTACACTCTTTGCCTGATAGCTTCTGCAGCTGTATCTCTGTTTTACTAAATCAAGGAAATTCATAGTTAATTCATAATTAGTGTCTAATAGACCACACCTTATATGTATTATATGTAATCTGTTTTGCAAAGATAGGAATTATCTGGCAAACTGCCAAACATGTTCAGGATAAATCATAGAGGTAAGCTCTTACGCTCTGACAGATAAGAATGTGAAGGCGATACTCAAGAGCATAAAGGTGCTAAAATAACGTCAGTTTATTATTTCGCGTGGCTTTTAACTTTTTTTAAGGGGGGGGTGACAATTATTAACGGTATTATGTGTATCTTTGCATGAAATATTGTAAATATTAAACAAACTTAAACATGAAACATCCAATTAAGATTTCGGCAATGGCACTGATTGCCGTGTTTGCACTCAGTAATAATGCCAATGCGCAGTTTGGCAGTTTGAAGGGACTCGCCAATAAGGCTAAGAAGGCCGTAAAGGAAAAGGTAACAGATACGGGTAGCTCTGTCTCAGAGAGTGCTACAAGCTCAGTAAGTTCTACAGCAGGTTCTTATGCCAGCACAGGCAATGACGGTGGAAGAGTAGATGTCACGCTGGCAGATTTCAATGTTGACTACTCTATAGCAAAGAAAACAAACTGGACTTACAGTTCGCCTACAGAGGATGTGTTAGCCGACGTGGCTTATTGGTTGCAGAGACTGCGCAACAGTCTGGACAAAGGTAATGCCAACGCAATAGACTTTGAGGCATTAGGACGCATCAACAATGGTGCTCCGCTGTTTTCCTATGTTGATAAACAATACCATCAGGCGGCTTCAGCTCGCAACATCCAGGCCATAGATGACTGGAGTAAAGAGAAGGACCAGTTGGTAAAGGCTGCTTGGAAGATAATCTCAGCTAAACTGCCGGAGAAGAATGATTACGTAGGTCGTGTAAATGGTTTGCTTGCAATGGCAGAGAATGCTACAAGCAGAGATGCTAAGGGATATTTCTTTGACCGTGCTTTTGAGGTGACGTCGCTTGCCATCAAGTTTGGCAAGATAAGTCAGGGAAGCAGCGATGAGAGCCAGATAGCTTCAAGGTTGCAGGCACTCTATGCTGGTCTTGATGAAGGCTTGAAAGGTAACTATCCTTCGTCATTCAAGGTCAGCGACTTTGATGCCTTTGATGCCAAGCGCATTGCCAATGGTGGTGCAGCCGCAGGCGCAGAGGAACAGAGAATGCGTAAGGGTTCGCTGCTGAAAATGTATAAGTATGCAGCTGCCAACAATCGTTACAAGTCTATGCCTGCCTCTAAAGGTAATGCTGCAGAGAAGAGCATACGCGACTATGTGACGAAGAGGTATCCTGAGTGGGGTAAGGTAGTTCGTGTGTCATGTCCGGAGAACTGGACTGTGGTGCGCGACCGTCTGGGTAATCCTACCTATCGTCACTATGGTGCCACCATTCTCTGTGAGGACCAGGGCTATAAAGTGCTGCACGGTATATCCATACATCAGACATATAAGTATGGAAAGTATGGTACGTCGGTACCTGACAGCGACAGGTGGAATACGATTGTTAACCTCGTGAAATAACTTGATGTATAGAAAAGGAAATATACTCAAGAGCATAAAGGTGCTAAAATAAAGAAAAGGGGTTCGCTTCAATGAAGTGAACCCCCTTTTCCTATTCTATAACCTCAATGTAAAAGCTGAACGGCCGGAAACCGTCGTTGCAGCTGAGCATGGCGCTCATAGGATTCTTCATCCATCCGTTGGAGTAACTTACGGTGCCGTCAGCAGCCGTGTGGCGGTCGGCGAAGAAATGACCCTCGCCGCGTGCCAGTGACTCCACATATTCACGCATGGATGACCATGCTGAGGGACACATACCCTCGGGACACTTCCCGTCAGTGGAAATCCATTGTTGTCCCACGCTGACGTCGCAGGTGTGCTCTATGGGATTCTCGTATCTCGCCATAAGGTCGGGATACTCCGTCTGGCGTATGGCAGTAATCCGTACTTTGTTCATTGGTCTCCTCAGTTCATCTTTGTCATGTGATAGCCCATCCTGTTAAGCTGCATGGCGGCTCCCATGAGGTAGAGCTGGTGCAGGCAAGCCACGTATGCGTGGAACGCCTCCTTTGTGCCTGGCTCTATACGCTGGCGCATCAAGGCACTGTGCACACGAGAGGCACACTCGCCTACAAGTTTCTCAAGTGAGGTGTAGTCCTCGCCGTCAAGCAGCAGCACATCCTGGCGTATATATTCATCCATACTGTCATAGCCGCGCTTGTCTCTCAGGTAGATGTATATGTCCTCCAACTTTGAGTACACATCCCATTCCGTGTCCCACATCTTGGCTATGGCCATACCTACATACATCATCCAACCGAGCGAGGCATTGGGGTAGTTCTGAAATTCCCTGATGCCGTCGGGCAGATATGACTGTGCTATGGCAGCCCATTTCTCCTCCACGTCGGGACACTCGGGCATGCGCTCGTCCACTTCCTTTATAGAGTGCAGGTAGCGATGCAGGTCTTCGTGCAGTATGTCCTCAAATTTCTGTTCCATGTGTTCTATAACATTTGTTCTAATTGTTCCACGGCATGGGTAATGTCCTCACAAAACCTGTTGTGGTCTTTAAGGAAGTCAGCCCTGCCTTCTGATATTAATTCGAGCAGTTCGCTGCTCATGTCGTCCGCATAGCTTGCTATGGCATACTCTATATCGTCCCTCTGCCAGTCAAGCGAGGAATGGATATACACGTTTCTCTTCTGGTGCAGGAAACTGTATGCGGTCTCTATGCTGTCACGTGTTATCATGCGTCGTAGCCTATAGGCCTGAACTGTTTCTGTGCCTCGCTCCATACAAAGCCGTGGCCGTGCAGGTACTCCTTTATCTCTTGTGGTTCACGGTTGAAGGCGTAGCATAATGACTCAAGCGTGTCAAACTCCTCGTCTCTCAGAAGCATGTTCACACTCGACACCAGTATGGCGGGGTCTTTGGGTAAATATTCCATCGGTTATTTGTTTGCAAATGCAAAGGTACTAATTCTTTTTGACAAAAACGTTGCTTAGTCTTAAACTTTTTTGTACTTTTGTGGAAGTAAAACGACTAATTACACAAACGTCTAAATAAAAATGAAAGTAAAGATACAGACAACGCTGGGCGACATTGTGGTGCGCCTGTATGACGAGACTCCCGTACACCGTGATAACTTCCTGAAGCTGGTAGGCGAGGGATATTATGACGGTACTCTGTTTCATAGGGTGATAAAGGATTTCATGATTCAGGGTGGTGACCCCGACTCAAAGGGCGCGCCTGCCGGTAAGATGCTCGGCGTGGGCGGTCCTGACTATACGTTGCAGGCAGAGATAAAGGACGGACTGCTGCATAAGCGCGGAGCGTTGGCTGCCGCACGTCAGGGCGACGAGGTGAATCCGGAGCGCAGAAGCAGCGGCTCGCAGTTCTATATAGTATGGGGACAGGTGTATAATGAGGGCCAGTTGCGTCAGTTCTCTAAGCAGATGAAGATGCAGATGATGCAGAATGCCTTTAATAAGTTGGCGGCGGAGCATCGTGCGGAGATAATGCAGATGCGCCGTGACCGTGACCGCGCGGGACTGCAGGAGTTGCAAGACCGCCTTGTTGCTGAGGCTGAGAAGCAGGTGGCAGGCTACAGCGGTATGACTGATGAGCAGATGAGAATATATTCCACCGTAGGTGGTACGCCTCACCTTGACGGTCAATATACAGTATTCGGAGAGGTGGAGGAAGGCCTTGACGTGGTGGAGATGATACAAAACACCGCTACGGGTGCCGCTGACCGTCCTGTGGACGATATAGAGATGAAGCTTACAGTGGTAGAGTAGAGGAGACCTTATATTATCTTCTCTAATACAATGGTGTCAAAGGTGCGGTTGAACTTCCTGCCGCATTCATGATAGTGCCCCGCCTTCACATAGCCCATGCGCATGTGGAAGGCGGTGCTTGCGTTGGTAAGGTACTCGTTCTCCTCGTCTGTCCATGTTACTTGTGCGTAGAGATTGTGTATGCCCTGCTTGCGCAGGCGGTCCTCCATCTCGGCATACAGCCTCCTGCCCACACCGGTCTTGCGGTTGTCCTGTTCTACATAGATAGACATCTCGGCACAGTGTGATGATGCCTCTCGCTGGATGAAACGATGGGCATAGCAGTATCCCGTAATCCTGCCGTTTACCTCGGCTACGAGAAAGGGGTATTCACGACTGACGTCGGTAATCTTACGTCGGAACTCCTCAAGTGACGGTACCCTGATGTCATACGTTATGGCTGTGTGCTCCACGTAAGGGGTGTATATGGCAAGCAGCCTGGCGGCATCCTCCGTCGTGGCGTTGCGTATTGTGATGTTATCTTGTGGCATTATCTCTTTTTATCTTTTCTCTTTTTCTCTTTCCATGCCTTAGCTCGCATGGCAATGTTCTTGCGCAGGCACTCGCTGTATAGCCAGGGCTCGCAACTGTGTATGTCGCCTACGTTGATAAAGCCCTTGTATGGACGGTACTCCGCTCCGCTGTATCCGCTGACCACCAGCACATGGTGTTCTGGAGACAGTGTGACGGTTATGGTGTCATGCAGCGTGGCGGGAGTGTTGTCTGTGCGCCAGTTGACCGGGTTGATGGCCATGCAACTGGCGCTGAGCACCGGCTGTGCATACCTTACGTCTTTCACGGTGTTGTAACAGATGGTGACGCCCGTGTCTGTCTCGCCCTGTGCCGCCTTGAAGTGTGAGGTCTGTAAGGTGTCCTCAGGAGTAACCTTGTAGCCAAGCACGTATGCAGCCGCCAACTGTCGGTATGTCTCGTCATTGATGTGCTTCAGCAGCTCCACTACAGCCATGCCGCCCTGACTGAAACCTATTATGATGAGTGGCCGTGATGTGTCGCGGTTGCGCATGAAGTGGTCAAAGGCTGTGCATACGTCAGCCATGGCTAACCGTCCGCGGCTGCGTATGGTGTCATCGTTGAGCGACATGAACGCCTCTATCGTGGTGTGGCGGTAGTAGGGAGCATAGAAACGGTTGCCTGGCGACATATATGCCGCAGCCTTCTTTATCTCTATGGCCATGTGGTCTCGGTGGACTTTGTTCCATACGTCGGCATAGTGGCAGGTGCGCCCTTTGTCGTCCTTCCAGTCCTCCTCCCATGTAGATACCACATAGAACACGTCGGCGCCTATGCCGTTGGCATCGCCGTCCACGCAGTACCACATTGTGGTATCGTTATAGTCGGGTGCCTCGGGTATAAACGATGGCGTACTCTGTTTCTCGGCAGTGCCGGTTGTGACGCGTGATATGTCTGCCGGACGTTCAGGCTGTGGTTCGCGACTCACGTATGTCACGGGTTCCACGTATTGTCTTGAACGGCATGAACCCAGTCCTGTGATTATGGAGATAACGCCCAGCGCCATCCATAACAAGTATGTTCTCTTATTTCTTCTTCTCGTCATAATCCTTTGTCGTTTGTGTTTCAAACTGTCGTGATGTTTCACTCTGCAAAGATACATCTTTTTCTTATTATGCCCAAGGATGTAACCTGTATTTTTCGCTTGCGTGCGATGTGAAAGACCGTAGATATGCCTCTGCTGCATAGATGTATCGCCTACGACATATTGTTGAATATTATTAAAGTTTTAAGTAAATCGCTTGCGATATAAATTATTATTCATACCTTTGCATCGTGATTGATAACGAACTGATAAGTATAACTCAAGTTTCGCTTTAATTTTGCAGC
>DFLE01000052.1 GCA_002373375.1 Prevotellaceae bacterium UBA3627
GACCATTGAGGGTTGGGGTGGGTCTAATAATACTTGAGTATCCATCATGACAAGACAGGAACTTATACAAAATATATTCAACAAGAAGTCATTCCTCTGTGTAGGACTTGACGTTGACCTCGCCAAGGTGCCTCAGCACCTGCTGAAAGAGGAGGACCCTATATTCGCTTTCAACAAGCAGATAATAGACGCTACAGCTGACTACTGCGTGGCATACAAGCCAAACCTTGCCTTCTATGAGGCGTATGGTGTGAAAGGTCTGGCTGCGTTTGAAAAGACAGTAAGCTACATACAGCAGAACTACCCAGACCAGTTTATCATCGCTGATGCTAAGCGCGGCGACATAGGCAACACATCAAAGATGTATGCAAAGACTTTCTTCGGTGAGTATAAGGTGGACGCCCTGACCGTAGCACCATATATGGGTGAGGACAGCGTAGTGCCTTTCCTTACATACGAGGCAGAGAAGAAGCCTTGGGTGATACTGTTGGCACTGACATCTAACAAGGGGTCGTTTGATTTCCAGCAGACCACCAACCAGGAGGGCAACCGTCTGTTTGAGCAGGTGATAAAGAAGAGTCAGGAATGGGGTACCCCGGACAACCTGATGTATGTAGTGGGAGCCACACGCGGCGAGATGTTCAAGGACATACGCAAGGTGGCACCAGAGCATTTCCTACTCGTACCGGGTGTAGGAGCACAGGGCGGCTCACTTGAGGAGGTATGCCGCTATGGCATGACAAAAGACTGCGGACTGCTCGTAAACTCAAGCCGCGGCATCATCTTCGCAGACAATACGGAGAGGTTTGCCAAGGTGGCTGGCGAGAAGGCTAAGGAGCTGCAACAGCAGATGGAGAAGGAGTTGAACAAAATAATTAATAATTAATAAGGAGACGGTTAATAACACTCAGGAACATTAATTATTGATTATTTAACAATATACAAAAACAAAGATGGAATTTACCGCCGAACAAATAGCGCAACTGATACAAGGACGAATAGAGGGTGACAGTCAGGCTAAAATAACCTCATTCGCAAAGATTGAAGAGGGCAAGCCTGGCGCTATATCATTTCTCTCAAACCAGAAGTATCTGAACTACATATACGAGACTGAGTCAAGCGTAGTGCTCGTTGATGAGAGCCTGCAGCTGGAGCGTCCCGTGAAAGCTACACTCATACGCGTGAAAAGCGCATACGAGGCGGTAGCCAAGCTGATGCAGATGTATGCATCAATGAAGCCTAAGAAGAAAGGCATCGACTCTCTGGCATTCATCGCACCAACGGCAAAGATTGGCAAGGACTGCTACATCGGTCCATTTGTAGCTATCGGTCCTAATGTGACAATCGGCGACGGTTGCGTATTGCATCCACACGTAACCATAGGCGAGAACGCCACCATCGGAACAAATACCGAGATATACAGCAATGCTGTGGTATATCACGACTGTAAGGTAGGCAACAACTGCATACTCCACGCAGGATGTGTGATAGGTGCCGACGGCTTCGGCTTCGCCCCTGCCGCTGACGGATATGACAAGATACCACAGCTCGGCATCGTTACCATAGAGGACAATGTGGAGGTGGGAGCCAACACCTGTATCGACCGCTCAACCATGGGCAGCACATACGTAAGGAAAGGCGTGAAACTCGACAACCTCGTGCAGATAGCACACAACACCGACATCGGTGCAAACACAGTGATGTCTTCACAAGTGGGCATTGCCGGTTCTACAAAGGTAGGCGAATGGTGTATGTTCGGCGGTCAGGTGGGCATTGCCGGACATATCAAGATAGGCAACAAGGTACAACTGGGCGCTCAGTCTGGTGTGCCAGGCAGTCTGCCAGATGGTGTAAGCCTTATAGGCACGCCACCACTTCCTATGACAAACTATTTCCGTTCACACGCGGTGGTTAAACGTCTGCCAGATATCTATCGTCAGATAAACGAGATGCAAAAGACTATAGACGAACTGAAAAAGAAACTGGGGGAATAAGAAAACACAAGCTGTCCCCTGACGACCAATCTTATAAACGACTAAACGACAAAACAACTATATAATGAATAAACAGAACACGTTAAAGGGAAGTTTCTCTCTTTGCGGCAAGGGCCTGCACACTGGTCTTAACCTAACCGTGACATTCAATCCGGCAGCCGAGAACACCGGCTACAAGATACAACGCATAGACCTTGAGGGTATGCCAATAATAGACGCTGTGGCAGAGAAGGTTGTTGACACACAGCGCGGCACCGTACTGGGCAAGGGAGACGATGTGCGTGTGAGCACAGTTGAGCACGGCTTGTCTGCTCTCTATGCCATGGGCATAGACAACTGTCTGATACAGGTTAACGGTCCTGAGTTCCCTATACTTGACGGCTCTGCCATACAATATGTGGAGAAGATAAACGAAGTAGGAATACAGGAGCAGAACGCCCCAAAGGACTACTATATCATACGCAAGAAGATAGAGGTAAAGGACGAGGAGACCGGCTCATGCATCACAATACTGCCTGATGAGGAGTTCTCTATTACGGCTATGTGTTCGTTTGAGTCTAAATTCATCAACTCTCAGTTTGCCACAATAGAGAACATGGAGATGTTCCCTACTGAGATAGCCTCGGCACGCACCTTTGTGTTCGTAAGAGACATAGTGCCACTGCTCCAGGCCGGACTGATAAAGGGTGGCGACATGGACAATGCCATTGTGATATACGAGAACGAGCAGCCGCAGGAGAACATTGACAATCTGTGCGACTACCTCGGAATTCCACGCATGGACGCGACGAAGCTGGGTTACCTACAACACAAGCCTCTGACATGGGAGAACGAGTGCACACGCCATAAGTTGCTTGACATCATAGGTGACATGGCCCTGATAGGCAAGCCTCTGAAAGGACGTATCATTGCCACACGCCCCGGACACACCATCAACAACAAGTTTGCAAGACTGATGCGTCAGGAGATACGCAAGCACGAGATACAGGCTCCTATCTATGACCCAAACCAAGAGCCTATACTCGACGTGAACCGCATACGCGAGGTGCTGCCACACCGCTATCCAATGCAGTTGGTGGACAAGGTGATAAGCATCAGCGGCACTACCATCGTGGGTATAAAGAACGTAACATCCAACGAGCCTTTCTTCCAGGGACACTTCCCTGAGGAGCCAGTGATGCCTGGCGTGCTGATGGTAGAGGCGATGTCACAGTGTGGCGGTCTGCTTGTGCTCAACACCCTTGACGACCCAGAGAGATACTCTACCTACTTCCTCAAGATTGACGACGTGAAGTACAGGAAGAAAGTGGTGCCTGGCGACACTCTTATATTCAAGGTTGAGTTGCTGGCACCGGTACGCCACGGCATATCGTCTATGCAGGGTTACATCTTCGTGGGCGACACCCTCGTGGCTGAAGCTAAATTCACAGGACAGATAATAAAGAATAAGTGATTCTTCACTCATAACTCATAACTCACAACTCATAACTTACGAAGCTACTATGGCAAACCAGATTAGTCCGATGGCATACGTACATCCCGACGCCAAACTCGGTGACGGTAACGTAATAGGACCTTTTTGCTACATTGACGCCGACGTGGTAATCGGTGACAATAATATAATGCAGAACAGCGTAACACTGCACCAGGGACTACGTATGGGCTCTAACAACGAGATAATGCCCGGGGCAAGCCTGAGCACAAAACCACAAGACCTGAAGTTCCACGGAGAGGTGACCACCTGTGAGATAGGTGACAATAACTCCATACGCGAGAACGTGACAATAAGTCGCGGCACATTCTCCAAAGGAAAGACAGTGGTAGGCTCTAACAACCTGCTGATGGAGAGCATGCACATTGCACATGACTGCATGATAGGTAACAACTGCATCATAGGCAACTCCACGAAGTTTGCCGGCGAAGTAGTGGTGGACGACTGCGCCATCATATCAGCCAGTGTGCTGGTACACCAGTTCGTTCACATCGGCGGCTACGTGATGGTGCAGGGAGGATGCCGCACGTCACAAGACATACCGCCGTATATCATAGCCGGCAAAGAGCCAATCCGCTTCGCCGGACTTAACCTCATCGGTCTGCGCCGCCGCGGTTTCGCCAACGAGACGATTCTCGCCATACGCGAGGCATATAACACCATATACTCCAAGGGTATCATCAAGGAGGGCATAGAGGAGGTACGCAACAAGATGGAGCTGACTCCAGAGATAAACTATGTACTTGACTTTATAGAGAAAGCCGAGCGCGGTATAATAAGATGACACTGATTGTCATAACAGGCCCGACGGGCGTTGGCAAGACGGAGCTTTGCCTGTCGATTGCTGAGCGTCTTGGCACCGATATCATCAACGCCGACTCAAGGCAGATATACCGCGAGATACCTATAGGCACCGCTGCACCGACAGAGGAGCAGATGAAAAGGGTAAGACACCATTTCGTGGCAACAAAGAGCATAACTGACTATTACTCTGCTGCTATGTATGAGCAGGAAGTGATGGCACTGCTGAATGAATGGAAGGGCGACACGGCACTGCTTTGCGGCGGTTCAATGATGTATATTGACGCTGTATGCAAGGGTATTGATGACATCCCCACGATAAGGGATGACATCAGAGAAAGAATGAAACAACGTTTAGAGACGGAGGGACTTGAGGCTCTTACTGAGGAATTACGGAGACTGGACCCACAACACTGGGAACTGGTGGACAAGAATAACCCACGACGTATAGTGCACGCATTGGAAGTGTGCCATCAGACGGGGATGCCCTACTCCACCTTTCGCACTGGGGAGAAAAAGAAAAGACCGTTTGACATCATCAAGATAGGACTGACACGCTCACACATAGCAAAGATAAAGAGAGGACAACCTATCTATGACCACAGCGAACTGTATGAACGTATCAACCAAAGGGTGTTGACAATGGTTGATGACGGTCTTGTGAAGGAGGCCGAGAAGATGATGTGCCACCGCAAGGAGAATGCGCTGAACACAGTGGGGTACAAGGAGATGTTCAGTTATTTTGACGGAGACATCACATTGGAGGAAGCCGTAAGACAGATACAGAGCCACACAAGAGAGTATGCAAGAAAACAACTAACATGGTATAAGAAAGACACTGAGATGACTTGGTTTCATCCCAATGACACAGAAGAAATATATGAACATATAATACACTATGAAAAAACTCATTAACGTATTAAAAGCAACAGGACAGCAGTGCACACGCTTTTGGAATTTCTACAAAGGCTGTTTCAAGGGCCGTCCCTGGTACATAAAGACTCTTTCCACCATTGCTTCTGTGGTGGTACTTTTCCTGCTTTATCTCGGAGCAGTGGATATGAACCTGTTCTGGTTGTTCGGCAAGTCGCCGGGCTGGGCAGAGATAAGTGAGCACAGAACGAGCGAGGCTTCGGAACTGTACTCTGCTGACGGTGTGTTATTGGGTAAATACTTTAATGAGAACCGCACACCTGTAGAATTTAATGAGGTGAACCCGATGTTCTGGAAAGCTCTTATCGACACAGAGGACGAGCGTTTCTACAGTCACTGGGGCATAGACCCAATGGGACTGCTCGGAGCTGTGAAGGACGCTGCCACCGGAGCAGGAGCACGCGGTGCATCAACTATCACGCAGCAGTTAGCGAAAAACATGTTCCGTACACGTACCAACTACAGCACCGGACTGTTAGGCAAAGTACCGGGCGTGAAGATGCTCATAATGAAGACCAAGGAGTGGATTACAGCTATGAAGCTGGAGTTATACTTCGCCTGCACGATGGGACGCAAGGCCGGCAAGGACGAGATATTGGTACAGTATGCTAACACCGTGGACTTCGGCCATAATGCTTTCGGCATCAAGACTGCGGCAAAGACCTACTTCAACTGTCTGCCTAAGGACTTGACAGTAGAACAGGCAGCCGTGCTGGTGGGTATGCTGAAAGCCACAACATTCTACAACCCTATATCACATCCTGATAACGCACTGGCACGACGCAATGTGGTGCTGGAGAACATGCGTAACCATGACGACCTCACAGCACAAGAGTATGTTGATGCCAAGAATACCGGCATTGACGTATCTGAGTTCAACGTGGAGGACAACTATGACGGACAGGCGAAGTATTTCCGTGAGGCTGTAGCTAAGTATATCAAACAGCTGAGTGAGGAGGACGAGCGTCTGGAGGGTATCGACCTCTATAGCGACGGTTTGAAGATTTACACCACGCTTGACACTAAGATGCAACGCTATGCAGAGGAGGCTGCCAGAAAACACATGAAGATAATACAGCAGCGCTTCAACGACCACTGGAGAGGTATGCAGCCATGGCAGGACGAGAACCATAACGTGATACCTCACTTCATTGAGGACATAGCCAAGCAACAACCGGTATACCAATATCTCACAAGCAAGTATAACGGTAACCAGGACTCCATAGACTATTACCTCAACAAGCCACATACCGTGAAAGTGTTTGACTATGAGAAGGGCGAGGTGGAGAAAGAGATGTCAACAATGGACTCCATACGCTACATGGTAAGTTTCATGCACTGTGCTTTCGTGGCCATGGAACCGCAGACTGGATATGTAAAGGCATGGGTAGGTGACATCGACTTTGACCACTGGAAATATGACAAGGTAACGGCAATGCGCCAGCCAGGCTCTACCTTCAAACTCTTTGTATATACTGAGGCTATGGAGCAGGGACTGACACCTTGTGACAAACGCAGGGATGAGTATTTCCAAATGGAGGTATGGGACAAGAAAGAGAAGAAAAACGTGATATGGCGTCCAACAAACTCTGACGGACACTTCACAGGTGACTCTATGCCTCTGAGAGCGGCTTTCGCACGAAGCGTCAACTCCGTCGCTGTGCGCTTAGGTCAGGAGATGGGCATAAAGAATATCATAGAGACAGCCCACAATATGGGTATTAAGAGCAAACTGGATGACGCTCCGTCACTGGCACTTGGCTCAAGCGACGTAACCCTCCTGGAACTGACTAACGCTTATAGCTGTATAGCCAATAACGGAAGGGCCCATGAGCGTGCCATACTCATAACAAAGATTGTGGACAGAAAGGGCAACGTCATATATGAGGCTCCAACGGAGACGAAACAGGCAGTAACAGAGAAGACGGCATTCCTGATGCAGCAGATACTGCACGCTGGCGTTACCGAGGGCTATGCTACCTCCCAACCGTTGTGGAAGTTTGTCATGAACTACCCTGACTGTGAGTTTGGTGGTAAGACTGGTACCTCTAACAACCACTCTGACGCATGGTTTGTGGCAACAAGTCCTAAGTTGGTATGCGCCACATGGGTAGGAGGTGAATACCGTTGCATACACTTCAGGACCGGACAACTGGGACAAGGCTCACGTGCCGCATTGCCTCTATGCGGATATTTCATAGAGAAAGTATTAGCAGACCCGACCTTGGCACGTTACCACGGCAAATATGAGAAACCGAAGGATGGAGACATCAGCAGAGGTATGTATGAATGCTCATACAACTGGGTATCGCGCAGCGACACCCTTGATGTTGACTCTTTAGGCACAGGAACTGTGATGTATGATGAGGAAGGCAACCCAATAACACCTGCACCAACAGAGAAAGAAGGTAATCCGCAGCAAGAGAATGCTTCCGCAGCCACGGAACAAAGTGGGGAAAACTTATAATACACTGGATGTGTGTAAATAATATATATATGAGAACTATTAAGTTTGTCACAACATTTCTTCTGTTACTCACCTCACAGCTGTTGCATACAACAGCAGCGGTAAGACGCGAGTTTAGGGGAGCATGGATACAGTGCGTCAACGGACAGTTTCAAGGTATGGGTACAGAGGAAATGCAAAGGACTCTGACCTATCAACTTGACGAGTTGCAAAAGGATGGTGTAAACGCCATCATCTTTCAAGTGCGTCCCGAGTGCGACGCCTTGTATGAGAGCAACTACGAGCCGTGGAGCCGTTTCCTGACTGGCAAACAAGGACAACCACCAGTGCCGTATTGGGACCCTCTGCAATGGATGGTGACAGAATGCCATAAAAGGGGTATGGAACTTCATGCCTGGATTAATCCGTTCCGTGCGAAGACTAAGGTGACAAAGGAACTGGCACGCACACACATTGCACTAAGAAGACCTGACCTGGTGTTTCCGTATGACGGATTATATATACTGGACCCAGCAAAACAGGAGAACACTGACTATACATGTATGGTGGTAGCCGACATCGTGCGCAGGTATGATGTTGACGGTCTGCATATAGATGACTATTTCTATCCCTACCCTGCCGCCGGATGCGTAATACCAGACAACCAAGAGTTTCTTAATGACAACCGCGGATTTAACAACATCGGCGACTGGCGACGCGATAATGTAAACAGATTCATACATCAGTTGTATGACACCATACACGCAGTGAAGCCTTGGGTGAAGTTCGGTGTATCACCTTTCGGCATATACCGTAACCAGAAGTCAGACCCGGAACGCGGCTCAATGACTAACGGCCTGCAGAATTATGATGACTTGTACGCAGACGTACTCACATGGATTAACAACGGTTGGGTGGACTACTGTGTACCGCAATTATACTGGGAGATAGGACACAAGGCCGCTGACTATGCCACTTTAATAAGATGGTGGAGCCAGTATGCATCCAACAGGCCTCTATACATCGGCGAGGACGTAGAGCGCACGGTGAAAAACGCGGACTTGAATTATCCTCAGCAACACCAGATGGCTGCAAAGTACTATATGCACCAAACCCTGCCAAATATCAGCGGAACAGTACTATGGTACGCCAAGGCTGCCGTTGACAATATTGGCAACTACGGTACAATGTTGCGCAACAACTATTGGAGTACGCACGCAGAACAGCCGTTAATGCCATTTATTGACGACACAAAGCCAAACGCTCCAACCAAACTCAAGCCTATGTGGACGGAAGATGGCTATATGCTTTTCTGGAAAGAGCCTAATTACTCTTCATGGCGCGACAAACCCGTAAAATACGTGGTATATCAATTTGACCCGAAAGAGGATATCGACATCAGTAACGACTCACACGTTGTAGGTATTACCACCAACCCATGGTACAAACTGCCTTATAACAGAGGTAAAGAGAAGAAGATATATGTGGTTACAGCACTCACACGACTCGGAAACGAAGGCAGTTACGCAAAGAAGAAAATAAAACTTTAAGCTAAAGCAACGACATTGGGCTAAAGCGATGACATTTAGCAAGAGTGATGACATCAAATTAGAGTAATGGTATCTAGTATATAGTAAGTCCAATGCAAAAAAGCAGATAAGTTCTACAATATACAGACAAATAAAATCAGTGACACCGATGCATATAGTTTGCATCGGTGTCACTGATTTTATAGCTATGTACTTGTTATTTCTTATATAACAGAGAGTTCCTTATTTGCTGAACTCTTTTATTCTCTGTTCCTCAGACAGCTTGCAAATCAACAAACGGCCGTCCCTTTCTGCCACGATGTATCCGTCCAAACCTTGAACTACCACCTTTTCTGCATCCTTTACGTTTATAAGACAGTTAGATGTCTCAAAGGTTTTTATGTTTTCTCCAATCAGGGCGTTGTTGTTTGAATCCTTCTTTGACAGAGTATGCAAAGAACCCCATGTACCAAGGTCAGACCAACCGAAATCTGCAGGGAACACATATATTTCCTCTGCCTTCTCCATTATGGCATAGTCAACCGATATGTTCTCACATTCCGCATAACGCTCATTAATGATTTCCTGCTCCTTGTCAGTACCGAAGTATTCCGCCATTGACTCAAAGATATCATTCAACGCCGGCTGATACATACGGAAGGCATTTACCACAGTTGAGACATTCCATACAAAGATGCCTGCATTCCAATAATAATAGTTATGACTTACGTATTCCTGTGCTGTTGCAAAATCAGGTTTCTCCTTGAAAGAGTTGACACGGAAGATATCCTTGTTGCTCATGGTTGCCATTGACATATCAGCCTCAATATAGCCATAACCTGTCTCCGGGCGACTTGGTTTGATGCCCAAAGTCAGTATCGCATCTGATTCTGAGGTGAACAACAATGCTTCCTTGACTACACGCTGAAACTCCGCGATATTCATAACGATATGGTCACTTGGAGTTACCACGATATTGGCCTTCGAATCTTTTGCCTTTATCCTATGGCTAACATAAGCTATACATGGAGCAGTATTTCTACGACATGGCTCACTGAGTATGTTGCAAGCAGGCATCTCAGGTAATTGTTCCCTTACCTTCTCTACATATGCAGCACTTGTAACCACCCATACATTGTCAGGACTACATATATCCTTAAAACGGTCATACGTAAGTTGCAGCAGAGACCTGCCTACTCCCAAAACATCTATAAACTGCTTCGGATTCTCCTCGGTGCTCATAGGCCAGAAACGACTACCTACTCCACCTGCCATTATCACGAGATGATTCAATGTCTTCTTATGTTTTTAAGAGATTAACCTAAATATTTTATCAATATCTTAGCATTACCACTGTCACGAAGCTTTGCTATTGACTTCTCACGTATCTGTCTTACACGCTCCCTCGTCAGACCTAATTCATCACCTATCTCCTCAAGTCCTTTCTCAGGGCAGCCAATACCATAACACTCACGTATTATAATAATCTCGCGCTCCTTGAGGACACGGTTGAGAACGGCGTTGAGTTCCTGCGACATAGACTCATGGTCCACAGTACGGTCAGTACGTGAGTCCTCGCCACTCGCCATAACGTCAAGCATACAGTTCTCCTCACCATCCTGGAAAGGAGCATCAATGCTGACATGATGACCATCCGCCATAAGGCTTTGACCAATCTTGTCCTCATCAATATTTGTAGCCTCAGACAACTCTCCAACGCTCGGATGACGCTGGTTCTCTTGCTCAAACTTGTTTATCTCATGATTGATTCTGTTCAAAGAACCAACCTGATTAAGCGGCAAACGAACAATTCGACTCTGCTCAGCAATAGCCTGCAGGATACTCTGACGTATCCACCACACAGCATAGGAGATGAACTTAAAGCCACGTGTCTCATCAAACTTCTGAGCAGCTTTTATCAAACCAATGTTTCCCTCATCAATAAGATCCGTTAACGACAATCCCTGATGCTGATATTGCTTCGCAACAGAAACAACAAAACGTAGATTAGCCGTCACCAACTTGTCTTTGGCACGCTCACCTGCCGGTCCGCCTTTCTTGATCTGCTGTGCCAACTCTATTTCCTCATCAATGGAAATAAGAGGGGCACGACCAATTTCTACCAAATACTTGTCAAGTGCCTCACTGGAACGATTGGTGATACTCTTCTGAATTTTTAACTGTCTCATTGTCTTATTTTAATATTTCTATAAAATAACGTTCCTACCGTCTTTTTATTATACCAAGGAATAAATTATATTGACATTATAACAAAATGAATGCCAAACATACATTTTAACTCCCTGGCACTTACTTGGTTTGATAATTCTCAAGCCTGTGTATAGCCATCTGCTCATACTTCGTTCCCGGTCTGCCATAATTGGCATACGGATATATTGATATTCCGCCACGTGGCAGAAATATACCCGTCACTTCTATATACTTGGGATCCATGAGACGTATCAAGTCTTTCATTATAATGTTTACACAATCCTCATGAAAATCGCCATGGTTGCGAAATGAGAAAAGGTATAACTTCAGACTTTTACTCTCTACCATTCTCTTATCCGGGATATACAGTATCTTTATCTCGGCAAAGTCTGGCTGACCGGTTATAGGACACAGGGAAGTAAACTCAGGGCAATTGAACTGCACCCAGTAGTCATTCTCTGGATGCTTGTTCTCAAATGCCTCGAGAATTTCCGGAGCATAGTCCTGCCCATATTCAGTCTCGCTACCAAGTAGCTTTAAGCCCTCCTCGTCACGTCTCATTCTTCTGCCCTGTCGTCTATGTTATCACCATCAGTAGGCTTCAGCACTTCCTCAAAATCCGTAATCTTAGCATCTACCAAGATATCATACCACTGCAACAACTTCTTAATATCGCTGCTGTGTACACGATCCCTGTCAAAGTTAGGAACGAACTTTGCGAAATACTCCTGCAGTTCGCTTGATGAAGCCTTACGCCACTTTATACTTACCTTATTTCCGTTCTCCAAATCACGAAGAGCTGCCATAATCTCACCCAAAGGCTTGTCCTCTTCATCTGTGTACATTGCGATATCTGCCAAAGAAGTAACTCGGTCATTGGCAAACGTTGTACTACGCTTATGCGTCTCGTCAAGCATTTCTACTATAAGACCATTCTTTGAACGGGATACAAGCTCATAAAGTCCTGGTTTGCCACTGATGGCAAGAATTGTTTTTTTCATTTTATTTTTCTTTTTTCTATCTTAATGTATAATTTTCCTTCAATATATTCAATATGCTGTCAACCTGCGCTTCAAGAGACGATGTGCCGTCATTATATATGACATACTGGGAACGCTCCTCTATCTGTTCCTGCGGCATTTGCTTATTTATCCATTCCTCCGCATTCTCTCTGCTGATACCATCTCTTCGCATTACGCGCTCCACCCTTACCTCGTAAGGTGCACTTACCGCAATGACGGTATCTACATAGTGTTCCAATTTAGCCTCATACAATATGGCACACTCCATCCACTGCTGCCCTGATGCCAGAAAATCCTCCATTACAACTGGATGGACTATGGCATTAATAGACTGTTTGTTCTCTTCTGACTCCAACAGAAACTTTGCAACGACAGGCTTATTCAGCGTACCATCATCATTATACGCATCCTCACCTATCAATGTCGTCAAACGTTCCCTGATATAAGCAGAGGTACGCATAAGACGCTTAGCTGCGCTGTCACAGTCATACACGTCTATCCCACGTTTCCTAAGCAGATTACACACATAGGATTTACCTGTGCCTATACCGCCTGTTATGCAACAATGCTTCATCTATTCAGATTCTCTATTACATAATCCACCTCTGAGTTCTTCAGGTTTGCCCTGACTATACCCTTTGGTTGCGAGATAAGTTTGATAGGAAATCCGCCATGCGAATTCTTTGGCAAATCCCTATAATCAGCAACAACGGTAAACAACTCCGGCTTCACTGTTCTTAAGTTTGACACTCCAACAGACACCCGCACACTCACTTTTGCCGGGAATGTCTTAATCTGGATGTTATCAGGCCAGTTGACAGGCTTCACAGGGACGCTTATCATCACCTCTGTCAATCTGTCCACTGTAACAGAGACCTTGGCTGTATCAGTACCTTCTATCTTCGCACCATATATATGCTGCAATCGCTGTTGCACCACCACAGATGATGACAAGTCATGCAGCATCAAAGGCTCTGTATATACAACATTAATCGTATCAAATGCTTCTTCCGTGGCATATATCACCACGCTGTCAGGTGATACAGTTGTACGCATGACATAGTAATCAGACATAGCCTGTATCTTACCCTTGACCTGCACCGGTACTTTTTTCTGTCCGCCATAGGCATAATAGAAATCCCAATGGTCAGCCTTCACCGAAATTATCTTCGTTGACTCCGACAAGCGGCGGCCCATCATCTTCTGCACATCTGATGACTTCACCACCCCATGGCCTCCTGCCCCAGAATAAGCTCCGAAAGATATCGTCAAAGGCGGTATCGGATTAATGTAAGCATATCGCAGGAGGTTAAATCCTTTATCCTTCACAGTAATCTTGAAACTCTCAGGCAAATCCTCGGTTATGACCACATGCTCAGGAATATTACCTATCTTCAGTTCTACGGTAAATTCCGTCTCGTAGGTATCATTTAACGTGGACATAAACCAGAACAATGTGCTTATCATCAGAAATGACAAAAACACAAGGAACTCCTTACTCCACAGATGGAGCAAGAAATTCCTTATCGCATTATATCTGATACGCCACGTCACAACCGTACCTTATCTCTGTTGTTGAGAGGCGGCATTGGCAAACACATAGCTGCGCTCTACCACGATGTTAACGCCCCTTGAAACCTCTATCTCTATAGTATTGTCCTCTATGTTTATTCTTTTTACTACACCATACACGCCACCAGCTGTGATAACCTTTGTACCCTCTGTCAGGGAATTCTGGAAATTACGGATTTCCTTCTGTTTCTTCTGCTGTGGCAGTATCATAAAGAAATACATGATGGCAAATATAGCCACCATCATAATGAGCATTGAATAGTTTTCCATTTCTTTTTTCCTTATTACCTGTATTATTTAACTTGTTTTTTCTCGGGCATTGTCTTATGCATCTTATTCGTATTGATAAGATGTCTTGCTATAGTATCCAGCATACCGTTGATGTATCCAGCGGAACGGCCGGTAGAGTATTCCTTGGCCAACTCCACATACTCATTCAGCGTAACACTGACAGGTATAGCCGGGAATGTCAACATCTCCGCTATTGCCAACTGCATTATCACGACATCCATGTATGCCAGTCGTGAGAAATCCCAGTTACGGCTTGCCTCCGTCATATAGCGCTGATACTGGTCTGAGTTCATAATAGCGGCACGGAAGAGTCGTCGTGCATACTCTCTGTCCTCCACATCGGTGTATTCCGGCAACAACTCCTGATTCTTTCCATTCTTCTCGTCAAACCTCTTTATCGTCTTCAGCACGAAAGAATCCACTATCTCCTTGTCGTCATTCCAATACAAGCTTTCCTCCTCCAACAAAGCACTCAAGTCCTCGTTGTCCTCTACAAAGCACTTGTATATCTTTCTCCATAATTCGCGGTGAGCATCATAGCTGTCATCATCAGAAGCCATGAATTCCTGATACATCTCACTTTCCTCTATTCTCAGAAAGAGATTCTTCACAAATTCCACCTTATCATCCCAGACATTCCTTTGTTCTTCAACAAAGGTACGAAGCATAGTATTCTCCTCCAACTGCGTAGCGAACTTATTAAACGCGAAACGGTCAGACGGCCTCTCCTGCCCCTCTCTATCTGCTCTCGCCGCTGCAACGTCATAGCGTTTTCTTGCCATCTTGGTCACAGCCACGATCAACAGCAATAAAGTATTGTAAAGATGATATGCTTTTGACAAAGAGAACAAGAACTCCTTCTCCGCGTTCTCTATATTATGGTATCCGTTTTGGAAATAAGCATAAGTTAACTGTACCGCTTTTCTTCTTATTATGTCTCTGTTTATCATATCTAACAATTATTAAAGATCGCTGTGTTCATATATCTTTACACACTACTCCCTTGAAACTGCAAAGTTAAGAAAAATAGTAGTATTTTCAAAGCAATGCACCTGTTTTTTACTTTTTTTTACACTTATTATCTCTTATTCTTTGCGTATGTCAATAAAAATGAGTACCTTTGCACTCGCTTTTACAACAAGCATCCTGTGTGATGGTGAGTTAAGCATTAATTTCAATCATTAACAACTTAATTTAGAGTAACACAAAATGTTAGAAATCAATCTTTCAGGAAAGAAGCGTACCGAGACTGGTAAGAAAGCTTCTAAGGAAATGCGTAAGGAGGGACTTATCCCATGTAACCTCTACGGTGAGAAGAAAAACGAGAACGGTGCACCTGAGGCACTTGCTTTCGCTATCCCATTCGCAGAGCTCCGCAAGGCTGTTTACACTCCAAACATCTATGTCATCAACCTTAACATTGACGGTGAGGCACACATCGCCATCATGAAGGAGATTCAGTTCCACCCAGTAACAGACGCTATCTTGCACGTTGACTTCTTCGAAATCACTCCTGAGAAGCCTATCACTGTCGGAATACCTGTTAACCTTGTCGGTCTGGCTGCTGGTGTACGTCTCGGTGGACGTATGAGCCTGTCTATCCGTCAGATTAAGGTAACAGCTCCATACAAGCAGATACCTGAGAAGCTCGATATCGACGTTACAAACCTCGAGATTGGCAAGAGCATCAAGGTTGGCAGCCTGTCATTCGACGGCATCGAAATTGCTACACCTTCTGAGGTTATCGTATGCTCTGTCAAGATGACACGTGCCGCTCAGGCTGCTGCAGCTGCTGCTGAGGCTGAGAAGTAAGCATAAATCTTGTTACATAATACAATAGAAGTGAAGAGTGAAAAGATCTTACGGTATGGCAATCATCTGTAAGACTTTTTCACTCTTCATTTTTCGTATAGCATACATTATATTATAATGGACAAATTTCTAATTGTAGGTCTGGGAAACCCCGGAGCAGAATATCATGAGACCCGCCACAATGCCGGATGGATGGTTGTTGACGCCTTTGCCAAAGAGCAAGACGTGACATTTGACGACCGCAGGTACGGCTATGTTTCCGAAACGAGCATCAAGGGCAAGAAACTCTTCCTGCTCAAGCCCACCACCTATATGAATCTCAGTGGCAACGCTGTAAGATATTGGTTAGAGAAGGAGAACATTCCCACTGAGCATCTGCTCGTCATCGTAGATGACCTGGCACTCCCTCTCGGCAAGATGCGCCTTAAGGGCAAAGGCTCCAACGGAGGTCATAACGGTCTGGGACATATACAACAGTTGATAGGTCAGCAATACGCACGCCTACGCATAGGTATCGGCGACGATTTCAAGCGGGGCGGACAAATAGACTGGGTATTGGGTAAACTCTCTGAAGAGGACAAGCAGACATTGTCACCTGTCATCAGCACCGCGTGCGAGGTAATCAAGAGTTTCTGTCTCGCAGGCATTGACATAACAATGAATCAATACAACAAAAAGTAATGAACACCCTTAAGCAGCAAGAGTCTGCACGACTTGACAAATGGCTGTGGGCAGCCCGCATTTTTAAGACACGCACACTGGCTGCTGACGCATGCAAGAACGGACGTGTAGCTGTAACTGACAGCAGCCACACCACAAGCACTCCTCCGGTAAACGCCAGCGCAAAGCCATCACGCACGGTAAAGGTTGGCGAGACAATACATGTGAGGAAACCGCCGGTAACATATTCATTTAAGATTATCAACGCAATAGAGAACCGTGTCGGGGCGAAGTTACTCAATCAAGTATATGAGAACGTTACCGACGCAAAGCAATACGAGTTATTGGAGATGGCACGTATCAGCGGTTTCGTGGACAGGGCTAAGGGAACAGGACGTCCTACGAAGAAAGACCGCCGTGCTATGGAGGCCTTCACAGAACCTGCCATGTTTGGCTGGAATGATGAAGATGACGACTCTTTTTTCTTTGACGAAGAATAAAGGCCGGAATAGGACAAAATCGATTTTTGCCTGTTTTAGCTTAACTCAAAAATGCCGTCCTGCAAGCCATAAAACAGTCTAAAAAACAAGCTCACACTATTAACTCTGAATAGAGGGGAATGTCGGGCAACCGCACCCACCTGCCAGCCTCCTTATCGTGGAACAGGCAGAAATGGTTGGTGCCATTGCTCACCGTGAGGTAAGGCGCATGGAGCATCATATTATATGTCATAATCTGCCTTACCACATCAGCAGTGAGCGTCACGCTTTCCGCCTTATACTCCATTATCATCAGCGGTTTGCCGCCGCGGTCAAACAACACAGAGTCACAACGCAGCCGCTTGTCGCCTACACAAATCTCTATCTCGTTAGCCATCAACGCTGCCGGGTACTGCCTCTCCGTAACCAGAAAGTTTACGAAATGCTGTCGCACCCACTCCTCTGGTGTCAGCGACACAAAACGATGACGCAGGATGTCAAGTACCTCGTACTTCCCATTCTGCGTCTTTCGTATCTTTATGTCCTTATACTCCGGTAAATTCACAATACCGTCTCTATATTACGTTTTAACTGCTCAACCTTGCTCACGCCCACAAGTACGGAAGTAACGCCTCGTTGTCCCAATACCCATTTCAAAGCCTTGTCAGCCAACGGATGTCCCTCTTGTCGGGCTTCCTCTGCCATTTGTCTCAGTGTCTGCACAAGCTCTGGCGTCAACCTGTCAGCCGTAAGGTACACACTGTGTGTCATGCGCGAGCCTTCTGGGATGCCGTTAAGGTATTTATCTGTCAGTAGTCCCTGCGCCAATGGCGAGAAGGATATAAATCCTATACCGTTATCTGCACAATAATCAAGTATTCCTTCCTCTATAGGCGCACGGTCTATCATATTTATCCTACCTTGGTATATCAACAGAGGCACGTCATGAGCACTGAGGTACTCCTTGGCTTTCTTCAGAGCCTCTAACGGCCAGCGGGATATTCCCACATACAGAGCCTTACCTTGTCTGACGATATCCACCAAAGCCTGCAAGGTCTCCTCTAACGGGGTCTCCGGGTCATAGCGGTGACTGTAGAACAAATCCACATAATCCAGGCGCATACGCTTAAGACTCTGCTCAACGCTTGCCATGAGATATTTCCTTGAACCCCAGTTGCCGTAAGGCCCCTGCCACATATCATATCCAGCCTTCGTGGCTATGAACAATTCATCACGATACGGTCGGAAATCATCATCCATCAGCTTACCGAAATTCTCTTCGGCAGCGCCATACGGCGGACCGTAATTATTAGCCAAGTCAAAATGCGTTATACCGTGGTCAAAGGCATAGTGCGTTATCTCACGCTGACGCTCCCACGGGTCTGCATATCCGAAGTTATGCCAGAAACCGAGACTTATCTTTGGCAAAAGTACGCCGGATTTTCCGCAGCGGCGGTACATTCTGTCCTCTTCCGCATAGCGTTCTGGCGACGCAATGTATTGTTCACGTAGTATCATAATTCTAAGTTATGAGTTAAGAGTTATGAGTCAAGAGTTACAGGCTAAGAGCTATGGCCTTTTCGTTCTTTCCCTTATCTGAAAGAGTCTGTCAACAACTTAATCTCAACCTCTGGGGTTATACGCTCATACAGTATGTTATATACAGCATCAAGTATCGGCATATTAACATGCAGATGCCTGTTAATCTCCTTCATACACTTGGTGCCGAAATATCCCTCTGCTATCATCTCCATCTCTATCTGTGCCGACTTCACGCTATATCCTTTACCTATCATAGTTCCGAAAGTCCTGTTGCGCGAGAAATTAGAGTACCCGGTAACAAGCAGGTCGCCTATATATACTGAGTCTTCTATACGGCGTTCTATAGGATGGACACACGTAAGGAAACGCGACATCTCCTGCAGAGCGTTGGCCATAAGCACCGCCTGGAAGTTGTCTCCGTATTTCAAACCAGAGCAGATACCAGCAGCAATGGCATATACATTTTTCAATACAGACGAGTATTCTATGCCTATAACATCTGTAGATATCTTTGTCTTGATAAATCTGCCCTTCAGCACTCCGGCAAATTTCTCTGCCTTGTCCTTGTCAGAGCAACCGATTGTAAGGTATGACAGCCTCTCCATAGCCACCTCTTCCGCATGAGACGGACCGCCTATGCATGCGAGGTTGTCGTATGGCACATCATACACCTCATGGAAATACTCCGAGCACACCAGGTTCTCATCTGGCACTATACCCTTTATCGCAGTAACGATAAACTTATCACGTATATTCTGCTTCAGTTTCCTGAGATGGTTTTTCAAATAAGGCGACGGCGTCACAAACACAAGCGTGTCATAATCACGCACTATCTGGTTGATATCAGATGTGAACGTGATTTCATTAAGATTAAAATGCACACTCGTGAGATAAGCGGGGTTGTGTCCCATGCGTTTGAAATCCTCTATACGGTCATCCCTACGCATATACCACCCTATGTGGTGAGTATTGTTCACCACAATCTTTGCGATGGCCGTTGCCCAACTGCCGCCACCTATTATAGCTATCTTTCCGCAGTCAAACATATTTCTACGCCTCTGCCGCCTTATCTATCCAACCCTGTATATCAGCTACAGAAGGCTTCTGCATCTCAAGTTTGTATTTCTTTACTATATCGCCGATTTTCTGCTGCAGTCCCTGTGCTTTCTCTTCCTTGATATTCTGCACAAGGTTAAAGCCTGCCTTACGCAATACCGGCACCCACTCTTCGCTTACGCCTACCTCTGCCCATTCTGCCACAGAGCTCTGTGGAGTCTTTGCTTCCGGCTTCATCTGTGGGAAGAAGAGCACCTCTTGTATGAATGACTTACCTGTCATCAGCATCACCAGTCGGTCTATGCCTATGCCGATACCGCTGGTAGGCGGCATACCATACTGCAATGCACGCAGGAAGTCATGGTCTATTATCATAGCCTCATCATCACCCTTGTCAGCAAGTTTCATCTGGTCAATGAATCTCTCTTCCTGGTCTATCGGGTCGTTAAGCTCTGAGTATGCATTTGCAAGCTCCTTACCGTTTACCATCAACTCAAAACGCTCTGTCAGTCCCGGCTTTGAGCGGTGCATCTTTGTAAGCGGTGACATCTCCACAGGATAGTCTGTAATGAATGTAGGCTGAATAAACGTACCCTCACAGAACTCGCCAAAGAGCTCGTCTATGAGCTTACCCTTACCCATGGTCTCATCTACCTCCATACCCTTCTCCTTACAGAAGTTACGTATATCTTCCTCTGTCTTACCGTTACAGTCAAAGCCTGTTTTCTCCTTGATGGCGTCAAGTATAGGCAGACGACGGAACGGAGCCTTGAACGATATTGTCTTACCGTCAATCACTGTCTCTGGCTTACCGTTGACAGCTACACATATCTCCTCCAAGACCTTCTCGGTAAACGACATCATCCAGTTGTAGT
>DFLE01000059.1:0-9129 GCA_002373375.1 Prevotellaceae bacterium UBA3627
TTGCGTGAGTTCCACCATTCCTTGCCATCGGCATCAACCTCTCTCAACTGTTCGAAAGGAGATTGGAGTTCGGGGATGTTGTTTGTATCTTGTATATTACTCATTTTTGTCTATATTACTTTCTTGTTGAATAGAATCTTCAACAAATTCCCAATAGCCATTTCTTTTACCATTCACTCTACGTAGAATGTTCTTCTCTTGCAATGCTATGGTAATTGTTTTGACGGTTCGCTCTGACTTCCCAATTTCAGCAGCAATCTCTCTATTACCTCCACATCTGCTGGTAGCCATTTCACGCTTGTCAGTTCCTCCTTTCCGAGCCACTTGGCTGCCTCATGCTCATTCAGGTGAAGCGACTCCGTCATAAATGAGCACTTATAGCAGTGCATCACCAGATGAAACTTCGGGTAGTCATACTCCACCGTACAAAGGAACTCATCCACGCTGATATCCGTTGACAGTTCTTCACGTATCTCCCTTTCCAGGGCCTCCTCCGGTGTCTCTCCCGGTTCCATCTTTCCTCCAGGAAACTCCCACCAGTCCTTCCACTCGCCGTATCCCCGTTGGGTGGCGAAAATCTTATCATCTTTGCGGATAACCGCTGCTACTACTTCGATTGTCTTATGTCCTTCCATATCTATCAACCAATTGCTTTATACTGACTTGCAAAGGCATATGTCGCTTCAGACATAGGAGTATTAAGATGCCATACTATCTGCATAGGCATAGAGCCTTCCATACTCTTCATTGTCACTTGACCAAGGTATGTAAATCCCATTCTACAGCCATAATCGGGATGTTCGACTTGCTGACGGACAAATAACAACATGTTGTTTTCTCCTTTACGATATGCTTCTGCTTCGCGGCTACCCTCTCGAACACGATTCTGCGTTTCCCAATGGAAGAATTCTCGATTTTGTGCAAAATCTTTGTAAGCTGTCGTTGAACCTTCCTCTCGTTTCTTGATGATATCAACATACATAGCTTCAAGTTTTATCGGTTTCAATCGTTCTACTCCCTCGCGTGAAGGCGATTTTCTTTCAAGTGTTGAAAGCCCTAATGCAGCTTGTATCTGCGCTTTTGTATAAATACCATGCAAACGTAAAGGATTCCAATCGTTATAAATTGAATTGTCTTCTTTTTCTGGTGCAGAACATCTGTCACGTAGAAATCCTATAACCTCTTTTATCTCTTGTACGAACAATTTGTCATTAGATAAGTCATGAAACATTTCTGCAATACTTGCATAACCACCCGCAGTATCAAACAGATCATAATAAAACATTATAGCATAACGTCTTTCCATCTCGGTAAAGTTCTCCGTAGAACACTCAAAGCCACTTTCGGCAAACTGCAACAACTGCGTAAAATAAGAATACGAATCCGTTGCAAGCCATTTTTTAGTCACAGCAAACTTGATGAGTGCTGCATGGGGAGACACATTCTTTCGCACACCAGCTAACTGGCACATTCCCCCCCAAGTCAACGAACCATAAATTTTGTGGAAAGGTATATGACTATATGCAAGGAATCCACTCAAAGAGAACGTTTCTTTGTTAGCCTCATAGTATGCAGCAATTTCCTTGATAATGCGATTCTTGTTCAAACTACGGAGATAGCCTTCGATATTGGCAATAATCTCCTCCTTCGCTTTCTCCTCAAGGATAATCTTGCAGCCAAACGGAGCATTTTGGAATCCTTCTTTTATCTCGGTTAGAATAGAACGCGAATGACGTCCAATAAGCGATTCAAAGCGTTCTTTGTAACTGAACTCTGCTCGAGAATGACCTACAAAGTCAAGGACTGTTAGGTGGTCTTTATCTTTATGCAGACGGAGTCCGCGTCCAAACTGTTGTAAAAACACAGTAGCACTCTCTGTTGGTCGCAAAAAGAGAACAGTATCTATTTCCGGAATATCCACACCTTCGTTAAAAAGGTCAACAACAAATAAATAGTTGATGGCACCTGTTTGTAACTGACGCTTCACAAAACGACGGTGATGGTCATTATCATCACTTGTCAACACAGCAGTTTTCAAACCAGCAAGTGTAAACTTTGCATTCATAAATTTGGCATGTTCTTTATCTACACAGAAACAAAGGGCGCGTACCTTATGCAGACGACTATTGCCAATGTATTCTTGCATCTTCTTCAATATGAGCCCCGTGCGGAAATCATTCTGGGTATAGATGTGCGATAATTCTGCTACATCATATCCATGTCCACTCCATTTCACCTCTGACAAATCAACATTGTCAGGAATGCCATAATAATGGAAAGGTGCGAGCAACCCCGCATTCAAGGCAGCAGGAAGACGAATTTCTGCCGAAATGTGGCCATCAAAGAATACCGTAATATCTTCTTGCTCGTTGGTACGTTCTGGCGTTGCCGTAAGGCCTAGCAGAATCTGTGGCTTGAAGCATGTCATCAGTTTAACGTAGGTCGGGGCAACTATATGATGAACTTCGTCCACTACCATGTAATCGTAATAATCCTCCGTCAGTTGAAGACTATCTATACGATTGCGCAACGTGTCCTTACTCGCGAACACATGTTGATAACTGGTCGGCTCATTATTACCGTCCCATACGCTACCAAAGTTAGGGTCGTCTAGTACGATGCGGAATGTACGCATCGCTTGCGTCAATATCTCCTGTCGATGGGCAATAAAGAGGAAATGACTATCGGGATGTGCCTCACGATAGCGTTTGAAGTCAAATGCAGCTATGACTGTTTTACCCGTACCTGTTGCTGCAACTACAAGATTACGATAATGACCATGTACGCTACGTTCTACATCAAGTTTCTCCAGAATCTCTTGTTGATAATCTTTCGCACGCATCAGGTCGAGTGCTGAGAAATCAAGCAAAGGTGTTTCCCAATCGGCCCCCAGAGCTTTCTTTAGTCGTTCATCGCTCACGCCAGGAATGAAGGCTTCAAACGTCTCGTCACGCCAATAGGTTTCAAACGAATCGCGCACTTCTTCAATAACCTGTGGCAGTTCAAATTGTGTAGCCTTGAAGTTCCATTCTTTACCATCTTTCAATGCATAGCGAGACAGGTTGCTCGAGCCAATGTAAGCGGTATGAAACCCCGAGTTACGTAAAAAGATGTAAGATTTGGCGTGCAGACGATCCTGCGTCCCATCATACGAAATCTTTATTTCTGTATTGGGCAATGTAGCCAACCTTGCGATTGCATCATAATCCGTAGCACCGGTATAGGTCGTTGTGATAATGCGTAAATGCTTGCCAGACTGTGTAAACTTCTTCAAGCTATTCCACAATAGGTTCAATCCGCTCGTTTTGATGAACGAAACAACCCAGCATATTTCATCCGCACAAAGTATCTCCCTATTCAACTCGCTCTCCATATCGACGGGGCTCTGACCGCCAAAGAACAAGGCGCTTCTACTCAAGGTGGTAACTGGCGTAATAGATCTAAGATGTTCTTCTATATCAGGATATTCACAATTCGTACGGTCAACAACAGCTGTAAGAATGCTCTTTTGTGCATCAATCAAATCCAGTTCCGTATCTTCCACATTGAACTTACTGCCCAACATCTTGATAACACAGTTCACGAACTCTGTATATTTTTCAGATTCCTGTTCCTCCGGCATTCCGACAAAGGCAACCTCTATCAAATGCTGAAGATACTTGCTTAGTATGTGCACTGCATCGTCTTTGGTTATTTGCTTTTTGCCTATATAGAAACGATTAGCATCCACATTCTTCAATTTCAAATGAAAGAGTCGGTTGATAATCTGCTCGTATATCCCAGTGTGAATAATGCAGTCTTTCATAGGTGTCATCTATTCTTTATACATTATTTGTTCAACTTTATTTCCTATAGCAGGAACTATTCTCCCCACTTTCTTTGTTTATTGTTTTAGATTCTGGAAACTCTCTTATGATATGGATTTCTCGAACTGTTGTATTTCGCTTTGGAGATGGGAGATGTGAAGACGAGCCATGCAATCAAGGAAGATATTGACGTCTTCTTCCTCTCGTGTGTCAATGAGGGCTTGGATGTATTCTGCCTTGTCCTGCTTCAATACTTTTGTAGGTAACACGTCATGCTCCATTTGCAAGAGATTCATAAGCAGTCTGCAGGTGCGTCCGTTGCCATCAGCCCAGGGATGTATCGTAACAAGTTCGAAGTGAGCCCAGAAGCTGAGGTCGTATATGGCACATATATCGGAGGTATCAAGAGCCTTGCGACGTGCATTCAGTTCTCTGCAGAAGGTTTCAAGCCGTTGTGGCACTTTCAGATAGCTCATATATGAACGTCCACCAGCCCCGGCTGTTACATTAAGTTTGCGAAGCTCTCCCCTTGAAGCATCAAAATGGCCTCCGAGAGAATTGTATTCCGACCCCGTACGAGCCATTACTTTAGAGGCCAGACGGATAAGAGATTCTACGGTAATGTCTTCATGGCGTTTTATCCAGACGCTCCCATATTCGTATGCTGTCTTCAGGTCAAGATTCATGTTCTGTTCTACTATACTACGCTTTCCTGAAGTTATACCCTCGTCAAACAACAGCTGGGCCTCCACCTCTGTCACGGTGCTTCCCTCAATGGCTGTGGAATGGGTGATAATAGAGTACAGGTAGAATTTCTCGTAGTCTATCTGTTCAGACAAGCCCAGTTCTTGATGCTTGCTGAGTAATTTTAGCAATATGTCCTTATTTTCTTGCGTCATCTTTTAGACATTGTCAGGATGGAAGTATATAGTTCTACGGCAAATTTACAAAAAATAATTGAAAATGATGCAGACTGAGAAAATATTCTGTCATTAATGAGAAAGAATTGCATGAAAATATACCTCAAAAATGCATCAAAAACCAAAAGCTATGAAATGACAAAATGAAAGCTATCACTTTACGATGTAAAGTGATAGCTTTTACAGTGTAATATGATAGCTTTCACGCCCTGAAAGCATAGCTTTTACGATGTCATGGAGTATTTAACAGTTGTTAGTAATTCGCGTTATAATTTTAATATAAAAGTTTACATATTGTTAGAATTTTAATAATTATGCTTACACTTTGATTTTTCAATCCAAGCGAACCTGTCTCACTTGCGAAAAAATATTTTCATTTTTTCTTGGCGGAACAAATTATTCTTCTTACCTTTGCCGCGGAAACAAAATTCTATCACATAAAAATTGTAGTAATATTAAAAGAAAAGACCATGAAAGCGACCAGACGACAAAATGATTCCTGACAGGGGGTGACACCTCAGTTTGGCTTATCAGGGGAGGATTATACCCCGTCGGTTGCAGTGTTCTTTGAAATATTGCTACAATGATTGTTTTGTGTGATAGAGCATCTCCCACAAACGAGCTACTCTATCAAGATGCCACGGGCTGACGCGTACACACGCACCAGCCCTGTACTCTTGCGCCCTATACATTATATATAGGGTATATGTATGTTTTTTGTTTTGCATGACTATTATTTATGTGTAACTTATGAGAAAATACAGACTTATCGACGATTTTCAGAAACCTACAAGAAAAACTATTTGGAAACACTTGGACGCAATGGCCGTCAACTATGCCGTTTACTCTACTCACCTCACTGAGCTCGCTCCAGTGCTCACAAACACCTCACTCTACGTTTATGCTGACTCTGACAGCGTTGTGATAGTGCAGCTGCACTACCCCAAGAACGCCACCGACCAGATATTGTCTGGCGAAGACGCTTACTGGAAGTTGACCGAGGCCGTCATGACTACCCAGATGACACTGAGTAAATACTACAGCGACACGAAAGTATTCGGTCTGCTGCTGACGGAGGAGGAGTTCAGAGACTCAGTTATTTACAACTCCGTATGGAATAAGACCGGTGTCATGGTGATTGACGGGGTGAAGGGCATGAAGCGCAGGAAAATAAGGGTAAACGAGGATAATGACCTGCCCGGCAAGCCGATTGTTGACGACATCACGGTGATGTTTGGTCACGAGGAGGAGGAAGAGGAGCCTCTGGAGGAGAAGGAGGAAGAGGAAGAGGATAATGACTTCGAGAGAATGCTCAACAGCCTGCTGACTGATGACAACAGCCCATCCAGCGAAAACCCGTCCACGGATAAAGGCGACAACAACGATGACAACGATGACACCAACGGTAATGACGACGACGGTGACACCAGCGTCTGCGACACCGGGAGCGGCGAAAGCATTGACAACATGACCTTCCCCGACGGCAACGTGGAGCAGAACGACAACAACAGCGTGAAGGTAGAGATACTGCGTCCCATAGCCAACCCCAGAAGAGAGTTGGACAAGCTCGTGGGGTGTGCCGACATAAAACAGAGGATGGACGACCTTGTGGCGCTGACGAGCTTTAACCAGATGATGAGGAAGAACTTTCCCCGGAACAGGCAACACCATATATCGCTGCACAGCCTGTTTCTGGGGCGACCTGGCACCGGCAAGACCACCGTATGCAAGATATACGGCTCACTGTTGCACCAGAGCGGCGCGCTGTCAAAAGGCCACGTGGTGGTGTGTGACCGCGGCACCTTCATCGGCACGCTGTGGGGTGACGAGGAGCGTTCCATCAGGCAAGTGGTGGAAATGGCCAAGGGCGGCGTGCTGATGATAGACGAGGCTTACCTGCTGAACAGCAAGAACGACCACGACCCCGGCCGCATGGTGATACAGCTGCTGATGAACATTCTGGCAGACGAGACACAGCGCGACATAGCGGTGGTGCTGTGCGGCTACCGGGAACCTATGATGAGATTGCTCAACACCAACCCGGGACTGCTGTCACGCTTCCCCAACAAGTTTGAGTTCAACGACTTCACCGTTGACGAACTGCTTGAGATTACCCAGTGCCGCGTGAGGGACTATCACTACAGCTTCACCGACGAGGCATGGACGAAGTATCGCACCACGCTGACACAGGCCTACGAGGTAAGAGACCCCGAGACGTGGGGCAATGCGCGCTACATAACCAACCTGCTCGACAGGATATACATGCAGCACGCCGCGAGATGCGTGAGACAGCAGCCCGAGGACAAGTTCCAGTTGCTCACGCTGACACCTGATGACATTGTTCCGATAGAGACACCGAGGCAGAGGACTAAGTTCGGCTTCTGACATTCCGCCACCACGCGGCGGGGACGGCACACGCCGTCCTCGCTATGACACGAAAAAAAACTCACAAAAGAGCGGTAGTTTGAAAGAAATTATGTACTTTTGCAGAGAATGCATAATGCATAATGCAGAATGCATAATGCAGAATGCAGAATTCATAATGCAGAATTCATAATGCAGAATTCATAATGCATCGCTCGGCACGCAGTGACGCTTTTACAAAGACCACAGGCCGACGAAAAGAATGCATAGTTCATAAGCCATAATCAAAGAGAAAAGACAAGAAGGACGTTTGAGAAAATTTTGTAACCTAATATACACAGAAAGATGAAAACAGTTATCAGTACTAAAGAAGCTCCAGCAGCTATTGGTCCGTACAGTCAGGCTATAAAAGTAGGTGGCCTTGTCTATACTTCCGGACAGATTCCTATCATACCTGCTACGGGACAGTTCCCTGAGGGTGGTATAAAAGAGCAGACACGTCAGTCGCTGACTAACGTGCAGTCGATATTGAAGGAGGCCGGCGTATCTATGGCAGATGTCATAAAGACGACAGTGTTCCTTGCCGACATGAATGACTTTGCCGACATGAACGCCGTGTATGCGGAGTTCTTCTCCGAGCCTTACCCGGCACGCTCTGCCGTGGCCGTCAAGACGTTGCCTAAAGGAGCGTTGGTAGAGATAGAGGTAATAGCGGAGGCGAAATAATACATAGGTGGGAACAGCCAACTAACTCCCCTATCGTCATTGGGGACTCTGGCAAGCCGCCCGCTGTAAGAGAAAAAAAAGAATCCGTGCAAACCGAATGGTTTGCACGGATTTCTTTATCATAGCCTCTCCCCACACATCAAGAGGGGAAAGAACAGTTCTTAGAGGTTAGGGTTGAGAGTCTTCCAATCCTCAACAGCAGGGATGATGCCGAGAGAGATAATCTCGTCACGCATCTTCTGCAGGTGCTCGTAAGAAGAGTTGAGGGCTGCAATCTCGTCAGTTGTACCTACAGGCTTAGTGTAAGACACACCGTCCTTAGTAATCTTTGTAGGCATAGCCATCATCACGTTCTTGTAACCGCACTCGTCGCAGTTAACGTAGCATCCAGCAGGCAGAGTGAACTCAGCGCCTCCCATAGCAGCCTCAATCATCTTCACAGCCTGATAAGCAGGGCTCTGGAAAGAAGAGCGTCCGCGCAGCTTGATGATGTTAGAGCCACCCTGTATTGTATTGTGCTTAATCTCAGCCCAGCGCTCAGCAGAGAGAGGGAGGTCAGCCAGAGGCTTGCCGTCAACCTTTACCTGTGAAGCGAATACAGCCATCTGCTCACCGTGACCACCGTATGTGTGTGCACCAGTAACCTTGTCCTGCTGTACGTTGAACTCCAGAGCCAGCTGCTGCTGCAGACGTGTAGAGTCAAGAGCAGCGAGAGAAGTGAGCTGGTTAGGCTTCAAGCCAGAGTGGATAAGAGCTGTCAGAGCTGTTACGTCAGCTGGGTTGAAAATTACCACCACGTGCTTAACGTCTGGGCAGTACTGCTTGATGAAGTCGCCGAACTCAGCAGCAATCTTACAGTTACCCTTGAGAAGGTCCTCACGTGTCATGCCTTCCTTACGAGGTGCACCACCAGAAGAGATGATGTACTTAGCACCTGTGAAAGCCTCACGTGGATCAACGGTCCAAGTGATGTTGGCACCAGGGAAGGCACAGTGTGCCATCTCATCTGCTACGCCGTGAACACCTGGCTCAAAGATGTCGTAAAGACAGATGTTAGGAGTCAGTCCGAGCATAAGCACTGACTGAACCATGTTAGAACCGATCATACCGCCTGCACCGACGATAGTAAGCTTTTCGTTTGTTAAAAATTCCATATCTGTATTTATTTATAAAAACCTTCTTATCTTTCTGCGACTGTTTCTTCGCACGATGCAAATAATGAGTGTCTGTAAAACAGACTCATGGCCGCCTTAGCGAATTTGCGAGTGCTTCTTCGCACGATGCAAATAATGAGTGTCTGTAAAACAGGCTCA
>DFLE01000059.1:9258-27586 GCA_002373375.1 Prevotellaceae bacterium UBA3627
AAACAGGCTCATGGTCGCCTTAGCGAATTTGCGAGTGCAAAGGTAATAAAAAAATCTGAAACAACAAACTACATCCCCATCATCTTTTAACATCTTTAAGAAAAATGCACTAAGTTTGACAACTCAGCCTTGCACTTTAAAAAATTAATTATTATCTTTGCATCACAGGTAACATGAACTCCATTCTTGAACAAGACATAATGTATCTGCCGGGTGTGGGGCCCAAGCGCAAGAAGATACTCAGCACAGAGCTGGGCATCAACAACTTCGGCGACCTGCTGGAATACTATCCATATAAATATGTGGACCGCAGCAGGATATACTCCACACGCGAGCTTACCCCCGACATGCCTTTCGTGCAGCTCAAGGGTAAGATACTGTCATACGAGACCTTTGACATGGGACCGCGCAAACAGCGTCTGGTGGGACACTTCTCTGACGGTGTAGGCGTCATCGACCTCGTATGGTTCTCAGGAGTAAGATGGGTTACAGAGAACTACAAGGTAGGCAAGGAATATATCATATTCGGCAAGCCGACCATATTCAACAGCCGATACCAGATAAGCCACCCCGACATTGACGATGCCAGCACGCTGGAACTGAACGATATGGGTATGCAGCCTTACTACATCACCACTGAGAAGATGAAGAAGACCGGCATAACATCGCGCACCATGGAGCGCATCATGAAGACGCTGCTCAGCAAGTTACCGCCACTGCCAGAGACTCTGCCCGACTTTATCATCAAGAGCCGGCACCTCGTAAGCAGGGACGAAGCCATAAGGCGCGTACACTATCCGCACAACCAGTATGAGATGCAGCATGCGAGAGAGAGAATGAAGTTTGAGGAACTGTTCTATGTGCAACTCAACATACTACGCTACACGCAGAACAACCGCCGCAAATACAAGGGTTACCTGCTGCCTAAGGTTGGCAAGGCTTTCAAGGAATTCTACGACCGCAACCTGCCCTTTGAACTGACAGGCGCACAGAAGAGGGTTACCCGGGAGATACAGCATGACATGAACACCGGACGGCAGATGAACCGCCTTATACAGGGCGACGTGGGCTCGGGCAAGACACTCGTGGCACTCATGGCGATGCTGATAGCCATAGACAACGGTTTCCAGGCTGTGATGATGGCTCCTACCGAGATATTGGCAGAGCAGCACCTTGCCACGATAAAAGAATTCCTGCATGACCTTGACGTGCGTGTGGAACTGCTTACAGGAATAGTCAAGGGCAAGAAGCGCAAGGAGGTGATGGAGGGGCTGATTAGCGGCGACGTGAATATTCTGATAGGCACCCATGCCGTGATAGAGGACAACGTGCAGTTCCGCAACCTGGGGCTTGCCGTGATTGACGAGCAGCACCGTTTCGGTGTGGCACAGAGAGCCAAGTTGTGGGCAAAGAACAGCAATCCACCGCACATTCTCGTAATGACGGCCACACCCATACCGCGCACACTGGCCATGACGATATACGGCGACCTTGACGTAAGCGTCATTGACGAGCTGCCGCCGGGACGCAAGCCTATACAGACTCTCCACAGATATGAGGACCAGACGGTGAGCTTGTATAAGGGCATACGCACCGAGGTGGCAAAAGGGAGACAGGTGTATGTGGTATATCCGCTTATAAAAGAGAGTGAGAAAATGGACCTGCAGGACCTGGAGGCAGGCTTTGCACACCTACAGAACGTATTTCCCGACTATAATATGAGCAAGGTGCACGGCAAGATGAAGCCTCAGGAGAAGGAGGCAGAGATGCAGCGCTTTGCCAAGGGAGAGACGCAGATGCTCGTAGCCACCACCGTGATAGAGGTGGGTGTGAACGTGCCTAACGCCAGCGTGATGGTGATAATGGAGGCGCAGCGCTTCGGACTGTCACAGCTTCACCAGTTGCGCGGCCGTGTGGGCAGAGGTGCCGACCAGTCTTACTGCATACTCGTAAGCGGCAGGGAGCTGTCAACCGAGACACGCAAGCGCATAAATATAATGTGTGAGACCAACGATGGCTTCCGCATTGCCGAGGCCGACCTCAAGCTGCGCGGTCCCGGCGACCTTGAAGGTACACAGCAGAGCGGCATGGCCTTTGACCTGAAGATAGCCAACATAGCTCAGGACGGACAGTTAGTACAAATGGCACGTGAGGAGGCGCAGAAGGTAATCGACGTGGATCCCGACTGCAACGCTCCGCAGCATGCCATCCTTTGGAACCGCCTGCAGGAACTACGCAAGTCAAGCGTGGACTGGGCGGCTATCAGCTAAAAACTATTTATACTTATTTCAACTTAGGTTTCAACTCGTCTGGCGAGTCATTGGTGTACATATCCACCTTTGGCGCGTCATTGGTAAAGAGGTGTCTTATGCAATCTATGTCAACAGTCAGTGACGGGCGGAACTCACTACCCTGCATATAGCTCAGTATGGCTTTACGCATCTGGCGCGCCACCAGACGGTGGGACAGGTCACTGCTTATATCCATTGTAGTCATAAGCAGACGGCCGCCAGCCACATTGGCCTCTATCAGCATACCCAGCTTGCGTGACACGTGCCATGTGTCTATAGGCTGCACAGGCGACTGATAGTCTGCCGGGAACTCCATGAGGTTCATCACTTGAGCTCTGTTGAGCAGTTCCCACCAGTTAAGGTTACTCCAGTCATCCGTAGGGAAGTCATACTTGAAAAGTGGATGAGATGTGTCTATGCTCGCACCCGTGACATGTGGCGGACGCATCTTAAACCAGCTGGTGTTCCAGAACACCGGCAGATAGTATTGCTTCACATCACTGCCCAGCCTTACCTTGCCGGCAGCGGTAAGGAGCACCGTACCGCCACGCCTCAGCACCTCTTCGGTCTTTGCGTCAAGCGTATCAGAGACATACACGGTAGTCTCAGCGCTCTCGGTATCAGGATATACCCAGAAGTCCCACTGGTTAAGTCCTACCCCGCCTGCCACTACACGCAGCGTAAGCTTTGACGCCTTCTTTATACTGTCAAGGGGGAAGCACACCGTTCCCACTGGTATGTTCTTGCCTTCGGGCAGGACGGCACTTGAGAGTTCGCCGCCAGCTATCACCGTTGCTGACTCGTCAAGGATGGTATATCTTGTCACGGCACCGCTGATTTCTGTACCAGAAGCGTTATACACCTCCACAGGCACCGTCAGGGTGTCAGATGCCGCATACACGAACTTAGGGAAACGTGCCAGCGGTACCACCTGAGAGCAGAACTCCCTCCACTCGTCTGCAGCGACATAGCCTTTCTCCTTCCAATGAACATTGAGGACACCCACCAGGGCCGTACCCTGACCGCTGTAGTCATTAAGACCGAGGAGCTGGAAGCCTGTATAGTCAGGTGTGCGCAGGTTACGCTCTATCTCATACTTGTATGCCAGTGTCTGCAGTTTGCCACTTGCCATGAGGAACTTCTCTGCCTGTCCCTCCATGCCGTTGTCTCGCAGAAGGTCGCGGAATATCTCAAAGTTCTTTGCCTTGTAGGCTCCAGTATATTGTGGTATCTCCTTAAAGTCTGGGAAAGCGCACCACTGTCCCTGCTCATGGGCTATTATCGGTGACTGGTTAGGCTGGCTGTCCTTATAATTACGCGGAAACTCTATCTGTGACAGGTAGTCATCATCAGAATGTGGGGCATGACTGTTCCAATCCAGTCCCCTTGCACCACCTTTCACATGGTACTCGGAGCCGCCGTCCCATGCCCAGCCGCCACCTACCGAGGCACCGCAGTATATGCGTGAAGGGTCATAAGCCTTCATCTCCTTTACCCAGTCGTTACAATAGCTTACCCAGTTGCCTGCCGGCTCATTACCTGCTGCCATCATTACAAACGAAGGATGGTGTCCATAGGTATCAATTATGCGCTTGGACTCTTCCAACAGGTACTTGTCTATCACCTGCCCTGCGCGCAGTTTCACGCCGTGGTTAGGCCATGACGGTCCCTCCGGCTGCAGGTAGATGCCGAGCTTGTCTGCCGCTACGAAGGCAGCCTCTGGCGGACAATAGGAATGGAAACGCACATGGTTAAGTCCGTACTCCTTTATCTTGCCGAACACACGCATCCAACTTGCCTCGTCAGTGGGAGGATAGCCGGTCTCAGGGAAGCAGCAGTTCTCCACAGTGCCGCGCATCCACACCGGCTTGCCGTTAACATATATATCCCTGCCGCTTACCGTCACGTCCCTTACACCGAAGGTTACATTGAGCGGTTTGCCATGATGCTCTATAGTGCAAGTATAGAGATAGGGGTCAAACTCACTCCATCTCCTTACAGTATCGCCCAGCGACACCTCATGGTTCTCACCGTCAACGACGATGGTTGCCTTGTGACGGGCTACGTCGGGCAATATGCGGATTACGTGCTGGCGTTCCGTAGTCAACTCTATGTTACCGGCTATGCCGTTCCAGTTACCCTGTGTCTGGTCGGTGACGCTGTGTGAGTCCTGTCCCACCCCAACGTTCTCTATGCCATTATACACACAGATGACAATCTCATTACGCTTACCGGGCTTTATAAAGTCTGTCACATCATACTGATGAGGCACGGAGAGCGAGAGTTGGTGTCCAGCCTCCTTGCCGTTGACATACACCGTGGTCTCTATATGCGGTCTCTCGAGGAAGAGAGTGACACGCTCACCCTTCCAGTCTGACGGCACACGCACAGTCTTCTTGTACCACGCCTTGCCCACATAGCGTTTCTCAGGCGTGAGGAAGAAAGGATATTTCACATTACCCTCCTCCCTGTACTTCTGCATATATGGGTTAAAGTAATATGACGAGTCGTATGTAGAGCCCGTCCAAACTGTGTTGACCGTGACATCATCACCCTTGCCGTTGGTCACCATAGACCCCGGCAAGGTGATATTGTCTGTGTAACGCTGCTCCTCACCCACTGCCAGTTCCCAACTGCCGGCGAGGTCTATCCTCTTCTGCGAGAGGCATGGCAACGTCAACATACTTATAATGCAGATACTCAGAAGATGTCTCATACTGTTATTCTATAGTTACTGTTATACTCTTAACACTCTCACCGGGAGTCTTGTCTGCCTCGCGAGGCAGATATACCGGCATATCACTCTGCATGGGCAGTATGCGCAACTCCAGTTCCTTAACGCCGGCAGGCAGACGCCACAGTCCATAGAGGAACGGACGGCCATACTGGAAGTTGTCTGCCACGAGTCTGCCATCGGCATACAGACGTGCGCAGTCTCCCTGATACTCTATGTTCAGCATCTGGCGCGCAGACTGCCTTGCCGTCTCGTCCAACGCTATCTTATAGACCGCAGCCTGCTCCCAGTCTTGTTCGCCCGGAGCCTCAGCTACCTTTGCCCTGCCTTTCTTTACAGTGCGCAGCGAGCCTGCCTCTTTTACCTTTGTGAATGTCACTTTACCAAGGACATCATGTTTTGCCACGCTGTCAAGGAACAGTTTCTCTGCCTCCTCCTGCGTCAACAGACATATATTCTTATACACCGGAGTGTTTGCGCCCTTAGGTTTCACATTCTTCAAGGTCTTGCCGTTCTGCATGCAGATAGTGGAGGGTATTCCCTTTATCTGCATCATGTATATCATACCATTGCGACGCGCCACCAGCTGACATGTGGCATAGCGTATGCCGTCTATCCCTATGGGGAAGACAGCCATACAGCCGGCGGGCACTGTCAGTTTAGGTAACTTCACGCCACACACCTCAAGTTCCACATTCTTCTTCGCGGAGAGATTCTGCAGTCGCTCATAGTTATTGATGAACACAAAGCCTTTGCCATCCTTTGAGCGGTATGCCCAGCGCAGAGCAGAATCGTCACCTTTCTGCACATTCTGCGGAGAGGGGAACGAAGCCTCCATAGGCGCCAGCAGTTCGCCGTAGTCTTGCATAAAGAGATGCAGCGGACGCAGACGGTAATAAGACTCGTTAGTCTGACCGAACTCTCCCAGTGGAGCCTGGAAGTCATACGTACACACAGGCAGGTCATTGTTAGCCGTAGCCGGCGATGTCTGCACCTCATTGAGTGTATGGAGTTTGCCTTCAGGATTGGCACCACCGTGATACATATAATATCCCAGGAGGTTAGAGCCGCTACCTAACTTTACGAGAGCCATGGAATAGGTATCCTCCGGATAGATATAGGGACGGCGATGATAGGCTGTAGCCATGCCTCCACCCAGTTCGCAGGTGAAGTAAGGATACTGTTCATCACCTTTGTTTATCTTCTCCTCTTGCTTGCCCAGCAGGTCTGTACCAATCGCCGTACTTGAGCGGAAGTTCTTAAACTGGAAAGCCTTGTAATAGTTACCCACACACTCCTTAGTCTCCTTGTCCCAGAAACCATCGGCATAGTCTCCGTATAGCGGCAGCATCTCGCCGTATGGCACGGGCTTGGACAATTCTGGCCAACCAGTGCGGGTATAGAATGGCAGGTCAAAGCCTATACCATGGGCAATGTTCTTCAATGCCATAAGGTAATCACCACTGCCACGATACTCATTATCAAACTGTGCTGCGATGACAGGACCGCCGTCTTTCCACTGCAGTCCCTGCACCTGAGTGAATATCTGGCGATATAAGCGCTCCACGAGTGACAGGAACACAGCATCCTGTGACCTCACCTTGCAGCCCTTTGAGAACACCCAGTCGGGTATGCCGCCATTACGCACCTCGCCATGGCAGAACGGCCCAACACGCAATACCACCGGCATCTGTTCATCACGACACACCGAGAGGAAACGACGAAGGTCACGCTGACCGTCCCAACGGAATATGCCCTCTTCCTCCTCTACATGGTTCCAGAACACATAGGTGGCTATGATGGTAACACCACCTTCTTTCATCTTCCTGACCTCACGCTGCCATTCATCGGCAGGGATACGCGAGTAATGCACCTCTCCCATCACAGGCACCACGCGCCTGCCGTCTATCATAAGGCTATACTTATCCCATGTAACCTTAGGAGCCTCAGCCTTTGCCACGACCCCGACAAGGGCCAGCAATAATATAGTCAACAGTGTCTTTCTCATTTTCCATCAACAAGTGTTTGCAAGGCCTGAATACCTTGATGATTAATATCGAGACCGCTCACCTCTGCAGCGTAACGGCGTGCCTTATCCTTATCGCCAAGACCGAGATAGCCCAAGGCAAGCATATACTTACAGTGTATCTCGTTCTTCCTGTCGAGAGAGTCTTCCCATATAAGCAGGTCTGGCAAAGAAACAGCGAAATAGTCCATCACCTGTTTCTCGAATATATGTTGCTTGCCATAGTTCACCAACTTATAGAAGCGTCCGTTAGCCTCGCCTGTGCGACCTAACTTACACAATGCCAGTCCCTGATAGAATATTTTATCTGGCTTTGCATCATTATAGTACATAGCGGCGGCAGGCTCCTGCGGACCTTTGACGGCTTCCTCCCAGCACTCACGCGCCTTGCCTGCCAGACCGAGGGCATCATAGGCTATGCCGAGGAAATAGTAGAAGTCGTTCTCCTGTGCGCCATAGAGCTTACCCTCACCAAGATGATGCGGATATTGCAGGCATTCTGTCAAGAGCGTCACAGCCTTATCATAGTTTCCTGCGTTGATGGCCTGCTTAGCCAACTCCACACGACACGTCTGATATTGTGCAGGCACCTTGCCTTCGCCGCCCTCCCATGGATGGAACTGGTGGCTGTCAAGCTTACGCATGGCCTCCTCATACTTACCCGTCTGGTTGAGCAGGGTTATCTCCTCAAGGATAAGGTCATCACGCTGAGCCACCAGCTGCGGATAGCGTTGCAACATGGCAAGGCGCTCAGCATGTGGTTTCTGCAAGCGTTTGTACAGCTGGTCAAGTTCCATCAGCACACGGGCATCGGTCTCATCCAAGTGGAATGCCTTCTCCATGTATTCCAGAGCCTCCGTCTGACGGTCCTGCTTATTGAAACGTGCCAACGCGAGGTTACGCCACACGGTAGGGAACTTCGGATTAAGGCTTGCTGACAACTCCCAGTTCTCTACAGCCTTGTCATACTGGCGGGCAGCATAATACAGGCAGCCAAGGTAGTAAGGAGCCATTGCTCCGCCGGGGTTCAGGCGCTTAGCACTCTCGAGAGCTATCACATCCTCCGGACGGTTAGGGAAGCAGTATGTATAATCTGTCTTCTCTGCCTTATCGTAACAACCCATATAATAGTATGTCATAGGAGTAGCGGCATCCGCCTCTATTGCCATGCTCCAGATGGCTGCAGCCTCTTCCGAGAGGCCTGCCGACTTATAGTCAAGTGCCACCTCATCATAGTTCTTGGCAACACACATCCGTGCCTGGGCTGAGAGCTTCGCATACCTGCCCATCATCTCCTTCATATCATCAAGTTTCTTCTCGTCGTCTGTAAGCAGATACTGTTCATAGCGGCAGCCATAGTTGAACAAGTCTGTATCCAGAGCCTGCTCACACACTTTCAAGGCCTCGTCCTTGCGTCCCATCTTACGGAGCACCGCAGCCTTCAGGGCAAGTGCCTTCTGATTGTGCGCACCATAAACAAGTCCGCGATTCAGTTCTTCAAGGGCATCATCAAGTCTGCCTTGTGCCACAGATATCTTTGCCGCTTCAAAGTAGCCGGCATCGGCACACGCCTTACTCCACGTAGATTTCCAGAATAGCTCGTAAGCCTCGCTGAGCTTTCCTTGATACTTCAAGGCGAGGGCAAGGTTATATATAGGCTCGCTGTCATAAGGATTAGGATTGCGCTTGGTTATCAGGCGTACCGCCTTGCGCAGATATCCCTCTGCCTTCACGAAACGTCCCTTACGTATATACCACAAGCCAAGGGCATTAAGGCAACGCACGTCATTAGGATCACGTCTCAGTGCCTCCTCGTAATAATCCACCGGACTCCATGTGGCATGACGATACTGCTCCAGATGTTGTCCGGTAAGGAACAACTGTTCGTTGGTCTTAACCTGTTCCACTGGCAGGGCAGCCTCAGCACTGTCAGGTATAGGACGTATCTCATCAGACTCTGCATGCCACTGCAACACTACGCGCTCTTCGCCGTAGAGTGTCTTATATATTCTCAGGTTCAGGTTATCAAATGCTGCTCCTTTCACATCTACGCTTTCCGTCAATACCATCTCTGGAGAAAGAGTCTGCTGTTTGTCATACAGCGTAGTACCGTCGTCGGTTACCAGCACTACCCTTACATCTTGCTTAGATGTAGCCATCACCTTAAACTCCACGTTGCCTGTGTCTGCCACCTTATTGATGTTAAGGAGCAAGTCCTTTGACGCCTCTTTCACAACGCCAAGCTCACGGTATGGCATGAAGTACTGCACGAATTGCTTTTCCTCATAAGGCATCAGCCAAGTGAAGTCCGGTTGGTTCTCTGTATATACTCCGGCCATAAGCTCTATGTACGGACGGAAGCCCTTACGGTCCACCTTCCACTCAGCCATCTCCTCTGCGGTAGCCTCATCTGTAAGGTTCCTGTCCCATGCCCTACCGAAGTCACCATTTCCCCATGTCCACTGTTTCTTTCCCGGAGAGAAATGATGTGATGCCACATGCAGCATACCTGCCTGCGTGTCATTCTCATATCCGCCCTCAAAGTTAAAGCGGCTGTTTACGCCCATATAACTCGTAGGCACGGCGATATTACGGTAGTTGGAGATATCCACGCCAGCAGAGTAATCCATCTTATAGTATGTGCCGGTGGCTATCGGGAATGATGACACTGCTCTCTTGCCGTGGTCAAACACGGCATTGATGTCTGGTGGGAACACAGACTGGTACTGGTCATTCACCTCTACCGCCGGGTTAGCCCACCACAGGAATGTCTGTGGCACATCAGTGCGGTTATACAGCACGCCGTGAATCTCCAGATATGCACAGCCCGGACGCAACGTGAATCCTGCCATGCCTTTCTGGTGGAACATCTTCTCCATCTCACTCACCCACACCGTGACAGAGCCATCCTTGTTCTCCTTTATGGTACAGTCTGCCGGCATATATGTTGTAGGACGGTGATGCTGCGGCCAGTTAAACTCTATACCGCCGCTAATCCAAGGACCCAGCAGCCCCACCAATGCAGGCTTTATCACATGGTTATAGTAAACGAAGTGGCGCTGCCTTATCTTGTCATAAGCCATCTGCACCCTGCCACCCAACTCTGGCAGTACCATCACCTTTATATATTCATTCTCCAGCCACACCGCATTCCACTCATGAGGTACCGGACTGTCGGCTATCGACTCTATCACTGGATAAGGATATACCACGCCACTTGAGCCCTGGTACACACGTTTCTCAAGGAATATAGGATTCTTATCTGCCTCTCCCACCTCATAAGTCGGAATCGTTACTTTTTCTCTCCAAGCTTTTACCATTGTTTTCTTTATACTTTATACTTTATACTTTAATTCTTAATTCTTCACACTCTCCGCTCTATACTTTACACTTTACCCTCTATTCTTTATCCCTAACAAGTTCTTTCTCCAGTTCCTCCAACGACTTGCCCTTTGTCTCAGGGCAATTTCTGAGCAGGAAGGTGAAAGCACAGATGCATATAGCGGAGTATATCCAGAAGGAACCGCTGCTACCCAGCACTGCATTCATCGGCGGGAAGGAGAAGGTAAGCGTACAGCAACCCACCCACAAGGCAAAGGTACACGTGGCCATCGCTATTCCACGTATGCGGTTAGGGAATATCTCTGCCAGCAGAGTCCATGTGACAGGACCGAGAGTCATGGCATATACCGATATCGCCGATACCACGAGCGCCACCATGATGAAGCCTGTAACCCCGGCAAGATAACAGCCGCCCAGTATAAGATATATCAGTCCGAGTCCGCCGGCACCTATCAACATCAGCGTGCGGCGTCCCCATCTCTCTATTGTATATAGCGCCACGAAGGTAAATATCACGTTGGCTATACCCGTTATCACTATATTGATAAACATACCGTCAACGTCATACCCGGCACTTACGAATATCTCCTGTGCATAGTTGAAGATGACGTTGGTGCCACACCACTGCTGGAACACTGCTATCACGAGTCCCAGCAACAACACCTTCCTGTATTTGGGCTGGAACAGTTCTCCCAGTCCTGCCTCAGCCTTCTTACCCACAAGCATTGGTGCTGCCTTCATCTTCACATACACTGGACTCTCGGGTATAAAGAAACTCATCACCAAGAACAATGCAGCCGGAGGTGTCTCTGCCCAGAACATCCATCTCCAGCCCCACCCTACGTTCCACGCCTGGGTATCTGGAGACATTGTATCGCGTGCCAGCAGCATATTGACTATCTGTGCGGCAAGTATTCCGAGGACTATCGTCATCTGGTTCAGGCTCACCATACGTCCGCGGATATTCGCCGGACTAACCTCTGCTATATACATCGGTGCCAGTGCCGATGCCACGCCAATACCTATGCCACCTATAAAACGTGCTATATTAAATAATGTGAAGTCTTCTGCCAATCCTGTAGCAATCGCCGACACAGTGAAGAGCACTGCCGACACCATCAGCAACGGTTTACGACCGAACCTGTCTGCTGCACCGCCTGCCACCATTGCACCAAAGAGGCATCCCACAAGGGCGGTAGTCATGGCCACGCCCTGCATCAATGGCGAACAGTCTATACCGAAATACAACTCGTAAAACGGCTTGGCACCGCCTATCACCACCCAGTCATAGCCAAAGAGCAGACCGCCCATTGCCGACACCGCACAGGCAAAATATAGTAAACCTTTTCTATTGCTGTCCATATTACTTTTTGTTTAGATTATATATTTCGCCTACAAAGATACAACATTATCAGCATATTCCAGATAGAAAAAACACACATAAAAGATGGATTATATTACGTTTTTTCTTTGCAGTCTCAGTATTTCTTTGTACTTTTGTGCCTATGACAGGACGAAAAGATGGTTTTCAAGGCGAATGGCAGGTGGTGCTTCCCCCCATGATTGTGGAGATGGAGAAGAACGACCGTCTGGCATCAAGCCTTTACGTTACTGACATAGGCTACTATCCCTGCGCCTCACACCACTACCGCGACCGCAAGGTGCCGATAGGCCAGTATGTACTCATCTATTGCGTTAACGGCAACGGATGGTACAGAGTCAACGGCCATGAGTACCAGGTAGGCAAGGGGCAGTACTTCATTCTTCCCCCCAACGTGCCCCACGCCTACGGTGCATCGAAGGGTGATTCCTGGACTATCTACTGGGTACATTTCTCCGGCGAGTATGCTGAGGTGTATGCTGAGGGTATGCAAACCCCGCAGAACATCAATGTCACCACTAACTCCAGGATAATGGACCGTATCAACATCTTTGAGGAGATACTCCTTACCCTGCAGTCGGGCAACAGCCTTGAGGACCTGCGTTATGCCTCTTCCCTGCTGCATCATTTCCTGGCTTCCATGCGATACCTCGGACAGTTCCGCAAGTCGCAACGTCCCGAAGAGCAACACTGCCACACCTCCCAAAATGCCACTGATGCAGACATCATCTGCGATAGGACCATACACTTCTTGAAAGAGAACATAGAGAACCGCATCTCCCTGCAGAATATCATTGACTACACCGGTTACTCACAGAGCCATCTGTCAGCACTCTTCAAGAAGCATACGGGCATGAGTCCCCTCGCCTATTTCAACAAGCTGAAGATAGAGAGGGCATGCCAACTGCTGAAAGATACAGACCTCAAGGTTAACCAGATATGTCTGAAGTTGGGCATCGACGACCAATACTATTTCTCTCGCTTGTTCTCCAAGACTATGGGGATATCGCCTACGGCATACAGGGAGGGGACGAATAATGCATAATTCATAATAATAAATAGAGCATAATCCAAATAAACAATAAATAACTCATAATAAATACCCTCCCCCTATCTTACGGTCCCTCACAGGGTTGCCCTCCCCCGCGAAACGCAGGAGAAGCGAAGTGGAGAAAATGCAAAGACCATTGAGGGTTGGGGTGGGTCTCACAATTCAATTTTTATGAAAGAATTTGTAATATCAGAAGCTAAGATAGAAACTGCCGTCCTTGTGGGTATCATCACCCCGCAGCAGGACGAGGCAAAGACCAAGGAATATCTTGATGAATTAGAGTTCCTTGCCGACACCGCCGGTGCCGTTACCTTGAAACGTTTCACGCAAAGGGTTAACGGTCCGAGCAGCGTCACATACGTGGGCAAGGGTAAGTTGGAGGAGATACGCCAATACATAGAGGAACAGGAGAAGGCCTATGACGAGTGGAACGAGGTTGCCCACTACCCTGAGGAGGGTGACGGTCCGCAGCCCGTCGGCATGGTGATATTTGATGACGAACTGTCAGCTAAGCAGATGCGCAACATTGAGGCTGAGCTGAAGGTTAAGATTCTTGACCGTACCAGCCTCATCCTCGACATCTTCGCCATGCGCGCTCAGACTGCCAACGCCAAGACGCAGGTGGAGCTGGCGCAGTATCGTTATATGCTGCCTCGCCTGCAACGTCTGTGGACTCACCTTGAGCGTCAGGGTGGCGGCTCTGGTAGTGGCGGCGGCAAGGGTTCCGTGGGACTGCGTGGACCTGGTGAGACACAGCTTGAGATGGACCGCCGTATCATCCTCAACCGTATGTCGCTGCTCAAGGAACGCCTGGCAGAGATTGACAAGCAGAAGACCACACAGCGCAAGAACCGCGGCAGATTGATACGTGTGGCTCTGGTGGGATATACCAACGTGGGTAAGTCAACCATCATGAATATGCTGGCAAAGAGCGAGGTGTTTGCCGAGAACAAGCTCTTCGCCACCCTCGACACCACCGTGCGCAAGGTAGTGATAGAGAACCTGCCTTTCCTCCTCGCTGACACCGTGGGCTTCATACGTAAGTTGCCTACTGACCTCGTTGACTCGTTCAAGTCAACGCTTGACGAGACACGTGAGGCTGACCTGCTGCTCCATGTGGTTGACATCAGCCACCCCGACTTTGAGGAGCAGATAAAGGTGGTGGAGAAGACACTGGCAGACCTGGGATGCGCCGACAAGCCGTCAATGATTGTCTTTAACAAGATTGACGCTTACACATGGACAGAGAAGGACGAGGACGACCTCACACCTGTCAAGAAGAACGAGATATCGCTTGACGAGCTGCGCCGCACGTGGATGGCGCGTATCACCGAGGAGCAGAGTGTCAACAACCTCGGCTGCATCTTCATCTCTGCCAAGGAGAAACTGAACATTGAGGAGTTCCGTGACACTATATATAAAAAGGTGCGCGAGCTCCACGTGCAGAAATATCCTTACAACGACTTCCTGTGGAACGACGTGACAGAGGAATGACAGCCTCTACACCACCCCGGCTGAACTGTAATAAGGATATAAGTCCGAGCGTGTCCGCACACAGTGAGTTTTTTTTTATTTTTTTACAAAAAAATTTGTTAATTCAAAAATAAATTTATAGTTTTGTAATATCTCTAACGCCGATGACACTCCTACGAGGGTGTCGGGAAGAGGCGGTCTCTAAGCGAGAGACACGCCGCACAGGGAGATTACATATATGGAAAAGGCGTTTATCACGCGCTTTGTTCTCTGACATACCGAAAGCGTAGGAAACTTTTGAACAAATACTGTCAAGAAGCATGGCAACGGTAGATGCCCATGGGTATGATTCAATGCAAGCCCTTATTGTATCTATGTCACAACAGCGTGCACAGGTATTGCGTATGCGTGTTATGATATATGTATATCAATTAAGGGGGCTGGTATTTCATATCGGCGTGGGGGTCTTAGGTTGCTCGTTCTGACAGTATGGGCAATTCCTACGGCCTCGGTATGTGGAGCGAGCAAAAGATACAGGCTCCACGTCTTTTTTGTTTATGTACCCCATCATCCTAAAACAATATTGAAAAACATTGCTGACCGCAGGAGCCAGAGAAGCAGAAACTATATCCTAAACGCCATGAAGAAAATTTGTATTATCCTGTTGACAGCACTGGCAACAATCAACGTATCAGCACAGAAGTTTGCAGAAATCCACAACGTACAGTCGCGCATGATTGAACCCATACAGCAAGTATTGGTCAAACCGCTTGTGGCAGAAATCAAAATCCTTAAGAACGAGTTAGTCACCTTCCCCCCGTCATGGCAGCTGAGGGGCGTAAACAGCCTTGACATATATAAGGACGAGCGTGACAACGGTCGACTGATAGAGAGTGCGGTAAAATCAGCCATACACGAGGCGGCTCAGCGAGAAGGAGCCGATATGCTCGTGGGAGTCACCTACGAAGTGCGCAACCACACCGAGAAGGGAAAAGTGGACTATGAGAACGGTATCGACATCATTATCAGCGGCTATCCTGCCAAATACACCAACTGGCGCACTTTTGACGAGAATCAGGACATGAAATGGTCTGAGATACTGATTGACGCTCAGCGTATATATGACTCTAATGACATGACACGAGCCATCAACAGCAGGAAATAAGAAACTCACTACAAGAAACAACCTAAAAAGAAAGGAAGCACCATTATGAAAAAGTATTTAATTATTGCCCTCATGGCATTGTTCTGCGCTACAACCAGCACCAGCGTACAGGCACAGATAGTAACAAGCAAGAGTGCTCATAAATTCAAAGTAAAGAAACCCGCGAAAAACCAAGTATGGCTTGAAGTCGGCGTAGGCGGAGCATTTGCCAGCAACCTTTACATCGCAAGGAGCGGATGGAACAGTCCTACGGACATTAATTATGACAGTTACCGTGGAGAGTATTACGAGACAAGTGGTTACAGCTACAGCTATAACTATTACGACAAGACAAAAAGTCCCGGCTTAGGTTTTAACCTTGGCTTCCGCCTTACCCATATGTTTAGCGAGCACTGGGGATGGGACATAATAAACTTTAGAGGCACCAATCACTCCGGAGCCATTTCTGAAAGAGATTTCACGTGGCTTTTGGGTGTACAAGGCACCACTGGTGTACGCTATGTCAGCAAACCTGTCATCGGCGACAAAACACTCTATGCTAACCTCGGAGTAGGTGGCGGAATAATATGGGACTCAATGTCAGGTAGCGAAGTGGTTTGGGAGCTTGGCGTAGGCATCAATCTCTCAAAGAATATGTCACTTGGTTTGTTCTATGACGGACAGTATATCGCCAGCACGGATAACGAGAGGAAACTTGAGCGTGTCACGTCTGAACACACCGACAAAAATGGTAACCCTCTGCAATATTGGAAGTATGACAAGTTCAGTCCTATGATAGGCACGGTGGGCGTGCGCCTGTCTGTAGGTCTCTTCTCTTTTTGAACGATATTACGGATAAAAGGAAATCCCCTGAAGGTCTTGCAATCGCCTTCAGGGGATTTTTCATTTTTCCATTCGCAAAATTTGCGAATATCCATAAATAACAGTAACTTTGCACACTACATATTCATATTCTTAACAATTACAAGACACAAAGAACAATGGCATACAGAAACCTTACTTTAGACGAGATAGCCCAGTTGCGCGAGCAAGGCTGCCGCTGCAACGACTGGGAACTGATTAGCGTGGCTGAGGATTTCAATCCGCGTGACATAACCGACACACGCTTCGAGGGTGAGATACACATAGGCGCAGGGGTAAAGATTGACCGTGTGGGAGTGATACGCACCACCGACGGTGCCACCTTCGGACAGGGCGTGACGGTGAGCGTGAAGAACGAGGCAGGCGACGGCAATGTCATCCTTTACAGTGCGCTGACCTCACAGACGGCGGCGCTCATGGTGCAGAACGCCGAGGACAAACAACTCTTCTCCAAACTGTCTGACATGACCCGTCAATACATTGACGCACACACACCGACATGCACCACCATAGGCAACGGCGTGACCATCACCGACTGCCGCGAACTGACCAATGTGTGCATAGGCGACAACTGTGAGTTGTGCGGGGCATCACGTATGATAGACTGCACCCTGACTGCTGCCAACGAGGCTTCTGTATATATAGGTGACGACGTGATAATGGAGAACGTGATAGTACAGGCCGGCGCCACCATCGTTGACGGCGCGAGGCTCTACGACTCTTTCGTGGGTGAGGCATGCCACATAGGCCGCGGCTTCACATCAGAGAGTTCACTGTTCTTTGCCAACTCACACATGGACAACGGCGAGGCATGCGCAGCCCTGTGCGGACCGTTTGCCGTGAGCCACCACAAGTCGTCACTGCTCATAGGCGGCGAGTATTCTTTCTATAATGCCGGCTCGGGCACCAACTTCTCCAACCACGCATACAAGATGGGACCGATACACTACGGCACGATGGAGCGCGGAGCCAAGACCGCCAGCGGAGCACACATACTGTGGCCTGCCAAGATAGGCGCGTTCTCCATGGCTATGGGTAAGATAGAGACCCATCCCGACACCTCGCCCTTCCCCTTCTCCTACGTGATAGGCGGACCGCGCCGCACGAGTCTGAAGCCGGGTCAGAACCTTTGTACCGTGGGTACATACCGCGACATAGTGAAGTGGCCTAAGCGCGACAAGCGTCCTCTCTCGGCGCGCCGCTCGCTCATCACCTTTGACTGGCTCTCACCTTACATCATAGAGCGTATAAAGAAAGCCATTGCCACCCTGGAGCAGTTGCAGGAAGAACAGGGCAGCGACGCCGACGAGTACACCATGAACGGTTTCTCCATCAGCGCCTCAGCACTGCAACGCGGCTTGTTCTACTACGACATGGCACTGCGTATGTATGAGGGCAGCGACACCACCACGGAGTGGACCGACCTGTTAGGCCTGCTCGCCCCCACCGAGGCTGTGCAGCAGATATTGGAGGACATACTCTCCGGCGACATCAGCACCATCGAGATGCTTGAGGACCACATGCACGACATATATGACAGCTACGCACAGTGGAAGGGCTACAACGAGAACGATGCCGAGCACGAGCAGGCTATAGCCGAGTGGAAAGAGGCCATACGCCGCGACGCAGAGCGTGAGTATGAGATGGGCGATGTGAGCGAGGAGCAGTTAGCTGACTTCCTTGAGGGATTGAAAAACTGAATATTCAGACATTAACACGCATTGATGTAATATAAGAAAAGAAAGGGTAAGACATTGAAGAAACATTATATTCTCACTGCCGCAATAGCAATGATAAGCGCGGCAATCTCTTTAGAAACAGTTGCACGCAACTATGAGTCTGTGCAGGGCGACCCTATGCACACACGCATATACACCCTTGACAACGGACTGAAGGTCTTTCTGTCAGTAAACAAGGAGACGCCGCGCATCACGGCACACATTGCCGTAAACACTGGCTCGCGTAACGACCCTGCTGAGACCACCGGACTGGCTCACTATCTGG
>DFLE01000029.1 GCA_002373375.1 Prevotellaceae bacterium UBA3627
TAAATATTTTAAGAGTCGTGGGTACCCTATTATTTACGCTGCAAAATTAAAGTGAATGTTAAATATTTTAAGAGTCGTGGGTACCCTATTATTTACGCTGCAAAATTAAAGCGATATTTGAAAATGATTTCCATCCGGTTTCGTACAGGCGAAAATTCCATATTTTGCAAACCGATGATAATTAAGAGTTTAATTTTCAAGGCTACTTTATCGCTCTGTAAAAGCTATCGAATCACGTTGTAAAAGCATTCGTTTTACGTTGTAAAAGCTATGCTTTCACGAGATGAAAGCTATCACTTCACCATGTAAAAGCTATGCTTTGACACTTCAAGAGGTGTCAAAGCCCTCATACAAACCAAAAGAAGTGCCGCCAGAAACTCTATTTTGAGTTTTCTGACGGCACTTTCCGTTTTGACACTTTGTAAAGCAAAACGGGGTAAAACATATCAAACTGTCAAATAACACTGAGCTATTTCCTCTGCCATATTATTGAGCGCTTGACAATCCGCACGGCTGATGTGCCGCTTAGCGACATCATACTGCCAGGGACTTAATATCAGGACACGCCCTGCTGCACAGGCATCAAAAAGAGCGTCCGACGGTTTGTAATAATCGCGGAAGCCATTATCGGTAAGACAGATGAACGGCCACTGCTCATCCAGAAGCACCTGCATCACCTGTTTCTCATGAGGGGAGATGAATGGCGACACCATCACTGCCCCCTTGCGAGCCGCCAGCACACATGAGTTCTTGTAATTACGCAACGCCTCAGCATCGCCACGTTCCGCTGCTTTCACCAAAGCGCTACGCACGTGCACCACAGCCATTTTCTCTGCCATCAGCAGCATTGTGTTTCCCACACCGTCATAGCTGCGCCCACCTATCACTATATTCCTTTGCACACAGAAGAAGCCTGGCTTCTGCCGTTTGGTGGCCAACCGCTGAGGATTCATGTCTATATATCTGATAGTGTTAGGCAGTTGCGTGTTATGCCCCATCGGACGGATGAAAGGCATCTCCGTAAAGACAGGAGACAGCTGGCAATAGCTCTCCTCACCCACTCGCTCACGCAGGCTCGCCGCAGATGTCTCCAGCCGTACCGTTTCTTCTTGAAGGCTATTGCCCCTAAGCCCCTCTTGGCTGCACCTCTGTCCTTTCAGGCCGCTTCCCTGCCCCTCTTGGCTGCTTCCTAGTTCTTTCAGGCCGCTTCCCTGCCCCTCTTGGCTGCTTCCCAGTTCTCCTTGGTAGTTTCCCGGCTTCCCCTGATTGCACCTCTGCCCTTCTTGGTAGTTTCCCCGAATATAATTCGGGGCATAAGAAGAAGAAGCCGCTGACCAGGCCCTCCCCAGTTTCTTTGCTCCCTGCCAGAATCCCCTCACCACGCCACGGATGCCAGTGGGCATGGTTCGCCTTACGTACAACACCGCATGCAGATGGTCAGGCATCAAGCAGAAATGCAGCACCTGCACCTCTGGATGATAATGCGGAATACCCAGCAGACTATCCACCAGCGCATTCCCCAGCGCCGTGCGCCTCACCACAGTCTTGTCTGGATTATTGTCAGGCACCTCAAGCCTCCCCAATAGCGACCTCCGGTCAGGGATAGTCAAAGTAACATGATACAAGCCGACACCCTTCCATGTAGTACCAGGCTCCTGCCATTTCCATTTCTCTTGCTCTGCCATATACAATTGTTTTATATACTAAACGCAGAAACAACCGCAGTTATTGCACAAATATCTTGCGCTATCTCCCTCAGACGTCAGTTCCTCCGACTATCACTCGCGGCATCCTCATGTTCTTCTTCTTTTTGCAATTAAATAATATTTTATTACCTTTGCAATAGTTTCTTCCTTATTTAAGGTTTAGACCCCATCAAACAAAACGACGAACACCACTGATGACAGAACGCACATACACCACGGAGAGATATACGGCGGAGCTGGACGCTGAGACGTATATCGAGAGGTTTCGCAGGGCTGACTATTTCCTGAAACTGTGTCAGCAGTGTGGTAACTACGGGCGTCGCTATGGCTGTCCGCCGTATGACCATGACCCGCTCACGGTGCTTCAGAGGTATGACAGGGTGCAGATTATCGGCGTGAAGGTTACGCCGCATGACAAGACTCTGCCGCTGTCTGCCACAGGCGACATGATACGCCCCGTGACGGCGACGCTGAATGAGGAACTGCTGGAGTTGGAACGGTCATCAGGTGGTATGTGCTTCGGTTTCGCAGGCTCATGTCCATATTGCGGAGATGCACAGTGCGCCAGGATTGAGGGCAAGCCTTGCAAGCATCCCGACAAGGTGCGTCCGTCATTAGAGGCATACGGTTTTGACGTAAGTCTGACAGCCAAGGAACTGTTAGGCATAGAGATAAAATGGAGCGAGCAAGGCTTACTGCCTGAATACCTGACGCTGGTAGGCGGTGTGTTTTACTAAATAAAGAAATGGAGCCATTTTACTTATAAATTCATGAACAATCTCTGTATAATTCATGGTAATTCATGTTAATACAATATAAACGATATTTGTCTAAAATAAAACTGAAATCATAAATTCCTGTTATATTTCTGTAAAAACATAGTTTATGGCAAAAAGAGAATACATACTACAGAACAAGGCATGGCTGGAGGCCAAGGCTAAGGAAGAGGGGGTAAAGGCTCTTCCCAAAGGCATATACTACAAGGTGCTGAGCGAGGGCAACCAAGACAGCAAACAGCCTAACGTGCGCAGCATCATCACCGCACACTATACAGGCAAGACCATCAACGGCAAGCAGTTTGACAGCAGCAGGGGTGGCGTACCGTTGGCTTGCAGGCTCTGCGACCTTATCGAAGGTTGGATTATCGCCATGCAGCAGATGCACATAGGCGACAAGTGGGAGGTGTATATCCCTGCCGAGATGGGCTACGGCAAGTTCTCGCAGCCCGGCATTCCCGGCGGCTCCACGCTGATATTTGAGATTGAGTTGGTAGGCATAGCGTGATTATATAAGACAGGAGGAGGACAGTCTATCCCTCAAACATATACCCAAAGCCTGTACGGCTGACGATATTCCGGGCATAAGGTCCCAGTTTCTTACGCAGACGGGTGATATTGACGTTTACCGTACGGTCGGTCACCACTACCCCAGCCCATACAGTGTCCATCAATTGCTGGCGCGAGAGCACCTTACCACGGTTTGCCAGTAACAGGTGGAGCAGCGCGAACTCCGTAGGGGTAAGACTTACAGGAGCTCCGTCAATGGTGGCAGTCTTCTTGTCAAGGTCAAGCTGCAGTCCGTTAAAGCCGAGCGTATGCCTGCCCAGGCGTGCCTCCACCACATTTATCACATAGTCGCCAATCTTCTCACAATCTGCCACGATATCGCCGTACAGAGTGCCGAGGGCATAGGAGCACTGATGAGCATTGACATTGTTGGCAGTCTCAACCCTTATCACGTCGCGCATCTCGTTAATGTCCTTCTCTATGGAGAGGGAATCACTGAGCGAGAGGTCCTTGCGCCTGCCGCTGACCACCACTATCATCTGTACCACAGCCTCGTTTACCAGCCGTAGCATATCGTGTATCATGGTGTATTGCGTGGCAGTCAAATCCTCCTTACCCTTGCGCAGATGCCTTACGGTGCGTCCTATCTTGAAACAAGCATCACCGATGGACTCCAGTTCGCCTATCTGTCGCAGCATCATACGCACCTTTTCCTTTGTATCGTCAGAAAGACGCTCGTTGCTCACCTGCTCCAGGTAGTTGGCTATCTCTATCTCCATATTGTCGGCTATGGTCTCATAGCGCTCTATGCGGGCATACTGTGCCTCAAGCTCCTTCTTGTCCTTCTCATCAATCAACGCGCACACAATGCCAAACATGCGGTGCATACGCTCTGCATAGTGCACCACCTCTTTCTGCGCCTGCAGCACCGCTATCTCAGGGGTCTGCATCACGCCGCCACTGATGAAGTGCACCGTGGTGGGCTGTTTCTCGTCTGTCTTGTTTTCTGGCAGAAGTTTACATACTATACGTTCCAGCTGTGGTATCAGTCCTATGAGCAGGGCTGTATTGAGGACGTTGAAACAGGTATGGAACATGGCGAGCACAACGGGGATGCGTGCCGACTGCCCAGCCGATAACGGGTCATACCCTACGAATCCGCACACCATATCTACGAAAGGATAGAACACTATGAGCACCCATATAACACCGAAGACATTGAACAGCAGGTGTGCCAGCGCTGCCCTGCGAGCCTCTGTACCCGCACCAAGTGCAGCAAGGTTTGCCGTTGCCGTGGTGCCGATGTTCTCGCCCATAACCAAGGCTATGCCCATGTAGATAGGCAGCACGCCGGTAGAACAGAGCAATATGGTGATAGCCATCATCGCAGCCGATGACTGCACCACGCAGGTTATTATGGTACCAGCAGCAAGGAAAGCCAGAATAGTGCGATAGCTGTTGGTGTCAAACGAAGCGAAGAAACTTACCACATCGGCATTGTGGGCAAGGTCCATGTCACGCCCTACGCTGCTCAGCATTACCAATGACCAGAACAGGAAACCCAGTCCGAAGAGCAAATCGCCTGCCACACGGTGGCGCTTCTTGTATATGAGCACCATGCCGACAAGGAAAGCGGGGAACACTATGAGGGTAAGGTCAAGATTGTAGCCCAGCGACATAATCCATGCCGTAAGCGTAGTACCAATGTTGGCACCCATTATCACGGATATGGCCTGCGCCAGCGTGAGCAGTCCCGCCGACACGAACGACACTGTCATCACAGTAGTGGCAGATGAAGACTGCACGGCACAAGTCACCAGCATACCTGTAAGCATACCGCTCAGTCTGTTGCTGGTCATGCGAGCCAACACATGTCGCAGGCTCGGGCCTGCCATCTTCTGCAAGGCGTCGCTCATGGTCTTCATACCGTATATGAGCAGTGCCAGCGAACCAAGTAACCTGAATATCAAATCTATCTCCATATTATAAGTATCTGTTCAAAATTAACTGTACATATAATTTATTTTTCCCATTAATAAAAAATTCATGGCCAATTCATGGAAATTCATGTTAAAAAAGAACCAGTTAACGTGTTTTTCATTCGACATAAATTTCCATGAATTTTCCATGAATTTTCATAAATTATTATATAAACCATTTCTGTTCTTCTACTTATATAATTACGCTTGCAAAGATACAAAACAAAAGCCACACGAAAGAAAAAACATGGTTACAATTCGGTTACAACTGCGGTAATCTCCTCGGTTGCAGACTCCGACGATAGTCGCTCGGCGACTGCCCGAGGTGCTTCGTGCAGTAACGGCTGAAATATGAGAGCGAGGTGAAATTCATAAGGTCGGCTATCTGAGTGAGCGACAAGCGCTCATCGTCCAGAAAGTCTTTCAGTATAGGCACCGTGTGGCGGTCTATGTACGACGTGACGCTGTGGCCCGTAACACGCTTGACGGTGGACGAGAGATACTTCGGCGACACATTGAGTCGCTCGGCATAGTAGCTCACATCACGCTCCGTGCGACTGACACCTGTGGCAAGCAGTGCCATTAGCTGTTTCACTATGTATGCCGTGCGGTCGGTGTGAGGGGCTGTGGCATCACGTTGGGCATGCGCCTCGAATATGTCATACATCATGGTGAGACACATGCTGCCCATCAGTTTGTCATAGAACTGCAGATGGTTGTCGTTCATACGGTCACGCAGACGGTGGAAATCGTCCAGTAGATGTTGCGCCTGCTCATCGGTGAGCCTTATTACCGGGTTTTGGTTCAGGGATATGCTGCCGCCTATGCTGTAGTTGTTTGACGGCAGCTGATTCTGCAGAAACTTATAGTCGGCGGCAAACCACTCCACCTGCATATTGGCATGGGCGGCAATGTTTTTCACCTTGCAGGGCGTAGGTATCACCACCAAATCGTTTCGTGCGATGTGGTAGCAGTGCTCATTAAACACGAAACTGCCCTCGCCTGCAGTACACAGCAGGTGCATACAACAGTGACTTAACTCACTGGCATTCATCCCATAGAAATCTGTTGAGTATTTGAAATCAGTGTTCATGCGTGCGATGTTACTTGTTAATTTAACGTCTGTTTCGCAAATTGAATGGCGTGCGGCACTGAACTACAGATGTTTTTTGAAACAAATTATATTTTTTAGGGAAACGAATTATCCTAATTTATTCTATTTTTTTTAATTCAAGTAATCTGTGTAA
>DFLE01000005.1 GCA_002373375.1 Prevotellaceae bacterium UBA3627
GGAGCACCTGATGTTTAAGGGTACACAGCGTTTCGGCACCACCGACTACGCCGCCGAAGCTCCGCTGCTCGCCAAGATAAGTAACCTGTACGAGGAGTACCGCACGCTGACCGACCCTGCAAAGCGCAAGGCGAAGTATCACGAGATAGACTCAGTGTCACAGCTCGCGGCTAAGTATAACATTCCTAACGAGTATGACAAGATGATGTCACTCATCGGCTCACAAGGCACCAACGCATACACGTCGTATGACGTGACATGCTATGTGGAGGATATCCCTGCCAATGAGATAGAGCGTTGGGCTATGTTGCAGGCTGACCGCTTTCAGAACATGGTGATGCGCGGCTTCCATACCGAACTGGAGGCTGTGTATGAGGAGAAGAACATTACCATGGCCAAGGATAGCCGCAAGGTGGTGGAGGCCATGATGCGCAAGCTCTTCCCTACCCACAGCTACGGCACACAGACCACCATAGGTACACAGGAGCACCTGAAGAATCCTTCACAGGTCAACATTCGCAACTACTATAACAAGTATTACCGTCCTAACAACGTGGCGATATGCATGGCTGGCGACCTTGACCCTGACAAGACCATTGAGATTCTTGAGAAATACTTCGGACAGTGGCAGGCTGGCTCTGACATCAGTCCGCGTCTGTTCCCTGAGCAGCCTACATACACCGAACCGCAAGATACCACGGTGCTGGGACTGGAGACTGAGAGCATCATCATGAGCTGGCGCATGAAGGGCGCATCAAGTCTGCAAAACGATACCATCGCCATGATTGACATGCTGCTGAGCAACGGCGACGTAGGACTCATCGATGCTGACATCAACCAGAAGATGCGCTGTCTTGAGGCTGGCAGCGGCGTATGGCCGCTGAAGGACTACAGCCTGTTCTATCTTGAGGGCACACCTAACGAGGGACAGACACTTGACGATGTGCGTGAGCTGTTGCTCGCTGAGGTGGAGAAGATAAAACTCGGACAATGGGACGAGGGACTGATAAAGAGCATAGTGGAGAATGCCCGTCTGGATGAGCTGAACGACCTCGACAACAACCGCAGCCGCGTAAGCCAGATGGTGGACTGCTACATCAACAACATACCGTGGCAGCAACAGGTGGAGAGGCTCGACCGTATGGGCAAGCTGAAGAAGCAAGACATCATGCAGTGGGCACAGCGCAACCTCAACCGCGGCTACATCTGTGTGTATAAGAAGAAGGGCGAGGACCTCTCCATCGTCAAGATTGACAAGCCTGAGATTACGCCTATACCAAGTAACCGCGACCTGAAGAGCAACCTGCTCTCTGAGTTCGAGAAGATGCAGGTGGAGCCTATACAGCCCGTCTTCGTTGACTTTGACCGCGATATGCAGAAGACGGTGACCAAGTCTGGCCTGCCTCTGTTATATAAGAAAAACGAGCAGGACAACCGTTTTACCCTGCAATACCTCTTTGACTTCGGCACCGATGCCGACCGCCGCTATGACGTGGCAGAAGACCTCTTCGAGTTGCTCGGCACCAAGCGCGAGTCTTTGGAGCAGATAAAGCGCCGCTTCTTTGACATTGCCTGCTCATACTCTTTCAACGTAGGTGACAAGACCATGACTCTCACACTCTCCGGCCTTAACGAGCACATGCCGGCGGCTGTCACCATGCTTGACGAGATAGTACGCACACTGAAGGCTGACGATGACGTGTACGCACAATATATCAACCAGGTGCGCAAGGGACGCCAGGAGGTACGCACCAACCAGTCTAACTGTTACGCCGCACTGGCACAGTATGGCATGTATGGCAAGGAGTCACCCGCACTCAATGTCATGTCTGTCAAAGAACTGCAGGATGCTGCCCCTGAGACGTTCACCGAACTTATAAAGGCACTACCTACAATGAGTCATACCGTGCTTTACTGGGGACCGCAGTCCATCAGCGAGGTGGATGCCATCATCAGCAAACTGCACAAGACTCCACGTAAGCTCATCAATGCTCCTGCCAACAAGCAGCGCAAGCGCATAGCCACGACAAAGGATGAGGTATATCTCGCACCATACGATGCGAAGGACATCAACATGCGTATGTACGCTATCGACAATACGCCATACTGTGTTGACGACGAGCCGGTAGCAGCACTGTTCAACGAGTACTTCGGCGGTTCCATGAATGCAGTGGTGTTCCAGGAACTGCGTGAGGCGCGTGGACTGGCTTACAATGCATGGGCATCATACGTCACACCTGCCCGCAAGGAGGAGACGGAGTATTACCAGCAGCACATCATATCACAGAACGACAAGACTACCGACTGCATACGTGTGTTCCGTGAGATTACCGACTCCATGCCTCAGTCTGAGACTCTCCTCTCAACCGCGAAGCAGAGCATCATGAAGTCACTGGCGGCACAGCGCACTACGAAGATGAGCGTACTGTCGAAATACATCGCCATGCAGAGGCTCGGCATAAGCTATGACATCAACCGCACCCTCTATAAGCAGATACCGACACTCACACTGAGTAACCTTGCCGACTTTGAGCGTCTGCACATCAAGGGCAAGCCTCTGCGTTACCTCATACTGGGCAAGGAGGAGGAGTTGGATATCCCGGCACTGGAGACCATAGCCCCTGTGAAACGACTGACACTTGACGATATCTTCCCCTCTGCGGAATAATGGTTTTTACCAAGAACTTACAGTAACGATTATTACACAGTAGGTTACGCTAAACTACAGCCTGAAATATAAACAATAACTATCTATGATTAAGAGAATAAAGAATCCATGGCTCAGCGTGCCAGGCTACTGCTGTCCTGGCTGCTGTCCTACTAACGACAAGGGACTGCAACTGGAGTTCTTTGAGGACGGCGACGACGTGGTGAGCTACTGGGAGCCCGACAGCCAGTATCAGAGTTGGCGTAACACCCTGCACGGCGGCATACACTGCATGATGCTTGACGAGGTGGCAGGCTGGGTAGTGTTCCACAAACTGAGCACCGTGGCTGTTACGAGCAAGATGGACACGAAATACATCAAGCCCATCACCATTGACGGCGGAAAGGTAGAGATGCGCGCACGCATATCAAGGCAGATGCGCAACGTGGCTTTCATTGATGCCGAACTGCGTCAGCGTGGTGAGGTGTGTACTACCGCACAGATAGTATATTTCTGCTCTCCAAAGGACAAGGCTCTGCTGGAATATGGTTTCAGCGGATGTGAGACTGAGGAGGTGGAATAATACATGGACAGTATGCCATGACTCCCACTATGCTTCGGAGGGCAAATCACCAAAATGTCCTATCCGGGGCTTTCCGTTAACGCCTCATGCTTGCGATATTTCAAAATTATTTCCTGCTGGTCGCGTACAGCGAAATCTACGGAGGGTTGTAACTGCCTGATAATCAGTAGCAGGTTCTGAAAAAGCATAAAAAAACGGTAGTTTTTACCCTCTAAAAGCTATGCTTTCACGGTGTAAAAGCTATCGAATGACATTGTAAAAGCTATGCTTTCTCATCGTAAAAGCTATGCTTTCACGAAAAAAAGGGTGCGAAAAGTCATTTTGAAGTGAACCCCGAAAGTTA
>DFLE01000046.1 GCA_002373375.1 Prevotellaceae bacterium UBA3627
GCTCCGAAGTGTTAAAAATATAGTTAAAACAAGAAAAATATTAGGAATTTAACATAGAATGCGGATTAGACAGATTACTTGAATTAAAAATAATTAGAATAAATTAGGATAATTCGTTTCTAAAAAAAATCACGACCACAGATTGCTCTGATTACGAGGATTTTTTCAGCTCTTTTGGAAATTATTACGATGACTTTTTTACTCTAAGGATTACAGGATTTAAGGATAAAGACAGAAGCAAGGCGATGACAGAAGTCAATATCCTATAATCCCAAAATCCGTAGAGATTGATGCGGACAGAAATGTATTCTAAGGATTATAGGATTTAAGGATAAAGCCAGAGTCAAGGTGCAGTCAGAAGGAACAATCCTAAAATCCTAAAATCCTTAGACAAATCTGTCTTCTGAAAATCATTCTAAGGATTCAAGGATTTAAGGATTTTAAGTTACGGAAAGGGGAAAGAACAACTATCCTAAAATCCCTAAATCCGTAGAGCGAACGAACTACATGGAATAGGACATTTTTGTCATTGCTTGATTAAAATCATGTCAACGAAAAAACTCAATCTAGGAGAGAATAAGGGGTGAAAAACGTAAAAAGGGTGCGAAAATCAATGATTTCGCACCCTTTTTTCGTGAAAGCTATCACTTTACAGTGAGAAAGCATAGCTTTTAGGACGTCATTCGATAGCTTTTACACCGTGAAAGCATAGCTTTTACAGAGTGAAAACTATCGTTTTTTTATGCTTTTCCAGAACCTGCCACTGATTATCAGGTAGTTACAACCCTCCGTAGATTTCGCTGTACGCGACCAGCAGGAAATGATTTTAAAATATCGCAAGCATGAGGCGTAAAGAAGAAGGCGTGAATAGGACAAAATCGTCATTCGCCATTTTTTCGAGGGGGAAGAAATGCTGTAGTTCGGTAGATAAAAGTGGTAGAAAAAAACGTATGATAACAAACGCTGAGGAAGATGAAATTCCAGATGTGTAACGAGTAACAAAATGGAAGGCGCGGCTTCAGAGGTTACAGATATTAATGATGGTTATTTGCAAATAGCGTTACTTTTTCAGCGGAAAAATAAGCAAAATGTCAGCGTTGTGGTTTGTTTTCTGTCAAAATGTTTTTCGTGATAAATGGGAAAAGTAACGTAATAATTTGTCGGTTTGAAAATTTATTGTTAATTTTGTTAGTCAAACGAATAACAAAAACATTATGTATAAGATAGTAACCAAAAAGCAATTCTCGGAGAAAGTGTTTCTCTTTGAGATTGAGGCTCCGCTGATAGCTAAGAGCCGCAAGCCGGGCAACTTCGTGATTGTCCGCGTAGATAAGCACAGTGAGCGTATGCCGCTGACCATTGCTGACAGCGATGTGGAGCGTGGCACCATCACACTGGTAATACAAGAGGTGGGACTGTCGTCAACTAAACTCTGTAGTAAGGAGGTTGGCGACGAGGTGGCCGACGTGGTTGGTCCGCTGGGTAATCCTACTCACATAGAGAAGTTCGGTACTGTTATATGTGCCTGTGGCGGTGTAGGTGCTGCACCTATGTTGCCTATCGTCCGCGGACTGAAGGCAGCCGGTAACCGTGTGCTGACGGTGTTGGCAGGCAGGACTGCTGAGCTCGTAATCCTTGAGGACGAGCTGCGCGCATCATCTGACGAGCTTATCATCATGACCGATGACGGTTCAAAGGGCGAGAAGGGTGTTGTTACTATCGGTATAGAGAAGTTTGCCGAGCAGGAGCATATTGACAAGGCCTTTGCTATAGGCCCTCCGATAATGATGAAGTTCTCTTGCCTCACCACACAGAAGTATGGCATCTCTACAGATGTGTCGCTCAATACTATCATGGTTGACGGTACAGGTATGTGTGGCGCTTGCCGACTGACTATCGGCGGCAAGACAAAGTTCGTCTGCATTGATGGTCCTGAGTTTGACGGTGCGCTGGTTGACTGGGACGAGATGTTCAAGCGTATGGGCACGTTCAAGAAGGCCGAGCAGGAGGAGATGCAGCATTATGCAGACCATGTGTATGCAGATGTAGAGGCAAAGAATAACGAGGGAGGAAAGAATGTGGAGGCTGCTGACGCCGCTCCCGTTGATGACTCTATAGAGGTGCTTACAGACCGTAACGCCCCTTGGCGTGATGAGTTGCGTAAGGCAATGAAGCCGAAAGAGCGTACAGCCATACCACGTGTAGTAATGCCAGAGCTTGACCCTGTCTATCGTGCCACGACACGCACGGAGGAGGTTAACAAGGGTCTGACAAAGGAGATGGCACTGACAGAGGCTAAGCGTTGTCTTGACTGTGGCAAGCCTTCTTGTGTGGAGGGATGTCCTGTTAACATCAATATCCCTTCATTCATTAAGAATATAGAGCGCGGACAGTTCCTCGCTGCAGCTAAGGTGCTGAAGAATACTTCTGCACTGCCGGCAGTGTGTGGCCGTGTCTGCCCACAGGAGAAGCAGTGTGAGAGCAAGTGTATCCACCTGAAGATGAATGAGCCTGCTGTGGCTATCGGTTACCTGGAGCGTTTCGCTGCAGACTACGAGCGTCTGTCTGGTCAGATGTCTCTGCCTGAGATAGCACCAGCCAACGGTATTAAGATTGCCGTGGTAGGTTCAGGTCCTGCCGGATTGTCATTTGCTGGCGATATGGTGAAGAAGGGCTATGACGTATATGTGTTTGAGGCGCTGCATGAGATTGGTGGCGTGCTGAAATATGGCATACCAGAGTTCCGTCTGCCAAATGCCATCGTTGACGTGGAGATAGAGAACCTCCGCAAGATGGGCGTACATTTCCAGACTGACGTAATAGTAGGTAAGACAATATCTGTTGACGACCTCGAGAAGGCTGGCTTCAAGGGTATCTTCGTGGGTTCGGGTGCAGGTCTGCCAAACTTTATGAACATACCTGGAGAGAACCTTATCAACATCATGTCATCAAACGAGTATCTTACCCGTGTGAACCTCATGGATGCGGCTAATCCAAAGACTGATACACCGATGAACCTCGGTAAGAACGTTCTCGTAGTCGGTGGCGGTAATACAGCGATGGACTCTTGCCGTACGGCAAAGCGCCTTGGTGCTAACGTCACACTGGTATATCGTCGTTCTGAGGCAGAGATGCCGGCACGTCTTGAGGAGGTTAAGCACGCAAAGGAGGAGGGCATCACGTTCCTCACCTTGCATAACCCGGCAGAATACATAGGTGACGAGAATGGTGCCGTGAAGCAGGCTGTGCTTGAGGTGATGAAGCTCGGAGAGCCTGATGCGTCAGGTCGTCGCTCACCAGAACCTACAGGCGAGAAGGTAACTATCGATGTTGACCAGGTTGTGGTAGCCGTAGGTGTGTCACCTAACCCGCTCGTTCCTCAGAGCATCGAGGGACTGGAACTCGGCCGCAAGAATACCATCGTGGTAAATGAGGGTATGCAGTCTAACCGTCCTAACATCTATGCCGGCGGTGACATCGTGCGTGGTGGTGCAACGGTTATCCTCGCTATGGGTGACGGACGCAACGCGGCTAAGAATATGCACGAGATGTTGTCAGGAAAATAAATCCAGACAAGAGAAGGTAGAATAAGGGTGGAAATTGATATAGGCCACCTGAAAAAGAAAGGAGGTAGAAGGCATAAGCCTTCTACCTCTTTTTGTTCTCTCTCTGAAACTCACCAAGTGTTACCTAATCAACCTTTAAACCTTTCAATTATTATTAACCTCAATTATTAAGTATTATGAAAACATTCTAATCCAGTGAAGAGCCCGTATAGACTCTTAGAACCTTCCGCCGCCGCCGAAGCCGCCACGACCTCCTCCGAAGCCACCACCGCCGCGGTTGCCACGGCCTCCTCCGTTACCCATGCCGGGGATGTCGCCTCCGGGGCGGTCACCGCCCTCGCCGCGTCCCTGACGCATGGCCTGCCGCCCTTCCTTGCCGCCGAAGGCATTGAAACGGTATATCACGTGCAGCATGGCATAGCTGTTGATGCTGTTATAGTATGTGTCGCTGCGCTGCGTAGCACTGATGCTGCGTGAGAAACTGCTCTTCTGGTTGAGAATATCGTTGAGCTGCAGTGATACGATGAGGTTCTTCTTGCTAAGGAAACTGTGTGAAATCTGTGCGTTCCAAATGAACTCGTTAGTGTTCATTGACGCATCGCTGTAGCCACGGCGAGAAGACATGTGTGCGCCGGTAGAGAGGCTGGTACCCCATGGAGCGGTGGCAGTGATGTCAACACCATACTGGAACTGCCATGTGTTGAGGTTCGCGTTAGGCTGCAACTTGTTGCGTGTTATGGTGTATGTCACGTTGCCGTTAGGCTCCACCTCCAGCCATGTGTTGCGGTATGACATACCCAGACGTTCTGACAGACTGGTGGAGCGTGTGTAGTTCGTAGTTGCCTCGGCGCTCTTGTTCAGGTTCACGTAGCTTGCGTGGTTCTGGTATGACACGTTGGTCATGCTGCTCATGTTCCATACGCCGGTGGTGTCAAGAGCGGTGTTAAACATGAAGGCACTGCGTATGTTCCAATTGCCGTCAATGTTCATCGGCTTGGTGGTGCGTCCGCCTGTACTCTCGTTATATGTCGTCATGTTTGACACGCTGTTGCTCGTGTTGGAGTAGTTGATGAACGCCATGATGGTGCGCATGTGCTTCTGCACGTAGTTGCTGTATCGCAGTTCGAAGCGTTGCGTAAACGATGGTTTCAACTCTGGGTTACCCATAGAGATGTTCAGCGGGTCTGAGTCATCGGTGATAGGCAGCATGTCGGTCATTGACGGCTGCGATGTGCTTCCGCGGTAGTTCAGGCGCAGTGTCTTGCGCTTGTTGAACTTGTAGCGGAAGTCAAGCGTAGGCGTGAAGTTTGTCACTGAGCGTGCCACGTCGTAGTGCTTGTTCAGATAGTCATAAATCATGTGCTGCGTCTGTGGCTGCAACATCACGCCCAGATTGAGGTTGTAGGCATTTGTCACGCGGCGCCATGTCAGTTCTATCTCGTGTGTATAGTTGTTGTATTCGGAGTAACGGCTCAGCGAGTCGCTGTAGTAGGTGTCTATAGGTGCATACGGGCCTGTGAAAGTATGGAAGTTGCGGTATGCCCATGTGCCGACGTTTGAGAAGTTCTCAAACTGGCTGTAATCATCCTTGTTGAAGAAGTCATACGTGCTGCGACTGCTGGTGCGGTGGCTGAACTGGTACATATAACGCAGTTGCAGGAAAGAGAACTTTGAGATTCTCTCAGAGTATGTGCCTGTCAGCGAGAAAGTCTTGTTGTCGCCTGGTGTAAGGTTGTATCTGTTCTTGTAATAGATAGAGTCCTCGGTCGTAGGGCGGTACAACTGCACATACTGCGTAGAGAGAGCCTCGTTGTCGTTGTTGGTGCTGGAGTAACGTGCCTGCACGGTGACACTGTTGCCGCGGCTTGACAGTTTCCGTGAGGCCACAGCCTGCAGGTTCAGTTTGTTGGTTGTGCCATAGTTGAGCGAGCGATTGTCACGGCGGTTTATCAGCAGTGAGTCGGCTACGAGTCCTGAGCCTACGCTTGCTCGGTAGAGGGCATCGTTGAGTGCTTCCATGAACTCCTTGTCAAGTGGGTCTGAGGCTGTCTCGCCAGTTTCAGGGTTGGCTGTGGTGTATGGATCCTTGTTGAATGAGGCACTTGTGCTCTTTGAGCGTGAGTCGTTTGATGACGTGGTGAATGTCGGACGGAATGATATGGTGGTCATGGTGTCTGGCTTCCACTCCAGTCGTCCTGTGAAGTTCCATGAGTTGGAGCGGCCGTAGCTTGTAGATACGCTGTTGCTGAACGAGCCTATGGTTGATATGAAGTTCTCGCTGGCACGGCTTGTCCATGTGTCGGTGTCGCCGTGGTTCCAGCGTATAGAGAAGTCAGCCTTGAGCTTGTCTTTCTTCTCATAGTTGTAGTTGGCTGCCAGCATCTTGTTAGCTTGCAGGCCGTTGCCACGGTTGCCGAAACCGCCTCTGCCGCCAGTGGAGAAACCGCGGTCGCCGGTGTTGTTGGCGCTGCCGAATATGAACAGGCGGCTGTTCTCCTTCATCCATCCGAACATACCCTGTTCCGCATATCGGCTCTTTGTTCCTATTGACAAGTCGATGTTGGCGAGTATGCCTTTGTTCATGCCCTTCTTGATGTTGAAGTCAAGGATGGTTTCCTCCTCGCCGTCATCAACGCCAGTGAGCTTGGCCATGTCGCTCTTCTCGTCATACGCCTTCACCTTGTCGATGATGGCTGTGGGCAGGTTCTTCAGAGCGGTCTGTGTGTCGCCCGTCATGAACTCCTTGCCGTCAACCTTTATCTTTTTTACCTCCTTGCCGTTGATGGTAATCTTGCCGTCATCGTCAATCTGTGCGCCAGGCAGACGCTTTACCAACTCCTCTATCACGGAGCCTTCCGGCGTGCGGTATGCTGCTGCATTATATATAAAAGTGTCTTCCTTTACTATTACCTTTGCCGCAACACCGTTGGCAACTACCTCTTTCAGCAATACCGCATCGGTCTCAAGGTTTATCTTGCCAAAGGCAAAAGGCTTGTCACCGGCTATAGTGACGTTACGTGTAATCGTCTTATAGCCGATGTTTGTTATCTTTAGAATGTATTTTCCGTTTTCTGGGGCTTTCAAAGTGAAAGCTCCGTCAAGGTCGCTCACGGCACCTGCTACGTATGAGGAGTCAGCTGCCTTGAGCAACTGTACAGTGGCCTGGATGACAGGCTCCTGTTCCTCTTTGTCTATCAGCAAACCCGTGATGGACCGTTCTTGTGGTGTAGCGGCGGCTTGCGCCTGACTACTTTCAGGTTCTTGCGCGTTATCTTGCGCCATTGCCATGGTCAGTGACAGTGTCAGCATGACAATAGCAGTAAGGATTTTTCTCGTCATATAAGATAAAGTAATTCAGTTTTTTCTCTTTTTACGATACTATGACGGAGAAAACCCTTTTAAGGTTTAATTATAAATCGTCAGCAGCGTAAAATTAAAGTTCGTCAGCAGCGTAAAGAAAGTTTCTTACTGGTACGTCATAGTCGAAAATCTCGCCCTCGTTGAAGAATCTCTTCAGCTCAATGGCAGCGTTCTCCTTTGAGTCGCTGGTGTGTACGATGTTCTCTTGGAATGACATGGAGAAATCTCCGCGTATTGTTCCCGGTGCAGACTTTCTGCCATTTGTTACACCTGCCATCTGTCTTACAACCTCAACGGCGTCAATGCCTTCATAGCAGCATACTATGACGGGAGTGACAGTCATGGCATCCTTCAACTGTTGGAAGAAAGGCTTGCCCTTGTGCTGGGCATAGTGCTCGCTCATCTGCTCGTCAGTAAGCTGGCACATCTTCATGCCTGCCAGTCGCAGTCCTTTTTGTTCAAAACGCTTTGTCACTTCGCCCACGAGACCGCGTATCAGGCAGCTGGGCTTCAATATAACTAATGTCTTTTCCATATCTATTTGTCTTCTTTCATTTCCACCTTTTTATTTTTCTTTCATCTCCACCTCTTTCACTTTCTTGAACAGCTCTGATGCGAAGACGAGGTCATTGAGGTCTTTGTTCGTTGCAGACATTACCATGGTCTTGTCGCCTTCCCATTCCTTGCGTCCCTTGCAGATAAAGATTATCTTGTCGCCTATGCCCATAACGGAGTTCATGTCGTGGGTGTTGATGATGGTAGTCATGCCAAACTCTTCCGTTATGCCATGTAGCAGTTCATCAATTACCAGACTCGTTTTCGGGTCAAGTCCGGAGTTAGGCTCGTCGCAGAAAAGGTATTTCGGATTCAGTGCGATGGCTCTTGCTATTGCCACACGTTTCTGCATACCGCCTGATATCTCTCCAGGGTACTTATGTCCGGCGTCGGTCAGGTTGACGCGGTCAAGGCACTCCTGTGCCCTGCGTGTGCGCTCACGTAAGGTCATGGACGAGAACATATCAAGTGGGAACATGACATTCTCAAGTACGGAAAGGGAGTCAAACAGCGCTGCTGACTGGAATATCATGCCCATCTCGCGGCGCATCTCCACTTTTTCATGCTTGGACATCTGCACATAGTTGCGTCCGTCATACAGTATCTCGCCGCTCGTTGGAGTGAACAGACCCACTATGTTCTTCATCAATACAGTCTTGCCGGAGCCAGACTGTCCTATGATGAGGTTGGTCTTGCCGTTTGCAAATTCTGCATTTATGTCAATAAGGACATCCTTGTCCTCAAATGATTTGTATAAGTGTCTAATTTCTATCATGACAGCAACTGGGTTAGGAAGACATCGGCGAAAAGTATCAGGATGCTGCTGTTGACCACTGCTGAGGTGCTGGCTTTACCTACCTCCACGGAACCTCCGTTGACGGTGTAGCCGCAGTATGATGAGACGCTGGCGATGATAAAGGCAAATACCACACTCTTTATTATTGACATCCACACGAACCAAGGATTGAAGGAGTGCTGCAGTCCAAGCGTGAGGTCGTCAGGTGACAGTATGTGCCCTATGTAGGCAGTGGCGTATGCACCGATGATGCCCATCACGTCGGCGAAGATCACCAGGCATGGCATCAGGGTTATGAGTCCGAGTAGCTTTGGGGCAATGAGGTAGTTGGCAGAGTTGACACCCATGATGTCAAGCGCATCTATCTGTTGCGTTACCCTCATGGTGCCCAGCTCTGATGCTATGTTACTGCCGACCTTGCCTGCCAGTATCAGACACATGATGGAGCTTGAGAACTCAAGTAGCATAATCTCACGTGTGGTGTAGCCGCTTACCCAGCGTGGCATCCATGGTGACTGTATGTTCAGCTTCATCTGTATGCAGATGACGGCGCCGATAAAGAAGGAGATGAGCAGGACAATGCCGATAGAGTCAACACCGAGTGCCGACATCTCCTTAATATATTGCTTCATAAACATACGCCAACGGTCTGGTATGGCTATGGCACGCCACATCAGAATAAGATAATCGCCTAGCGTCTGTAGGTAATTGAACGGAAAAATCATGGTGCAAAGATACGAAAAGAAAACGAAACGAACAACATAATGACACCTGCTAATGGTTAAATTGCATTAATATAGACATAAAAAATGTATCGCCGTGCCGTTGTCTCATTTTTTTTTTGTAACTTTGCACCCAAATTTCAACTAAAAAATAAAGATATATTATGGCATCATTCATTGAAGACAAAGTAGTCATGGAGGGTATTACCTTCGACGATGTACTGCTCATTCCTGCGTATTCAGAGGTACTGCCACGCGAGGTGGAGTTAAGTACGAAGTTCTCACGTAACATCGACTTGAAAATTCCATTCGTAACAGCTGCCATGGACACCGTAACAGAGGCTCCTATGGCAATAGCTATCGCCCGTGAGGGTGGTATTGGCGTGATACACAAGAATATGTCTATTGAGGAACAGGCACGTCAGGTGGCTATTGTTAAGCGTGCAGAGAATGGTATGATTTACGATCCTGTTACCATTATGCGTGGCAAGACTGTGAAGGATGCCCTTGATATAATGGCAGAGTACCATATCGGCGGTATTCCTGTTGTGGACAGCGATAACAAGCTTGTGGGTATCGTGACAAATCGTGACCTGCGTTTCCAGACTGACCTCAACCGTAAGATAGATGAGGTGATGACCTCTGAGAACCTTATCGTGACACATCAGAAGACTGACTTGGAGAATGCCAGTCGCATATTGTTGGAGCACAAGATAGAAAAGCTGCCTGTGGTCGATGAGAATAACCACCTCATGGGACTTATAACATATAAGGATATAACAAAGGCAAAGGATAAGCCTATGGCATGTAAGGATGCTAAGGGACGTCTGCGTGTAGCTGCCGGTGTAGGTGTTACTGCTGATACGTTCCAGCGCATGGAGGCTCTTGTAAAGGCTGGCGTTGATGCTATTATCATTGATACCGCTCACGGACACTCAGCTGGTGTGATAGAGAAAGTACGTGAGGCTAAGGCTGCGTTCCCTGAGGTTGACATAGTTGTAGGTAATATAGCAACCGGTGAGGCTGCCAAGGCTTTGGTGGCTGCTGGTGCTGACGCTGTGAAGGTGGGCATAGGCCCTGGTTCTATCTGTACTACACGCGTGGTTGCAGGCGTGGGCGTGCCTCAGTTGTCGGCTGTGTATGACGTGGCTAAGGCACTTGAGGGTACAGGTGTGCCTCTCATCGCTGACGGCGGTCTGCGTTACTCTGGTGACGTGGTGAAGGCGTTGGCAGCCGGCGGCTACTCTGTAATGGTGGGTTCTCTCGTGGCAGGAACCGAGGAGGCTCCGGGTGAGACAATCCTTTACAACGGACGTAAGTTTAAGTCATACCGTGGCATGGGCTCTCTGGAGGCTATGGAGAAAGGTTCTGCTGACCGTTACTTCCAGGGTGGAGTGAAAGAGGCTAAGAAACTGGTGCCGGAAGGCATTGCTGGACGTGTGCCTTACAAGGGAACCGTACAGGAGGTTGTATATCAGCTTGTCGGCGGTCTGCGCTCAGGCATGGGATACTGCGGAGCAAAGGACATCAAGGCTCTGCATGGAGCTAAGTTCACACGCATCACTAATGCCGGTATGCTTGAGAGTCATCCTCATGAGGTGATAATAACCAGCGAGGCTCCTAACTACAGCAGACCACAGTAAACAGTTTCTTGTTCATGGCCGTGAGCTTCTCACGCATAAATAAACAGCTATAATGAAAAAGACTCTCTCATTTATCTTTGCTCTCGCCTCAACGGTTGCTGTTGAGGCGCAGACGGCTGACCCGGTGATAATGACAATAAACGGCAAGGCCGTGCCGCGTTCAGAGTTTGTATATTCTTATAAGAAAAACAATGGCGCGGATGTTATAGACCATAAGACAGTACGCGAGTATGTAGAGTTGTTTGCCAATTATAAACGTAAGGTGGAGGCTGCGCTCGACGCACACCTTGATACCTTGACGTCTTATAAGACAGAGTTCAGGCAGTATCGTGACCAGCAGGTGATGCCTACGCTGATAAACGATGCTGACGTTGAGGCAGAGGCACACAAGATATATGATGCGGAAAATGAGAGGATAGGCGTTGACGGTATAAATGACGTCAGCCATATCTATATGCGTGTAAGGCAAGATGATGACGATGCTGTGATGCAACGTCAGAAGGAGCGCATAGACTCAATATATCGTGTATTGAAGGCGGGCGGAGACTTCGAGACTCTTGCCAAGCAGTGCAGTGAGGATAAGGCTACTGCGCAAAGAGGCGGTCGCATGGGACAACTGGTAAAGGGCAGCTTCTTTGAGAAGTTTGAGAATGCTGTGCTGGCCATGAAGCCGGGTGAGATAAGTGCACCTGTGCAGACAGAGGTGGGCTTCCATATTATAAAGCTTAACGACCGCTACTCCCTGCCGTCATACGACTCTCTGCGAAACAATATCATGCAGTATGTGGAGAGAAGTAACCTGCGCAAGGACCTTGCGAAGAAACGTCTTGAAGAGATAGCCGTAGAGCGTGGCATGACCAACGAGGCCGTTGCAGATATGCGTGCAGATTCTCTTGCAGCCGTCAGTGAGGAGATGAAGTATCTCATACAGGAATACCATGACGGCTTGCTGCTTTATGAGATAAGCAACCGCGAGGTGTGGGAGAAGGCAGCTAATGACGAGAAGGGCCTGGAGGCTTTCTGGAAGAAGAACAAGAAAAAATATACATGGGAAGAGCCACGCTTCAAGGGTATAGCCTATTACACCCGTGAGGCATCAGATGTTGATGCGGTTAAGAAATGTCTGAAAGGCAAGAAATTCTCAGAGTGGACAGAACTGCTTCGTAACACATTCAATAAAGACTCAGTCTTGCGTATCCGTGCAGAGAAGGGTGTGTTCAAGAAAGGTATGAACGGAATCGTTGACCGTGAAATCTATGGTGATGCCACGGCTAAGATAAAGGAACGCAAGGACTATCCTAATACTGCCGTGTATGGCAAACTGTTGAAGGCACCGGAGGAGATGAGCGATGTGCGCGCTCTTGTGGTAGCTGACTATCAGGAGGCTATGGAGGCAGAATGGCTCAAGACGCTTAAGGCACGCTATGTCGTAAAGGTCAACGAGGATGTGCTATCTACGATTAAAGAGGAATAAACGAGATAATGAAGAAACTATCTTACATAGCTACCTTGCCGCTGTTGGCGGCAGCCTTGTCAGTGGCGGCCGATGACTCAAAGGAAACGAAGTCGGCTCCGGTGAACTATATAGACGAGGTGGTATGGGTGGTAGGCGATGAGGCTATACTTCGCTCAGACATAGAGGTGATGCGCCTGCAGGCGGCTCAGGAGAATGTAGATTGGGGTGGAGACCCTAATTGCCGCATACCAGAGCAGATAGCAGTGCAGAAACTGTTTATCAACCAAGCAGCAATTGACAGTATAGAGGTAACAGAGGCTGAGATTGCACAGGGTGTGGAACAGCAGCTGAACGCTTGGATACAGATGATAGGCTCTAAGGAGAAACTGGAGGAGTATCGCAAGCAGAGCCTGACAGAGATAAGGTCAGAGTTGCATGATGAGTATAAGAACCGCGAACTGGCGCAGCGTATGCGCAGGCAGCTGGTGGAGAATGTGACGGTGACACCGTCAGATGTGCGTTCTTATTTCAGTAAGTTGCCTGCCGACAGTATTCCGCTTGTGCCGATGACTGTAGAGGTGCAGATTCTCGCTATACATCCGCGCATACCTATAGAGGATATAAATAAGGTGAAGGAAGAACTGCGTGACTATACCGAGCGTGTGCAGTCAGGACGTACGTCGTTTGCTACTCTCGCACGACTCTATTCTGAGGACCCCGGTTCAGCCCGCCAGGGTGGTGAGATGGACTATGTAGGCAGGGGAATGCTTGACCCGAACTTCGCACAGGTGGCGTTTAACCTCACTGACCCTAAGAAGATATCTAAGATAGTAGAGTCAGAGTTCGGCTTCCATATCATACAGTTGATAGACAAACGTGGTGACAAGATAAAGGTAAGACACATACTGCGTAAGCCGCGAGTACCACAGAGTGCTATAGACGAGACAATGCTCAGACTTGACTCCATATCGGCAGACATCGCCAACGGTAAGTTCTCCTTTGATGAGGCTGCTACGTTCATATCTGATGATAAGGACACAAAGAATAACCGCGGTATCATGGCTAATCCTACGGATGACGGCAAGCGTACTTCTAAGTTTGAGATGAAGGACCTGCCTACCGAGGTGGCACGTGTGGTGGAGAAATTAAGCGTGGGTGAGATGTCCAAGCCGTTCACAATGGTTGACAATCGCGGCAGGACAATGTGTGTGCTGGCGAAACTGCGCAACAGGACAGAAGCTCACAAGGCCACGATAACAGAAGACTTCCCCCTCATGAGTGAGATAGTGCTGGAGAAGGCACGTGAGAAGAAACTGCGTGAGTGGGTGCAGGATAAGATAAAGAATACGTATGTGAGAATACCAGAGGAATATAAGGACTGTGACTTTGAATATGAGGGCTGGATAAGGTAACTATGAGCCTGAAAAATGAGGTACATATCAAATGACAAAATGAAAGCTATCATTTCAGAGTGTAAAAGCTATGCTTTCACACTCTGATTCGATAGCTTTTACAGTGTAAAGTGATAGCTTTCACGAGACAGTCTGGTATTTAACAGTAGTTAACATCTCGCGTTATAAAAAACAAGGGTATATTAACAATGTGTCAGGATTTTGTCGTATTTCCTGACAAAGTGTAAAAAGATAGAAAGACGAAAACAAAAGCAATTATAGTATTGACGTTGATGGTTGTTCTTTGCGCCTTTGCGGTGGCTAAGGGCAAGCGTCAGCGTGCGGTGGCGCGCAAGACAGACACCCGTGTATATCTGCAGCATGCCGACCTCCTGTCATACGATATGTATGGCAGCCATCCCGGTGCGCAGTTTGTGAAGGGCAAGGTGTCTTTCCTACACAAGGGAATGCATCTTACATGTGACAGTGCCTATTACTATGAGGCGTCCAACTCCTTTGAGGCATACGGCCATGTCAAGATGCGCCAGGGTGATACGCTGACACTCGTTGGAGACAGAGGCTATTATGATGGTAATGATGAGATGGGACATGTGTGGGATAATGTCATACTGACTCACCGTGGCTCCCGCCTCTATTGTGATACACTTGACTATGACCGTATGTACGGCATTGCCGATGCTTACGGTGCTGCAGGCATCAAACTGACGAGCAAGGGCGACGTGCTGACGGCTGACTGGGGCAGGCATTATATGGACTCTAACCATTCTGAGTTCTATTATAATGTGGTGCTCACTAATGACAAAGGCTTGCGCATTGACACCGACACGTTGATATATGATGAGAAGACATCGCTCGCCCATGTCACGGGACCGTCGGTGATAACCCAGAAGGGCAGCCGCGTGAATACCACCGACAGCTATTATAACACAGCCACGGAGCGCTCAGAGCTTTTCGGACGCTCTACCATATATAACGGTGCGCGTGAGATAACGGCAGACAGCCTTTACCATAATGACAAGACAGGCGATAACGAGGGCTATGGCAATGTGGTGTATCGTGACACCGTTAACCGCAATATGCTGACGGCAGACTATTGTATATACAATGAGACCACCGGTGACGGCTATGCTACGCGCAATGCGGTGGCAACCGACTATTCGCAGGCTGACACCATGTGGGTGCATGGCGATACCATACGCATACACACCTTATATATTAATACAGACTCTGTACAGCGTGAGGTGTATTGCTATAACCATGTGCGTGCTTACCGCAATGACTTGCAGGCGGTGTGTGACTCGCTGGTGTTCCATTCCGCCGACTCCTGCATGACGATGTATAAGGACCCGGTGGTGTGGACCCAAGGCAACCAATTGCTCGGCGAGAAGATACGCGTGTTCATGAACGACTCCACAGTGCGTTATGCCGAGGTGCTCGGACAGGCGTTGTCGGTGGAACAGATGAATGACTCCGTTCACTATAACCAGATAGCCAGTCAGGATATGCGGGCCTATTTCGTTGACGGGAAACTGCGTGAAAACTGGGCTGTGTCCAATGTGCAGATAGTGTATTATCCGATAGATGATGCCGACACCACCATCATCGGCTTGAACTATACAGAGACAGATACTATGAAGATGTATCTTACTCCTGAGAGGAAGTTGTATAAGATATGGATGAATGCCAGTACAGGAACGTTCTATCCGTTGACTCAGACTCCTCCGGAAAAGCATAAGCTGCCTACATTCGCCTGGTTTGATTATATGAGACCGTTATCTAAGGACGATATCTTCATCTGGAAACCCAAGACGGCAGGCACAGAGCTGAAGGAGCAGAAACGTCGTGAGCCTCCAAAGAGAAAAATGTAACATTAAGAAAATAAGTTTCCGTTAGTAAGTCAGACAATCCTTATATTCTTCAATCTTTCAATTCTTCATGGATATCATACAGTTGCTCCCCGATTCCGTAGCCAACCAGATAGCTGCCGGTGAGGTGATACAGCGCCCGGCGTCAGTCATCAAGGAGTTAGTGGAGAATGCTATTGACGCAGGAGCGAGACATATTAAGATTCTTGTTTGTGATGCCGGCAAGGCATCCATACAGGTTATAGACGACGGTTGCGGTATGTCTGACACTGATGCCCGACTGAGTTTTGAGCGTCATGCCACGTCAAAGATACGTCAGGCTAACGACCTCTTTGCATTGCATACCATGGGTTTCCGTGGTGAGGCGTTGGCATCCATCGCCGCGGTGGCACAGGTTACCCTTGTCACACGACGGGCAGAGGATGAGTTGGGCACACGCATCGTCATTGCCGGTTCCAAGGTGGTGAGCCAGGAGGTGGTGTCATGTCCGGTGGGAAGTAACTTCTTGATTGAAAACCTTTTCTTCAATATTCCGGCGCGCAGGAAATTCTTGAAGTCAAACTCCACAGAGATGAGTAACATCATGCAGGCATTTGAACGCATAGCCTTGGTATATCCAGATGTGGAGTTCAGCGTGTATAACAACGGTACGGAGATGCTTATGCTGCATCCAGCCAATACTTCACAGCGCATAGCCGATGTGTTTGGCAAGCGTGTTACGCAGCAGTTGCTTACCGTTGATGCCGATACCACATTGTGTAAGATAACGGGACTGGTAGGAAAACCAGAGACGGCGAAGAAGAAAGGCTCATTGCAGTATTTCTTCGTCAACGGACGATACATGAAGCACCCTTATTTCCATAAGGCGGTGCTGAGTGCCTATGACAGACTGCTGCCAGATGGTGAGCAGGTGTCTTATTTTATCTACTTCACAGTAAATCCGGAGGACATAGATGTCAATATACATCCTGTAAAGACAGAGATAAAGTTTGACAATGAGCAGGCTATATGGCAGATACTTATGTCAACGGTGAGAAATGCCGTGGGACATTTCCAACTCAATGCACTGGACTTTGATACAGAGGGTAAGCCTGACATACCAGTCTTTAACCTTGGTAATAAGGATATTGAGGAGCCGAGAATAGACTTTAACCCTATGTATAATCCCTTCAACGTGTCATCAGATAAAGAACGGAAGGGTGAGAGCTCTACGGGGAATGTGGGGAATACAAGTGCAGGGTTCTCTTTCCAAGGACGCAAGGCAAGAGGTTGGGACGACCTCTTTCCGGCAATGCCAGAGAAGGATGATGACGATATGATGCTGCCATTCGGAGAAGAAGTGCAACCGTCTGCAGTCGAGACAGAGGAAGTAGAAGTCCCGTCGCAGTCCATACATCGCGAGGCGCAACCGCTGCAGCTCAACGCACAGTACATAGTGATGCCTACCGATGCGGGACTGATGCTTATAGACCAGAACAGGGCCAGTCAGAGAATACTCTTTGAGCAGTATATGCAGGCTATACAGACACACAGCGCTCATACGCAGAAGGTGCTCTTTCCTGATATCGTGCAGTTCAGCCCGTCTATAGCGGCAGACCTGCCCCGTATCCTTGAGGAACTGAGAATGCTGGGCTTTGACGTTACAGACCTTGGGGGCAACAGCTATACCGTGACGGGCATACCGTCGGGTCTTGGCGGCCTTGATGCGGTGCAGCTGGTCACTGATCTGGTGAACACAGCGGCGGAGTGTGGTACCACAGCCACAGAAGAGGTCTATACCATACTTGCCACATCATTGGCAAAGAAAGCTGCCACACCATATGGCGAGATATTGTCGGCTGAGGCGTTGAACTCGCTCGTGGACAAACTCTTCAGGTGTAGCACACCTCGATATACGGCAGACGGCAAGCTGATATATGACATAATAACAGACGGAGAGATTAGTAACAGACTAAAATAAAGATATTTCTATATGGATATAAGCATTATAGCAGCAGTGGCGAAGAACAGGGCCATAGGTTATCAGAACAAGTTGATATACTGGTTGCCGGATGACTTGAAGCGTTTCAAGCAACTTACTACGGGCAATACCATCATAATGGGAAGGAAAACATTTGACTCCCTGCCCAAGGGCGCGTTGCCAAACCGCCGTAATGTCGTGATATCACGCACAGTTGACAGTCTGCCGGGCTGTGAGGTGTATGCCTCGCTTGAAGAAGCTCTAAGCCATTGTCAGGATGATGAACATATATATATAATAGGTGGGGCGTCAGTATATGAGCAGGCTATGCAGGTGGCAGACAGACTGTGCCTTACGGAGATAGAGGATACGCCGGCTGAGGCTGATGTCTTTTTCCCAAGCTATGACGCAGGATGGGAGGAGACATGGCGCGAGCAGCATGAGAAAGATGAGCGTCATGCGCAGCGTTTCGCTTTCGTTGACTATGTACGTGTAAAACAGTGATTATTAACTAACAGATATAAAATGAGACAGAAAATCTACACCTTACTTATTATGTCAGTCATGACAGTGTGTGCCATGGCTGAGACAATGCAGGTAAAGTCACCTGACGGTCGTCTGACTGTGGACTTTACGCTGACCGACGGCCATCTGGCCTACGCCGTGTCGTATGACAACAATGAGATGATACAGTCATCAGCTCTTGGCGTTAATACTGAGATGGGCGACTATACTCAGGGACTGACGTTGAAGGATGTCCGCCATTCCGCGATTGACGAGACATACACCCTCCGCACGGCGAAGTGTGGTGGCAATCACTATGTGGCAAACAAGATAGAGATAGACCTCACGGCACAGACAAAGTTTAAGCGCGTGATGACTCTCACTATGCAGGTCAGCAATAACGATATAGCGTTCAAGTATGACTTCAGCGGGGCAGAGACCACGTTCCGTGATGAGCCGCGCCGCACCACAGTGTATGGCGAGGCCACGTCATTCAATATGCCAGCCTCCACCACTACGTTTATCTGTCCGCAGACTACGGGCGACCATTACGGTTGGATGAGCACCAAGCCAAGCTATGAGGAGGAGTATGTGGCTGATGATGTGATGAACAAACCTTCACGCTTCGGAAAGGGTTATACATTCCCATGCCTCTTCCGTGTTGGTGACAAGGGATGGGTGCTGATAAGCGAGACCGGCGTGGGGAGTAACTACTGCGGTTCGCACCTCAGTGACTATAAGGAGGGCACAGGCTATACCGTGGCATATCCTGACGAGACAGAGAATCATGGACTGGGCTCAGCCTTTCCTGCTATAATGCTGCCTGGCGGCACGCCGTGGCGCACCATCACCGTAGGCGCATCATTGGCACCAGTTGCCGAGACCACTGTGGCATACGACGTGGTGAAGCCGCTCTATGAACCCCATGAGGCTTATAAGGCAGGACGCTATACATGGTCATGGCTTATATGGCAGGACAACTCCGTGAACTATGACGATCAGGTTTCGTTCATCAACACCGCTGCGGCGATGGGCTATGAGTATTGCCTTGTTGACGGATGGTGGGACACGCAGATAGGCAGGGACCGCATAGAGGAACTGAGCAGATATGCACGCTCCAAGGGCGTGAGCCTCATGCTGTGGTATAACAGCAACGGATATATCAATGATGCTCCGCAGGGACCGCGTGGAGGTATGCACAACAGCATAGCGCGTGAACGTGAGATGGCATGGATGGAGAAGATTGGAGTGAAAGGCATAAAGGTTGACTTCTTCGGAGGTGACAAGCAGCAGACCATGCAGCTGTATGAGGATATACTCAGCGATGCCAACAGACATGGCATACAGGTAATCTTCCACGGATGCACCTTGCCGAGAGGGTGGGAGAGAATGTATCCCAACTATGTGGCATCTGAGGCGGTGCTCGCATCAGAGAATGTGTATTTCACGGAGCATCACGCACAGCGTGAGGGATTTGAACTTACACTCCATCCTTTCTGTCGTAACGCCGTGTCTGCTATGGATTGGGGCGGAACAATAATGAACCGCTATATGAGCCGTGATAATAAGAGCAGGCATCGCAGGTACACCTCTGATACATTTGAGATGGCGGCAAGTATCATAAACCAAACGTCAATACAGTGCATCTGCCTGCAAGAGAGTAACCTCAGTGAGCTGAAGGACTTCCAGTTGGAGTTCCTGCGTAACGTGCCCGTCACATGGCAGGAGACAAAGTATATAGACGGCTATCCGACAAAGTATGTAGTGATGGCACGCAAGGCAACAAACCAACGGTGGTATGTCAGCGGACTGAACGGCGAGAGCCAGCCACGCACGCTCACACTCCGCTTGCCTATGCTCGCAGGCAAGACCGTCACCCTGTACACCGACGAACCTCAGAAGAAAGGCGAGCTGTGGCCTACTCCGGCAAAGCGCACGGTGAAGGTCGGCAAGAACGGCGACGTGAAGGTCACCATGCAGCCTATGGGAGGCGTGATTATAGTGGAATAGGGTAAGGAAATAAAATAAGTTAAGGAGTCAAGACAAATGTACTTGCAAATAAAAACAAGTGACAGTAATGTCTTAACTCCTTAACTCCTTAACTTCTTAACTCCTAAATATCTTATAGAAAGAACAGTAGGTTACTTAGACAGTCTTATGCCGAGCTTCATGCCGTCCATGCTTTTCATCAGGCTGACGATGGTTGACAGCTGTGATACGTTAGAACCAATGTTCTGCATGAATGTCTTGAGCTTTGTGGCATCCATCACAATCACCAGTGTACCGTTGTCCAACTGTGGCGTTACCTTGCTTGGAGTCTTACGTCCCTTGAATGTCAGGGTAATCTCGCTGTCGTTGATGGCGTATGTGCCGGTCTTGATAACCTTTCCCTTCTTGTTTACGCTGAAGGTCTTGTCTTCCTTGAAAGTAATAGAGAGATTACCTTTCGTGATTCCTACCTTGTTGAGGTAAGACTGCAGCTTGGTCTCGATGGACTTCGTAGCCACGCTGCTTGCAGCGCTTTTCAGGGCATTGTCGCTGGTGAACATCACTGCAGGCTCCTGATAGGTCCATGTACCGAGAATCTGCTGAGAGGTAGGCACTAACTTGCTGCTGATGATATTAGTCAGAGTGTTGAGTGTGCTGTTTCCGCTTGTGGCACTGCTGGCAGCAGAGGCTACCTTGCCGAGAATGTCACCGAGTTGCGCATTAGCCGCGCCAGCTGATAGCATGACGCAGGCGATTAATGTGAATAACTTTTTCATTTTTCTCAAGTATTATGTATTATTTAAGTGTTTTTCCACATAGTTGGTAAGATATACAAACTCCTCATGAGTCAGTTGCTCTGGACGCTTGGTGAAGAAAGCGTCATCACTCTTGAAGTCAGGTAACATCTGTTTCAGACTCACGCGCAACATCTTGCGGCGTTGGCCGAATACCGTCTTTACCACCCTGCGGAACAAATCCCATTGGCATCCCAGGTCGGTGCGTGAGTTGCGTGTCATGCGGATGACAGCCGACTTTACCTTTGGTGGTGGGTTGAACACTGTCTCGTCCACCGTGAACAGATACTCAGTGTCATACCATGCCTGTATGAGTACAGACAATATGCCATACTGCTTGTTGCCCGGTGTGGCAGCGATGCGCAGTGCCACCTCACGCTGTATCATACCCGTACAGCAAGGTATCAGTTCCTTGTTGTCGAGCATCTTGAAGAATATTTGTGAGGATATGTCATAGGGGTAGTTGCCGGTCAAGACAAACTGCTGGCCGCCAAACACCTCTTTAAGGTCCATCTTCAGGAAGTCATCGCCGATGATGCCGCCGCGTAACTTGGGGAATGTCTCAGTAAGATAAGCCACAGACTCGCGGTCTATCTCCACACACTTGAACTCCCTGCTCTTAGGATAGAGGTATTGCGTCATCACGCCCATACCAGGTCCTATCTCAAGTACAGGTATGTCAGGACAGGCATCAACGGTGTCAGCTATACGCTTGGCAATGCTGAGGTCGGTAAGGAAGTGTTGTCCCAGGTGTTTCTTTGGTCGTACTTGTTTCATCGCCTTGCAAAGTTAGGAAAAAAAATCAATAGGACAAACTTTTTTTGCAGATATTCAGTTTTTTTTGTAACTTTGACATTCTGTTAGCTAATTACAACTGTCAACACTTGAAAGGTTATATAAATCATCGTGACTCTTAGGCTGCTGCGCAAGGCGCTCAACATAATAATACCCATATTCTTAGGCGGTGCCATCCTGTACTGGATGTATCGTAATTTTGATTTCGATAGTGTGCGTCAGGTGTTGCTCAGCGAGATGAACTGGTGGTGGATGTTGTTGTCCATGCCTTTCGGTGTGCTGGCACAGATGTTCCGCGCATGGAGATGGAAACAGGCTCTCGAACCGTTGGATGAACATCCCCGTACAAACAATTGTATGAATGCTGTGTTCTTGTCTTACGCCTCGTCGCTTGTAGTGCCGAGGATAGGCGAGTTTATGCGTTGTGCTGTGTTAAGGAAGAAAGACGGCACCAACTTCGCTAAGGCCCTGGGCACCGTGGTGACAGAGCGTGCGGTTGACTCCCTTATAGTCCTTGTGATAACGGCACTGGTGCTGCTGTTACAGATGCCGGTGTTCATGACGTTCTTCTCTCGCACCGGGACACGTATAGACGCGCTTGAGCAGTTCTTGTACGGTTTCTCCTCTGCCGGCTACTTTGTCGTGGCGGTGTGTCTTGTAGTGACGCTGATAGGTGCGTATTTCTTCCTTAGGCGACTGTCGGTATATGATAAGATGCGTACCACGCTGCACGGGCTTGTTGACGGTGTGGTGTCATTGCGAAAGGTTGCCAACATTCCTTTGTTCTTGTTTTACAGCCTTGCCATCTGGGCATCATACTTTCTGCATTATTATCTTACCTTCTTCTGTTTTGAGGGTACAGCCCATTTGGGTATGATGTGCGCCATGGTCACATTCATCGTGGGCAGCATAGCCGTGCTTGTTCCTACCCCTAACGGTGCGGGCTCATGGCATTTCGCTGTGAAGACAATGCTGATACTCTATGGTGTTGCCGATACAGACGCGCTCTACTTCGTGTTGATAGTACACACCCTGCAGACGTTGCTCGTGGCGTTGTTAGGTATATATGCATGGATATCCATAGGTCTTACACAAGACATTACGAAAGAAAACTAATATCACTCCCATTATAACTCTAAGTCACTATGAAAAAGAATTTATCCCGTTGCTTAATGACATCCTTGCTGTTGACAGTGTGCTCTGCATTGAGCGCCGTGACATGGTATAACGGCACAAAGAACGTGTGCTGTAATATCGTCGGCTCCCATTCGCCTGTGGTTGACATCGCCATGCAGATGTTCTCCTCTGATATGACAGCGGTGACGGGTAAGCCTGTCAAGGTGCATAAGGGAAAGAAACGTGTCGGTGTGGGAGAGATAGAGCTATACCAGCTGGACCGTGCCAATGCCAAGACCATATCACAGTTAGACAAGTGTGGAGTGCTCTCCACCCGTCTGATGGACAACAAGGATGCCTTCTTCCTCGGCGTGCGTGACGGCAGGATAGTGATAGTGGGCAACAACGGCCGCGGCACGGCATACGGTCTCCTTGAACTCTCGCGCATGGCTGGGGTGTCGCCGTGGGTATGGTGGGGCGATGTGGTGCCTCAAAAGAAAGACATACTTACGCTTGACGATACCTTCCAGACGCTACAGTCGCCCAGCGTGGAGTATCGTGGCATATTCATCAACGACGAAGACTTCTCCACCCTTATATGGGCAGACAATATGAATGAGGGCGGTCCATCAAAGAAATACCCCAAGTCCATAGGTCCCAAGGCTAATAAGCGTATCTTCCAGCTTCTGCTGAGGCTCAGGGCCAACTGCATGTGGCCTGCCATGCATGAGGTGTCCAAGGCTTTCTTCGCTATAAAGGGCAACAAGGAGATGGCGGACTCTTGCGGCATAGTGATAGGCTCGTCACACTGTGAGCCGTTGCTCCGTAACAATGTAGGAGAATGGGACAAGAAGGAGAGGGGAGCCTATAACTTCATCACTAACAGAAAGTCTGTGGTGCAGTATTGGACCGAGCGCCTGCAACAGATGCGCGGCAGTGAGGGACTGTTCACCATCGGTATGCGCGGCATACATGACGGTTCCATGGAGGGAGTGAAGACAAAGGAAGAGAAACTTAACGGCCTGCAAAGCGTCATCGACTGTCAGCGCGAGCTGATAGGCAAGTATTACGATAAGAATGTAGAGCAGGTGCCACAGGTGTTCATACCATATAAGGAGGTGCTTGAGATTTACGAGCAGGGGCTGAGGGTGCCTGATGATGTCACTCTTATGTGGTGTGACGACAACTACGGATACATGACTCGCCTGAGCGACGCGCGGCAACAGGCAAGGAAGGGCGGCGGCGGTGTCTATTACCACCTGTCATACTGGGGCCGTCCGCATGACCATCTGTGGCTTACTACTACCCAGCCCGGACTAGTGTATAATGAGTTGCGGCAGGCATACGACCATAATGCCCGTAAGATATGGATTGTCAACGTGCATGACCCTAAGGTGGCGGCATACGACCTCTCCCTTGCTATGGACATGGCATGGGATATCAACAGCATCACGCCTTCATCCCTCAGGGCTCATCTGCGTAGCTGGATAAGACAGCAGTATGGCGATGAGGCTGCAGTGGTGGTAGCACCGCTGATGGAGCGTTTCTATCAGCTCTGTGGTATGCGTAAGCCTGAGTTCATGGGATGGACGCAGACCGAGCTGGACAAGAAGAAATATCCGCGCGGACTGTCTCAGCCTCAGGGTACGGAGTTCTCAGAGACTGAGTTCGGCGGGGAACTGGAGAGATACCTTGAGCAGTGGGAGGAGTTAGAGAAGGGCGTTGCTGATTTTGTTAATTCTGGCAGCGACAAGCGCTTTAAGGATGAGCGCTTTGCCGCATCGTTCTTCGCACATATCACATACCCTGTGTCATGTGCCTCTGCCATGGCACACAAGCATCTGCTGGCACAGGTGGGCGATACCCTGTCGGCCATGGAGGCACAGGAGAAAATCAAGACACTGACAAGACAGTATAACGAGATGCTTAACGGTAAGTGGCGTGGACTGATGAATAGTCATCCGCGCGACCTGCCGGTGTTCCAGGACTTCACGGTGGAGGACAGCGTAACCTTGCGTCGCACTCACAGCCGTCCGATAAACAATACAAGCCTTGACGGATGCGTGGTGCGTAATGCTTCCATGTATGACAGAGCGTTCGGTCCGGTGCAGGTGGTGGAGATGTTAGGTCACAGCATGAATGCCGTGAGCATACAGAAAGGCTCGTCGCTGCAGTTCGTGTTTGATGCAGTGAGAGACGGCAACGCCGTGATACGTACAGCCATGATACCTACGCAGGCCAATGACAAGGGCGACATAAGATACAGCGTGAGCATCGACGGCGGCGAACCGGTGGTGTATTCCCTGAAGGAGCCATATCGCTCTGAGCGTTGGAAGACCAATGTGCTGAGACAGCAGGCTCTCAGACAGACACCGGTGCATATTACCAAAGGTCAGCACACACTGACCATAACGGCGCTTGACGACCATATCCTGCTTGACCAGTGGATGCTCGACTATAAGCCGGGACGTAAGTTCTATATCTTCCCCATACAGTAATAGGGGGTGAGATATTTGTTGCAGAGGGAGTAATATATGTTCAATATGTGGTGCAAAAGCAAACCAAAGAGGTAGAAAGTGTTGGCGCATCACGGAAAAAACTATACTTTTGTATGAGATATCTATTGATAGTGCCGTTAGGCTTACTGTTGATAATGATATTGATGGTAGGCGGCGTTGCGCTGTTCCTTTCTACTGAGAGCGGACAGCAGTGGCTCTATGACAAGGGCCTGCAGACGTTGCAGGAGACTCTGCATACCAGGGTCGCCGTGGAGCGTATTAGTATCCACCTCTTCAAGGGTGAGATAGAGTTAGACAAGCTTCAGGTGGATGACAGGCAGGGAGTACAGATGCTCAGTGTTGACACTCTGCAGGCAAGGCTCGACCTGCGACATATCTTCCAGCGTGAGATAGGTCTGCGTAAAATCCGCATGAGCAATGCCACGGCGGTATTATATAAGGAGAGACCTGACACTGCCGCCAACTATCAGTTCGTGATAGACGAGATGAGGGCGCGCAAGAAGAACAAGACGCCTGAGGAGAAGAAAGAGAAGAGCAGCTTCCGCTTCGTGGCTGATACGCTGGTGGCAGAGGTGTGTCGCACCAATGTGTCGTGGGATGTACGTTCCGCCACGCCGAAGCCTGAGGGCAAGATGGATGTGTCACACATTAAGCTCAAGGACTTCTCTGCCACTCTGTGCTGTAACCTCGAGAAAGACTCTGCAAAGAGCTACACCTTGAAGAATGCCGAGATTCATGAGCTGCACTCCAATATGCATCTCTATCTTGACAAGGCGGTGGTAAGGAACAAGGCGCAGCGGACTAATGCCACGGCGGGAATACATGACATAGAGGTCTCTATAGACTCCTTGCGATATAAGTATGACAACCACCGGCCGCGAAAGAACAAGGGCAAGCCTAACCGCGGATGGTTTGACCCCGGACACGTCACCATCGTGATGAATGTTGACGCCTATGTCCACAAGATAGACAGCAGCGGACTCTCTGCAACGGTCAACAAACTGACGTTCCTTGAGAAGGAGAGCCACCTCGATATAAAGAACATGCGCACTGACGTGAATCTCATAAAGGACACGTTGCGCTTGTCTAACACAAAGATAAACCTTGCACACACGCAGGTGAACATAAAGGAGATAAAGGCTCAACTGCTGCATGACAAGTTGCGGGCGTTCAGACTGATTGACGACTGCACAGTCACTGCCTCCGTGGTACTGAAGGATATAGCATATCCCTTTGGCATACCATTGAAGAACTTCACCACTCCGCTGAGGCTCAGCGTAGGGGTGGGCGGCGACCTGAAGCGCTTGCTGTTTAAGAATATCCGTGTCTCCACACCTGACGGACGACTGCATGTGTCGGGTAACGGCGACCTGTGTAACACGCTTGAGAAGAAAGCCCTGTGCCTGCACTTCAATAATATCAACATGAGTGCGCGTAACGGCATTAAGGAACAGATAGTGAATCATTTCGCCAAGCAGGTGCGACTGAAGATGACCAAACAGCTGGCAGCCCTCGGCGACGTGACATACAACGGCCACCTCGGCGTGTTCTTCAAGAGGATTGACGTGGGAGGAACGCTCCGCGCCATATATGGCAGCGTGTCGTTTGACTTCTCGCTCAACGGCTATACGCACTACATGACAGGCACCATGAGTACCGACGAGATAGACCTCGGCAGTATAATGAACGTGAAGGGACTGAGCATAGAGAACGCGAAAGCGTCATACAGCTTCAACATATCGTCAAAGAGAGGTCGTCCTAATGGCGGCAGACTGCCTCAGGGATGGCTCAAGGCAAATGTAAACGGAGCAAGGTTCAAGTTCCTGCGCTTCAAAGATATATCGGCTGACATCGTCAGCAACGGTGTGGACGCCACAGGAGATATCATCGCCAAGGCAAAACTGGCTGACGTGATATGCGGAGTGATATATCACCAGACTGACAAGGACCAGTATTTCAGGGTGAAGCCTAAGTTCAAACTGAATATGAAGACTAAAGAGAAGATGGAGGGGAAGAAGACCGAAACGCCCGACAGTGAGAAGGTAAAGAAGCCCTCGCTGTTCAAGAGGTTGTTCGGAAAGAAGAAGAAGGATGAGCAGTAATCAGCTGGCGCATCTGTTGATGTCTTGACATTTTGACTCTTCAACCAACTTTTTACATATAGATATGAATCGTTTGTTAACTTTATTGATTACATTCCTGTTCTGCGCTGCCACGGCAGGCGCGGAGAATTATCCCTATCGTTCTGATTTCCTGTGGGTGACATCGCCAAGCCATGCCGACTGGCTCTATGAGATAGGACAGAAGGCCACGGTCGAGATACAGTTGTATAAGTACGGTGTGGCTGTTGACGGGGTGGAGGTGAGTTATGAGATAGCCCCCGATATGCTTGACGCTACGGAGAAAGGCAAGGTGATGCTGAGAAACGGTAAGGCTACCATCAACATGGGCACACGTAAGACTCCCGGTTTCCAGGACCTTCGCCTTGTGGCCACGGTTGACGGTCTCACCACCAAGCACCATGTGAAGGTGGGCTTCAGCGTTGACAAGATAACGCCTTACACTCAGGAGCCTAAGGATTTCCTCTCTTTCTGGGATGAGACGCTGAAACAATATCAGAAGCCCGTGGAGGTGAGCCGTGAGCTGGCTAAGGAGTACTGCACCGACAAGATAGACTGCTGGCTCGTGAAACTCAAGACCGACCGTGAGCACTACATCTACGGCTATCTATCCATGCCTAAGAATGCCTCTGCCGGTTCGCTGGCAGCAGTGATGTGCCCGCCGGGCGCAGGAGTGAAGACCATCAAGGAGCCTCTGCGCCATAAGTATTACGCCGAGAACGGTTTTATACGCTTTGAGACCGAGATACACGGCATGAACCCTACATGGAGCGAGCAGGACTTCAAGGATATACAGTCAGCCTTCTCCAGTCGCGATAACGGCTACCTTATCAACGGCATAAGCGACCGTGACCGCTATTATATGCGTCATGTATATGGTGGCATGGTGGCAGCTATGAGATACCTACAGTCGCTGCCTGAGTGGGACGGCCGTAACCTCGCCGTGCAGGGTGGCTCACAGGGTGGAGCACTGGCACTCATCACCGCGGCACTGTGTAAGGACGTGACATTGTGCGTGGCTAACCATCCGGCATTGACTGACATGGCAGGCTATGCGGAGAAAGGACGCACCGGCGGTTATCCTAACTGGAAGGACTCCGGCATCCTCACACAGCAGAATATAAAGACATTGGCTTATTATGACGTCATCAACTTCTGCAGGTATGTGAAGTGCCCGGTGCGCATGACGTGGGGATATAACGACTCCACCTGTTCGCCTACCACCTCATACGCCGCATGGAACACGCTCAACTGCCCCAAGGAGCCTTTCATCACTCCTATCAACGAGCACTGGACCAGCGAGACAATGGAGCGTCAGCACATGGAATGGATAAAGAGCAAGCTGAAGTAATGCATGCATATATAATAAAAAAGGCGAAGTGATTACACTTCGCCTTTTTTGTGCTTATATATTAAGGTGTGCTTACTTCACGTTGCCCACCTTGATAAGATACTCAGCTATCTGCACGGCGTTGAGAGCCGCACCCTTCTTGATCTGGTCGCCTGAGAGCCAGAATGTCAGACCGTTTTCGTCTGCCAGATCCTTGCGTACACGACCTACATATACGTCGTCCTTGCCGGCGGTGTAGAGAGGCATTGGGTAAGGCAGGCCCTCCATGGTCTCCTTGGTAGCGTCTGCGTTAGCCTTTGCACCTACCTTCTTAGGGTCGTCGATGAGAGTTACGCCAGGAGCGTTGCGCAGAGCCTCCTGTGCTGCCTCTACTGAAATAGGCTGCTCTGTCTCAATCCATACAGCCTCAGAGTGAGCGCGGAGAGATGATATGCGTACGCACATTGCTGAGCAACGAGCGTCAGTGTGCATAATCTTCTGTGTCTCGTTAAACATCTTCATCTCCTCCTTGGTGTAACCGTTGTCCTGGAATACATCTATCTGAGGTATCACGTTGTAAGCCAACTGGTAAGCAAACTTGTTCACTGTAGGCTGCTTCTCCTCTGCCAGCTCCTTGTACTGCTGCTGCAGCTCTGCCATAGCGGCTGCGCCGGCACCTGATGCTGACTGGTAAGATGCGATGTGTATGCGCTTGATGTGAGAGAGCTTCTCCAGTGGCTGCAGACATACCACCATCATGATGGTGGTGCAGTTAGGGTTGGCGATGATGCCGCGTGGGCGGTTCAGCGCGTCCTCGGCGTTACACTCAGGAACTACCAACGGCACGTCCTTGTCCATACGGAAAGCTGAAGAGTTGTCTATCATCACTGCGCCATACTTGGTGATGTCCTCGCAGAACTCCTTAGAGGTGCCTGCGCCTGCGCTGGTGAATGCTATGTCCACGCCCTTGAAGTCGTCGTTGTGCTGCAACAGCTTCACCTCATACTCCTTGCCGCGGAATGTGTATTTTGTTCCGGCAGAGCGCTGTGAGCCGAATAATACCAGTTCGTCAATCGGGAAATTCCTTTCATCAAGGACACGGAGAAACTCCTGTCCTACGGCGCCGCTGGCGCCAACAATAGCTACTTTCATTTTATATCTTTTATTTTTAGTGTCTTAGTCTTGTTTGCGTAGTCCTTCCGCAGAAAACTATTCCAACTTGCAAAATTAATAATTTTTGTTGAATAATAGGTGTTTTTCTGTAATTTTTTTGATATTTATTAGGTGTAATGTTTGTGTCGTGAAAATGCCAAATCGCTAAAATGTCCTATTCGGGGCTTTCCGTTAACGCCTCATGCTTGCGATATTTGAAAATAATTTCCTACAGGTTTGCTACAGCGAAATCTACGGAGGTTTGTAACTATCTGATAATCAGTAGTGGGTTCTAAAAAAGCATAAAAAAACGATAGTTTTTGCCCTCTAAAAGCTATGCTTTCACGGCGTAAAAGCTATCGAATGACACCCTAAAAGCTATGCTTTCTCACTGTAAAGTGATAGCTTTCACGAAAAAGAGAGTGCGAAAAGTCATTTTTTCGCGCCCTCTTTCCGTTTTTTACCCCTCATTCTCTCCTAGATTTCATTTTTCACTTGACATGATTTTAATCAAGCAATGACAAAAATGTCCTATTCTATGTAGTTCGTTTCGTCTAATTCTGTCATATCATATCTGTTTGTCTTTTCGAAATCTATTCCTTACTCTGCTTGAACAGCCAGTCGCGAACTGCGGCAATCTTGTAGCCGTAGTCGAACGAGGCCATGTGCTCCATGCCCTTGCCCGATTCGGGGAGTACGCTGCCTGCCTCCCACTTGATGAAGTTGACGTTGCCGCCACGTGCAATCAGTTTTTCTGCCAACTTCTCTTGTTCCGCAGACGGCAATTTTGCACTCCAAGATGCAGAGTCAACCCTTGCATTATTCTCCTTCAGCACCTTTGCCAGGTCTTGCATGCCACCGTATGCCTTCTGGTCGCCGCCAGCCACAATGTAGAAGAAATGTTTCTTGCCGAAGTCCTTCATCTTCGAGGTGTCCCACTGGCTGCTGACGAAGAGCGAGGCGGCAAAGAGGTCGGGATGGGTGATGTTGAAGTAGAACGACATCATGCCGCCCATCGACTGACCGGTGGTATAAAGTCGGTTAGTATCGACGTTGTATTCCTTGCAGACCTTTTCAAGCAGACGGATGGTCATCTCCACCTCGTCGGTGGTGCTCCAGTCATCCTGTACGGCCCAGTCGGTATATTGCGGCACCAGCACAAAGGAGGGATGCTTCTGCTGATCCCTGTCGGAGGCGAACTCCAGGGCGCCATACCCTTGTGTGAGCGGAGCCGTCACCTCCTTACTGGCGGTGCTGGCATCGGCCATGAAGAGCACCAAGGGGAGTTTCTCACCTGCCTTGACTCCTTCGGGAATCAGAAGATTGTACGCCATCGTCTTGCCCGTCTTGGCATCCTCGAAAGTGAACTGCTTGAACTTCTTCAACGTCTCATTTTTCAAGGCTACAAACGTGCTGTCAGAATCTTTGTTAATCACCATGTGGCCACCTTGGCGAGTACCACGTTCGCCACCCTTTTTCTGAGCGCAGGCTGTCAGGCACATCACACCTACCGCCAATAAGAACATTACTTTCTTCATATTTTTGTGGAGTGTTTCGTGACGAGGCACTGGTCTCTGCCAAGACCTTGTTTAAATGTGAATGTTAATTTTGATTGGATGGGTGACACTGCGCGATTGCCGACGCTATTGGGATATTATCTTCTGACAATTCATTTCATGTCTGCCAGCTCCTATTACCTGTTCACATCCACCGAGCATGGAATAGCCGTTAGGGGCGGTGAAACGAACTTGCATTCCTTCAGGAACGGTGACGTAGGCGCGATAAGTAACGCCATCATCCTTGAAACTATACGACAGAGTGCCACGGACGGAGGGTATGGTGATGGATGCTTCGCGCAATGGGCTGATGGTGGGATGGATGACAACTTCCTTCCAGCCTGCTGCAATGGGACGGATGCCGAGGATATACTGAGCGATGACAGTCTGCGGTCCGCCACTCCATGCGTGGTTGGTGGAGCCGCCGCCTGCACCGCCCTTGACCCAATCCTCAAAGAGAGTGCTGCACATAGGGTCGTTGACCATTTTCTCATAACGTTTCTTCATACGCTCGAAGGCGTAGTCAGTCTGCCCTATCATGATGAGAGCCTCCATGACGTAGCGTTCCATATAGGCACTGGCATGCCATTGTTTACGGAATACCTCGGTGATGGCTTCGTACTTATCGGGCGATGCAATACCGCTGATGACAGCCAAGGCCTGCACACGATCGTCGTCGAGCGTGTCACGGTTCTCCTGGCTATGGTAGGCCGTACCAGTCCAGCAACGGTTATATCCGTCTTTTACACGGAGTGCCTTTGCTTCGTAGTCGGCGGCATCGGCATCGTTACCCAAGAGCCGTGCCATCTTCGAGGCGGCAGTCAGAGCCATATAGTGCCAGCCTGCCTGCAAGAGCCGCATATCCTTATGACGGCCCCAGTCGCCCCACTGCCAGCCACCCTTCCGTTCGATGGTCAGCCCCGTGGAGTCCTGCTGCCACACACTGAGGTAGCGGCGCACGTGAGGATAGGCATAGCGGATGGTAGCGGTGTCGGCAGTGTGCATGAAGTACTGCCAGAAACCGTATTCGCCAACGCTGGTCAGCATCTGTGCCGGCAGTTCCTGGTCGTAGTTGCCGGCAGGTACGGGTGCAAAGAGTGTGTTATCGTCACGCTGCCAGTCGCACAGTTCACGGATTGCCTTGCGCATCAGCTTATGTGCCGAGGTGGAATAGGTGTAGAAACTCTCGCCCATGAGCACCGTGGCATCGCCCCACCACTGTGCCCGCTCGCGGTCGGGACAGTCGAAATAGGTGTCGCGCATGTTGACATATAGGGTGCGGGAGGCTTTCTGCCAGAAGCGGTTGATAAACTGGTCATCGCAAGTGAATGTGCCTTCGGCATCGGCATCGTAGCCCGTTTCGCGATAGCCTAAGGAATGTAGTATGACGTTCTTGTTCGGACAGCGGATGTAAAGGCGTTCGCCGTTGAACCACCCCAGCGATTCATACTGCTGATGGCCAGGACGTGTAATGAGTTGTGCACGGATATCTACCTGTCGTCCTCCCTTGTAGTGGTCGGTCTCGATGTCGATGCGTGTGCCGCCTTCGCCCTCGTCGGTCAGTTCCACGACGGGCGTCATCTGCATGTTGTAAGGCAGCACTGCCTCATAGATGACGGTCGAGTCGGTCTCTGTCTTGGTGAACTTGACGTTTTTCACGCCATAGTCGCGCCATAATGGTATCGGACGGAGTACGAGACGGTTCCACGGCTCACTGCCTTCAACGCCAAGTTCCCTGGAGGGCAGGAAATCATGGATAGGCGACGTCTGCCACTTGCCGGGGTCTTTGCGCATATCATAGCATAGGCTCGATTCCGGCAGACGGAAGTTCGTCTTCTCGCCCGTGGCAATGCTATAGGCAGGATGCTTCATGGAGAGCCATGTCCTGTCGCTCTGCAAGCCGATGGCTGGTGCCTCAAAGAACAGCCCCGATTGTCCGCTCGACTTATGAGAATAGCCATGCTTGCCGAAGTACCACACCAGCACAGCCACCTGATTCTTGCCTTCCTTCAGATAAGGCTTCAGGTCAACCTCGTCGCAATAAGTGTCCTTAGGGTTCGGTCCTCGCTTCAGACCACCCTCAAAGACCACCATCTGCCCGTTTATCCACAGCCAGTATTTAGAGTCCACGGCCACGCGCGCCACAACTCTTTCTGGCACTTTCTTCACTTTGATGTCCTTGCGGAACATCAGCCAGGTATTCATGTCGTTCACCGTCGTGTCGTCAGCGGTAATCCATTGGGCGGTCTGCGCTGTCGCCATTACGTTTTTTACGCCGTTCACCATCGGCAGGAAAAGCATGGCAAATGTCAGTAGAAGAATCTTTCTCATGTCGGTCTGTTTAAGATCTGTATATTTCATAAATTCCGATTTATCCGTCTATCCACTCTCTATTTCTCACGATAGTCACATACTCCAATTCGTACTCACAATTGGACTTTCTTGCCAAACGCCTCTTGAAAAAGCGCAATAAAGTCTTGCGTTGTCATCACTTCTTGTCTTTTGCAAATACTACGTTCCGGGTACTGAGATGAGCCGTAGCCTCATCCACTATCATGTCGTTCTGACGATAGACTATCGAGCAGTCTTGTATGTCGATGTCGTGGACACTGTTCATGCCCTCGATACCGCTGGCCTTGATGCCAGTCTTGCAACCACGGCAGACGATGTTGCCGGCTTCAGCCTCCTCACGGTTGAGGTGGGCGGTAAGGTCTTCGGAAATAAAACGGTAGAAGAGGAATCCAAGCACATAGTTCTTGAAGTCCCAACCGTCAACGCTGCCACGCAGGTCATTGGCAATCTGCCAGATGGTGCGGTGCAGCTCAGCACGTTCTTGTTCTTTACTCATATTATATTTATGCTCTCTGATATGTTTCTTTATTTCACGGATTTCTCCGTTTTCGTCTTTCGTCTTTCGTTTTCGTTTAGCAATCTGTGCAATCCTTTCGCGATTCATGTAGTGGTAATGTCATTGCGGAGCGAAATCCGTTTAATCTGTGCAATCTGTGGTTCAAAAAATATTCGTTTTCGCCTCCGTTTTCGTTTAGCAATCTGTGCAATCTGTGGTTCAAGAAATATTCGTTTTCCCTAACCCCCGTCAATCTCCTTCTGCAAGGCGTTGAGGAACTGTGCCGCCTCGCCGCCATCCATCTGGGTGTGGTGGAACTGAAACGATATGGGCAGGGTGGTTTTGAAGAAGCCGCGACGATACTTTCCCCATGCCAAGAACGGATTGGCAAAACGACCAGACCACTGATTGACGATAGTGTCCAGTTCGGTGGCTATCACCACAGAAGTGCCTACTACCACCCTGTCGTCGTCAGACAGGTCAGTACACTCAGCGACAGCCTTTGCCGTCATGTTGTCATAGGCATCGCGAAACTGAGCGAAATCATTATCGAAAGGAATGTCGCAGTAGTTCAGTCCGCCGTTTTTGTTCTGCACTATGACATCCACCGCCAGTGAATCATACTGCATCAACTTGCCGTCAACGGGCAGCAGGTAGAACTCCTGAATGCTGCTGGCAGCACGTGCGATGCACCAGCACATAAGCATATTGAACTTCAGCTTGCGCCGGCGGCTGATTCTTACCAGTCGGCTTACGTCAAATGTCTTCACCAATGTTACCATAGGCATGGGCGACTGCATCCACAGCTCGAAGGCCATGGCACGGTTGGTGCTCTTGGGGTCAACCTCTTTCTTCATTATATAGTGGTTCTGTCATTCCTGTCTCGTAAGTTCTCAAATTACAGCTCAATTATTCTGCACTTTATTCTGCACTTTGTTCTGCACTTTGTTCTGCACTTTATTCTGCACTCCCCTTTGTTTGCATAGGTAGATAGTATTGCAAAGATAGTAAAATTTATTCAAAAGTGGGCACAATACGGCTCTGTTGCTAATATTTTTTCTTTGACAGGCTTTTAATATCATAATTTTTTGTAAATTTGTATGCTGAAAACTAAAAAAGACCTAAATATACTAAATGACCAGTCCCAAGATAATAGAACTGCCTAAATACAGCGAAAGGAGCGGCAGCCTCTCTGTGATAGAGGAAGGGATTAATGTGCCCTTTCAGATAAAGAGGGTGTTCTGGATTTACGACGTGCCGGGAGGAGAGAGCAGGGGAGGACATGCCTACAAGACTGCCCAGGAGTTTATCACGGCGCTGTCGGGAAGTTTTGACATACACCTGGATGACGGGACGGAGAGAAGGACGTTTCACCTGAACCGCTCATATTACGGACTGTACGTGCCACAGGGAATGTGGAGGGAGATGGACAACTTCTCCACTAACTCGGTGGCTATGGTCGTGTCGTCGTCTGTGTATTCGGAGGATGACTATATACGTGACTATGACGAATTTATAAAGTGGAAGGATGAGAAGAAGTAATGTATATGACTGTACGGTGGTGGAGCTGGACAAGCACCACGCGCCGCAGGGCAATATATCTGTGGTGGAGGGCGGACGGACGGTGCCCTTCAGCGTGAAACGCGTGTATTACCTGTATGACGTGCCGGGAGGAGAGTCGCGCGGCGGTCATGCCCACAAGACGCTGTCGCAGCTCATGGTAGCGGTGAACGGCAGCTTCAGGGTGACGCTGGACGACGGCAACGTGAAGCGTACATTCATCCTGGACAGACCGTATCAGGCCCTGTATATAAAGCCGGGGATATGGCGACAGTTGGACAATTTCTCGTCGGGGGCAGTGTGTATGGTAATGGCATCGGAACTGTATGATGAGGATGACTATATACGCGACTACGACGAGTTCCTGAAATACGAGAAAATAATAAGTTAGAAGAATGATTCCTTTCTTGTCTCTGAAAGATGTCACGGGGCTTCATTCGAAAGAGATTAATGAGGCCGTAAGCAGGGTGGTGAACAGCGGTTGGTATCTGCAGGGCAGAGAGAACTGTCTGTTTGAACGGCATTACGCTGATTTCATCGGTACGAGGTGCTGCGTGGGATGCGGCAACGGACTGGATGCGCTGTCGCTTATCTTCCGTGCGTATATGGAATGGGGAGAGATGAGTGAGGGTGACGAGGTGATAGTGCCTGCCAATACGTTTATAGCGACGGTGCTGGCAGTGACCGATAACAGGCTGAGCCCAGTGTTGGTGGAACCTGATGCTGCAACGCTGGAGATGGATGTGGAGAGGATAGAGAGCGCTATAACTGAGCGTACCCGTGCCGTCATCGTAGTACATCTGTATGGACGTAATGCTTACGATGACAGAATAGGTGATATATGTCGCAGGCATGGCTTGAGGCTGATAGAGGATAATGCACAGGCGCATGGCTGCCGCCATACAGACGGAAGAAGAACGGGCAGCTTGGGTGATGCGGCGGCGCATTCGTTCTATCCGGGGAAGAACCTCGGGGCTCTGGGTGACGGCGGTGCTGTGACGACAGATGATGAGAGACTTGCTGACACCATAAGGACGCTGGCTAATTACGGTTCGGCGAGAAAATATGTGTTTGACAGCAAGGGACGAAACAGCAGACTGGATGAGATACAGGCTGCCGTGCTTGACGTGAAGCTGAGGTATCTGGAGGAGGATAACCAGCGCAGGCAGGACATAGCACGATATTATTATGAGCATATAGAGAACCCTCTTGTAACCTTGCCGCGCAGACTGGATGATGAGCAGAATGTGTATCATATATTCCCAGTGATGGTAGGAAACGGGGAACGTGATAGTATGCGTGAGTTGATGAAGGAAAAAGGTGTGGAGGCGATGTGTCACTATCCTGTTCCTCCTCATCTGCAGAGGTGTTATGAGAGTGAGGCGTGGAACAGCCCACGGTTGCATCTGCCGCTCACGGAGCGGATGGCAGAGGAGGAGCTGAGTCTGCCTGTCAGCCCGGCAATGACGCTGGATGAGGCGGCTGAGGTGGTGAGGCTGGTAAATGAATACAGATGTTGAGACATCTTTTACACCTTATATATAATATATAGTAGGTCTGGATGACTGAAATAAAATAGAAAACCTTAAATCAATGATTGAACTGACACAATACTTCCCGATTACTAACCCTACGATGATTTTCTTCATTGTGCTCATCACTATCCTCTTCGCGCCGATAGTGATGGGAAAACTGCGTATTCCTCATATCATAGGCATGGTGCTGGCGGGTGTGGCGCTGGGTAAGTATGGCTTTGACATTCTGGAGCGTGACTCCAGCTTTGAACTCTTCGGACGCGTGGGGCTGCTTTATATAATGTTCCTCGCTGGAATAGAGATGGACTTGCAGGGGTTGAAGAAGAATGTGTCGCAGGTGGGCATCTTCGGCGTATTTACCTTCGCTATACCTTTTGTGCTTATGTATATAGCGTCGGTGTGGTTGCTGGGCTATTCGCATCTCGCGTCGGTGTTGCTGAGTTGTATCATGTCAACCAATACGTTGATTGCCTATCCTATAGTGGCAAGGTACGGACTGCAGAAGCATAAGGTGACGACACTCTCCGTGGGAGCGTCTATGTTGTCACTGCTCATCACTTTGATACTCGTGGCTGCCACGACGGGAGCCGTGCAGGGAGGGGAAAGACCTGGAGTGGTGTTCTGGCTCCTTTTCCTGGTAAAGTTCGTTGTGTATTGTGTGCTGCTTCTCTTCATGATACCAAGGCTCACACGCTGGTTTCTGAGGATGTACAGCGACTCTGTGATGCAGTTTATCTTTGTCTTGGCTATCATGTTCCTCAGTGCAGCGCTGAGTGAACTGATAGGACTGGAGGGTATATTCGGCGCGTTCTTCAGTGGTTTGATACTCAACCGCTATGTGCCGCCGTTGTCTCCGCTGATGAACAGGATAGAGTTTATTGGTAACGCGATATTTATTCCTTATTTCCTTATCGGAGTGGGTATGTTGATTAACCTAAGGCTGCTTTTTGAGGGAGGCGGCATTATCACTACAGTTATATGTATAGTGGTGGTGGGTACCTTGGGTAAGGCGCTGGCGGCGTATATCTCATGTTTCGTGATGAAGTTGCCTTGGCTGGCAGGACACCTGATGTTCGGCTTGACATCCGCACATGCGGCGGCTGGTATAGCCATCGTGATGATTGGTATGAAGACACAGGTGGACAAAGGGGTGTATCTCGTGGGTGACGAAATGCTTAACGGTGTCGTCGTGATGATTCTCTTTACCTGTATTATCTCAACCGTTGTCACTGACAGGGCGGCGCGACAGGTGGTGCTGCTGAGAGAGAAGGATGGCATGGATGATGGTGACGACAACGGCAAGAGAGGAAATGATGAGAAGATTCTGTTGTCGGTGAAGTATCCAGAGACGGCGGCAACGTTGCTGAATCTCGCGATACTTATGCGTAACCCGAAACTAAACAGAGGACTGATAGCCCTCAATGTGGTATATGATGACGCTGAGGCTGATGCTAACCAGCGTCGGGGCCAACAGTTGCTGGATGATATAGTACAGCGTGCCAGTGCGGCTGATGTAAGGGTGCAGACTCAGGTGAGGCTTGCTACTAATATAGGTAATGGCATTAAGCATGCCTTTAAGGAGTTTGACTGTTCTGAGGTTATATTCGGAGTACACATGCATCCTAACTCAAGTCGTGTGTTCTGGGGTGACTTTGCGCAAAGTGTGTTTAATGGATTGTCAAGGCAGATAATAATAGCCCGTTGTATGCAACCGTTCAGCACGCTGAGGGCTGTCAAGGTGGCTATACCGTCAAGGGCTGAGTTTGAACCAGGATTCTACAGATGGCTGGAGAGGTTGTGCAGGTTTGTGCAGGCTATAGGCTGTCGTATCGTGTTTAACGGCAGGGAGGACACTCTCGAGTTAATAAGGAAATATGTTAATGAGCAATACCAAAGCGTGAGGGCTGAGTATGTCTCTATGCCAAAGTGGGTGGGATTGATAGATTTGGCGGAGAGTACCAATGCCGATGAGATGCTTGTGGTAGTGACGGCAAGACAGGGAACAGTCTCTTATAAGGCTGCTTTGGAGTCGTTGCCGGAGGAACTGACAGAGCATTATCATGGGAAAAACCTTATGATTATCTTCCCAGATCAGTATGGACCGGCTCCAGATACCTTTACTTTTGCCACAACTTCACACCGTGAACAGTTGTCTGCTTATCATGAGCTGTTGATATGGCTTAGAAGGAAATTTACCAAGAAATAGCCTGTTTTCGTTGACCTGTGTCAATTCAACTGTAGTTTTTCAAAAAAAAACCTCAAAACATTTGGTACTTTGTGTAAAAAGCTATACCTTTGCACTCGCTTTCGCCCAAACGGGAGAAACGCAAGCGATACTTGAAAAGATTAC
>DFLE01000020.1:0-333 GCA_002373375.1 Prevotellaceae bacterium UBA3627
CTGAGGCTAACCGTGCATTCGCACATTTCCGTTTCTAATTTAATTAAAGGAGGAAAAAGAAATGGCTAAGCACGATTTGCATTTGACTCGTAACATCGGTATCATGGCTCACATCGATGCCGGTAAGACAACAACATCTGAGCGTATCCTGTTCTACACCGGTAAGACTCACAAAATCGGTGAGGTGCACGAGGGTGGCGCTACGATGGACTGGATGGAGCAGGAGCAGGAGCGTGGTATCACTATCACATCTGCTGCTACAACATGTTTCTGGAACTATAACAACAAGCAGTATAAGATCAACCTTATCGACACTCCGGGACACGTTGACTT
>DFLE01000020.1:391-2519 GCA_002373375.1 Prevotellaceae bacterium UBA3627
GACTTCACCGCTGAGGTGGAGCGTTCACTCCGTGTGCTCGACGGTGCCGTGGCTACTTACTGTGCAGTAGGTGGTGTGGAGCCACAGTCTGAGACTGTATGGCGCCAGGCTGACAAGTATAACGTGCCTCGTATCGGCTACGTGAACAAGATGGACCGTTCTGGTGCTAACTTCTTCGACGTAGTACAGCAGATGAAGGACGTTCTGGGTGCTAACCCAATTCCTCTCTGTGTGCCAATAGGTGCTGAGGAGAACTTCAAGGGTCTCGTTGACCTTATCAAGATGAAGGCCATCCTGTGGCATGACGAGACAATGGGTGCTGACTACGACGTTGAGGAGATACCTGCTGACCTCGTTGACGAGTGCAACGAGTGGCGCGACAAGCTCCTTGAGTCTGCGGCTAACTTTGATGACGCTCTCATGGAGAAGTACTTCGATGATCCTTCTACAATCACTGAGGAGGAGATTATCGCCGCTATCCGTAAGGGTACTATCGCCCTTGAGTGCGTACCTATGCTCTGTGGTTCTTCATTCAAGAACAAGGGTGTGCAGACTATGCTTGACTATGTATGTGCTCTGCTTCCTTCACCAATGGATACAGAGAACATCGTAGGTACTAACCCTGATACAGATGAAGAGGAGGATCGTAAGCCTTCTGAGGACGAGCCAACAGCAGCTCTTGCATTCAAGATCGCTACTGACCCATACGTAGGTCGTCTCGTATTCTTCCGCGTTTACTCTGGTAAGATTACTGCCGGTTCATACGTTTACAACCCACGTTCTGGTAAGAAGGAGCGCGTGAGCCGTCTGTTCCAGATGCACTCTAACAAGCAGAACCCTGTAGAGGAGATTGCTGCTGGTGATATAGGTTCTGGCGTAGGTTTCAAGGATATCCGCACTGGTGATACCCTCTGTGCTGAGGATAAGCCAATCGTGCTGGAGTCTATGACCTTCCCTGATACCGTTATCTCTATCGCCGTTGAGCCTAAGTCTCAGGCTGACATCGCTAAGCTTGACAACGGTCTTGCTAAGCTTGCCGAGGAGGATCCAACATTCACCGTTCGTACTGACGAGCAGTCTGGTCAGACTGTCATCTCTGGTATGGGTGAGCTTCACCTCGACATCATCATCGACCGTCTGAAGCGTGAGTTCAAGGTAGAGTGTAACCAGGGTAAGCCACAGGTTAACTACAAAGAGGCTATCACCAAGGAGGTTAACCTCCGCGAGGTTTATAAGAAGCAGTCAGGTGGTCGCGGTAAGTTCGCTGACATCATCGTTAACATCGGTCCTAAGGATCCTGACTACACTGAGGGCGACCTGCAGTTCATCAACGAGGTGAAGGGCGGTAACGTGCCTAAGGAGTTCATTCCTTCTGTACAGAAGGGCTTCGAGGATTGCCTCAAGAGCGGTGTGCTCGGCGGTTATCCTGTAACAGGTCTTAAGGTTACTCTGCTTGACGGTAGCTTCCACCCAGTTGACTCTGACCAGCTCTCATTCGAGCTCGCAGCACGCAACGCCTTCAAGAACGCTTGTCCTAAGGCTGGTCCTTGTCTGATGGAGCCTATCATGAAGGTTGAGGTTGTTACTCCAGAGGAGAACATGGGTGACGTTATCGGCGACTTGAACAAGCGTCGTGGTATGGTTCAGGGCATGGAAGAGGCTCGTAGCGGTGCACGCATCGTGAAGGCTATGGTACCATTGGCTGAGATGTTCGGTTACGTAACAGCTCTCCGTACCATCACTTCTGGTCGCGCTACTTCATCTATGGAGTACGATCACCACGAGCCAGTATCAGCATCTATCGCTAAGGCTATCCTCGAGGAGGCCGGCGGTCGCGCTGACTTGGTATAATAGACTAAGAGAATAGGGCAGGGCATGTGAGCAAATGACTCTTTACATGCTCCTGCCACTATTAAATATTCAATCACAAATAACAAACAAACGACATGAGTCAGAAAATTCGTATTAAGCTGAAGTCTTACGATCACACACTCGTTGACAAGTCAGCAGAGAAAATCGTTAAGGCTGTTAAGGCTACAGGCGCTATCGTAAGTGGTCCTATTCCACTCCCAACACACAAGCGCATCTACACTGTAAACCGCTCTACCTTCGTTAACAAGAAGAGCCG
>DFLE01000020.1:2596-16467 GCA_002373375.1 Prevotellaceae bacterium UBA3627
CAGACTACAAGCGTCTGATTGACATCTACTCTTCAACAACAAAGACTATCGACGCTCTTATGAAGCTCGACCTTCCTTCAGGTGTTGAGGTAGAAATCAAGGTGTAGTTTCTATCAGAAGCTAAAATAAAAACAGACACATTCGCACGTTGTGCGTGATGTGTCTGTTTTTTTATTCTTTTAATATAATGAGGATTGTTGGCACTTGGCTATGCCTCGGCATCTGTCATGCCTATGATGCGCTGCGCTTTCAGCAAGTCGCCATCATCAACGAACAACACACAACCACTCATCGGAGGGTAACAACACGTAATCTCGTTCTTAATCAACGACCGGATACCGTTACTTGCCAGTCGTCCTTGCAGCAGGTTCGCCTCGAAACCGTTACCGCAATCGGTCAATCTCTGTAACTTCATAATTGTTAGGTATTAGTAATTCTACGATATATCTCCAAATTCTCCGTAAGGAGAACACTTATTTCTTCTCTTATACAATTGCAAAGATAGAAATTAATATTCAAATCTCCAAATAAAAATACAAATTTTTCCATTATTTAGTCATTTTTTTCTGAGGTTTTTTTCTGAGGCAGGAAAAGGGATGGCAGATGGTGAAGGAAAAGAGGGGGCAGGATACCTTGCGTAATCCTGCCCCCTCCTGTGGCTTTACTTGTTGTTTACTTGTTTTTAATGACTATAATGCCTCACTGTTTCCAAGTAGAAGGACTCTTCCTCCATTCCCTCAGCACCTCAAGGTCGCTCTCTTTTATGTATCCAGTCTTTGCGGCTATAGCCGTTGTGTGCTCATAGTCTGAAAGTGTTACCAGGCGTACGTTGGCTGCCTTGAAAGCCTCCTCGGCTACAGGGAATCCGTATGTGTAGCTGGCAACCATGCCTACCACCTCAAAACCTGCGGCACGCAGAGCGTCAACAGCCTTGAGTGAGCTGCCGCCGGTAGAGATAAGATCCTCTACTACAACAACCTTCGCGCCCTTTGGCAGTGTGCCCTCTATCTGGTTTCCCATGCCATGGTCTTTTGGTTTCGGACGCACATAGCAGTATGGCAGTTGCAGTTCGTCAGCCACCAATGCTCCCTGTGCTATGGCTCCTGTTGCCACACCAGCAACAGCCTCTGCCTCTGGGAACTCTGTGTGTACGAGGTGTACCAGCTCTTGCTTTACGAATGAGCGGAGCTCCGGATATGCCAATGTCTGGCGGTTGTCTGTGTAGATTGGTGACTTCCAGCCTGATGCCCATGTGAATGGGTCGTTAGGCTGCAACTTAATAGCCTTTACGGCAAGCAGTTTTTCTGCAAATGCTTCTTTTATATCCATAGTATTACAAAATATCTTCAGTAGTGATAGCTACCTTTCTCTATTCCATGGCAAAGGTACGTTTTTTTCCTGACTTCTCCCACTCTTGTAAGTTAAAAAGTGTGTATAACAGTAAAATAACAAGGCATTACAACTGTTTCTAATTGTTAAAAAGGCGGAAGATTGTTCAGTTCGTATATTATTTTTTATGGAAACTGTAAAAAAAGCTAACTTTGCAGACAAATTAAAACTAACTTATACTCTTTATATGAAAAAAATATTTGTTTTTCTACTATCTGTCATGATGGCGCAGAATATAAAGGCAAGCTCCTACGCCTATCCTTATCTTACCATTGTCATGACAGACAACACCTCTAAGACATTTTCTGTGGAGAGTCTTACTATGACGCCTGTCAACGGCACGCTCAGGATAACCAATGCTGAAGGCAGTGAGACGCTCAACGTTACGGAGCTCAGTAAGATGTATTTCAGTGAAGATGTTCCTAATGCCATCAGTACTGCCAGCGCTGATGCCGAACAGAGTGCAACGATAACGCTCTGCACCATAACGGGCATAGTGATAGGAAACTATAGCAGCATCAATGCGGCGCATGACGCTATGCAACCGGGAACAATGTATATAGTAAAGAAAGGAAACAAAACTGTTAAAACAATAAGAAAATGAAACAAGTAATCATTGCCATACTTACACTCGCGTCATTCTGCAGCGCAAGGGCTCAGATGCTCAATGTGGAGACTGCCGACGGCGTGACATATAAATTCCCTGCCGCCCAGACCGGCGACATGACATATAACGCAACGGGAGACTCTGTCACGATAATGAACAAGAGACTGGCCGTCAGCGATATCACGGCGATGAAGGTTGATGACTCAAGCATGAGTGACGACTCCGTCAGCGTGGTTTATGACGGTGCTTCCGCAAAGATATATGTGGCAGGTAACATAGCGCAATATCTTACCCCTGCTGTCAGTGGCGCGCACGTCAACATTGCTGCTGCCGAGACGCTGGCAAGGGAGATAACATACAACCTCAGTGGCACGTCAACCGACGGAGAGTTCTATATGTCGGGCTCATACAAGGCTACCGTGGAACTTGACGGACTGACCCTGAAGAACCAGAATCCTGTCACCTCTGGTGCGGCGGTACACATACAGAACGGCAAGCGCATAGACATCAAGGTCATCAGTGGAACGACAAACACATTGGAGGATGCCGCCACAGGTTCACAGAAGGGTTGCCTCTATGTGAAGGGACACGCAGAGTTCAAGCAGAAAGGTACGCTCAATGTCATAGGTAACGTGAAGCACGGTATCAAGACAGGTGAGTACATGACAGTCAAGAAAGCTACAATCAACGTGACATCGGCGGTGGGCGACGGTATATCATGCAGTCAATACTTCCTTATGGAGAGCGGCGTGATAAACATCAGCGGCACAGGCGATGACGGAATACAGTGTGAGTTGGACGGTGAGACTGCCGTAGCAGCTTCAGATGACCAACATACCGATGAGGACACCGGCAGCTTCTATCTTGAGGGCGGACAGATTACCGTCAGCTGCGACGGCACGGCTGTCAAGTGTATCAAGGGCGACGGCGACTTCAACATCAGCGGTGATGCCGTGCTTACTGCTTCCACCTCTGGTAACGGCGAGTGGGACACGGAAGACCTTGAGACCAATGCTGCAAGTTGCATCAGCGTTGACGGAAACATGAATATCAATGGCGGTGCAATGAGCCTTACCAGCACCGGCTCAGGTGGTGCCGGCATGAAGTGTGACGGTGTGCTGACGGTAAACAGCGGCGACATAAACATAAAGACCACCGGCGGACTGTACTATAACAACGGCAGCACCGAGAACCTCAACTACACAGGAGACACCGACCGCGTCAGCAGCAACTACTACTCATCTCCTAAGGGCATAAAGGCAGGAATAAAGACAGAGAGCGGCAACACCACAACATATAGTGGCGCTATCTACATCAACGGCGGAACGATAACAGTGAACACCTCTGGAGGTAACGGTGAGGGCATAGAGAGTAAGAATACCCTCGACATCAATGGAGGCGAGGTTACCGTAACGGCATATGATGATGCCATAAATGCCTCACAGGACCTTACCGTATCAGGTGGCAGAGTGTTCGCCTATGCAAAGAATAACGACGGTATGGATTCTAACGGCAATATGTATATCAAGGGCGGACTGGTATATGCTATCAGTAAATCATCGCCTGAGGTGGCACTTGACGCCAATACCGAGGAGCAGAAGAAACTCTATGTCAGCGGTGGCACAATCATAGCTATCGGAGGACTGGAGTCTGGAGCCAGCCTTACGCAGACCTGCTATCAGGCTTCATCATTCACCAAGGGAGCATGGTACGGCTTATACAACAACGGCAACCTTGAGGTAGCCTTCCAGGTTCCGTCAGATAACAGCAGCATGGGTTCACCTATGGTGGTATCTACCAGCGGCACACCAACCTTGTTCACAGTGAATAACGTAAGTGGCACAAGTATCTTCAACGGTCAGGCATACGTGGACGCCAGCGCTACGAAGTCATCCACCACAGGCGTAAACCTCTCAACATATACTTCCAGTCAGAGCGGCCCAGGCGGTCCTGGTGGTCCTGGTGGAAGATGGTAACTCCAAACATATTCTGATTATATTATTAAGCCATCCGGCCATAGCCTCCATAGCGGAGGCAACGGTCTGGTGGCTTTTCTTTTATGGTTACCTCGATAGTTAAATTGTGTAAAAAGTTATTTAATTTATAGTACTTTGTATTGCATAGTACTATAAACTTTTATACCTTTGCATTGTTCAAACAACGTAATAGAGGAAATGAATACAGATAATGCAAGGTCACAGATGCGCAAGGGCATGCTTGAATACTGTGTCATGCTGCTGCTGAGACGCAGTCCAGGCTATGCCAACGACATCATTGAGCGTCTGCGCATGGCAGACATGATAGTGGTGGAGGGCACCCTGTATCCGCTGCTGACACGTCTGAAGAGGGAGATGCTTCTGAAGTATGAGTGGCGCGAGAGCACGCAGGGACCGCCACGCAAGTACTATGCTCTGACAATGGACGGTGAGGAGGCTCTCAGACAGATGGATATGGCATGGGGTGAGCTTACCAACACCGTGGATAAACTGAAAGGGATGTACTTGGACGGTTTATAGTTTACGGTTCACAGTTTATAGTTTGCAATTAGCAACTCATAATTCATAACTCATCACTCATAACTCAACACTCATACTCCCCTCTTCCCATATCTCGCACTCCCTCCCTCACAGGGAGGGCTGGGGTGGGTCTCTTTTCCTCCCTCACAGGGAGGGCTGGGGTGGGTTCCTTAACTTTTCTTTCACGATGAAAAAGAATATACAGATAAATCTTTTCGGCACTCTATATAATATAGATGACGATGCCTACAACCTGTTGGAACAGTATATTGACAGTATGCGCCGTTACTTCTCCAATCAGGACGGAGGCGAGGAGATAGCCGACGACATAGAGCACCGTGTGGCTGAGCTGCTTTGGCAAAAGAAGCAGCAGGGCATGGAGGCTGTTGATATAGACTCCGTAAAGGAGATAATATCCCAGATAGGCAATCCGCAGGATATTGACGGCGACGCTGCTGACGCCGGCTCCGCCGTCACTGACGCAGAATATGTGGAGGCTGTAGAAACTCCTGTAAATGAGGAGAAGACGACGGAGAGAGGTCCTCGTCGCCGCTTTTACCGTAACCCCCAGGACAAGGTGCTGGGCGGAGTGTGCTCAGGTCTGGCGGAGTATGTGGGCAGGTTCGATGTCGTGGTGTGGCGCCTGGCCTTCGTCGTGCTTACGCTTGTCCTGGCTCCCGTTACAGATTTCTTTGACCTCTTTGGCGGTATCTGCTTCGTACCGCTCATCTATGTCATACTATGTCTCATAGTGCCAGAGGCACAGACGCCCGAGGACCGTCTGCGCATGAAAGGAGACGAGGTTACACCTGAGAATATAAATAAGGAGATAATCAATAACACCACGCAAAGCGCTGCTGCAACTACACGTGGCAGTAACGGCGCCGGTTGCCTTAAGGTACTGGTGTTCATCTTCTTAGCCTTCTGTCTGCTGCCGGTGATAGGTCTGGTTGGCTTTGTGCTGTTCATGATTATTTTTGCGGTGCTGGCGGTCTTCGGCACATACGGATATGACAACATCATGCTGCACTTTGTCAATGAGGACCTCAGCTTATCGTCTGAATACATCTCCAACTATGGTTGGCTCCTCATATCAGGACTGGCGGCGGCATTGCTGCTCGTCATCATACCGTGCTACTTAGTTGTCAAGCGCATCATCGGCGGCCGCTTCCGCAAGCAGTCCCTTGTCGTCATGCTCATAGTATGGGTATTGTCTGCCGTATGGACGGCACTGGCGGCGGTGATATGCGGCACAACGCTGCAGAGACACATAAGCCGTGACCTCACCGCTCCTAATGACAGCATCACAAACGTGCAGCCCGACACCATCGGTTCCTCAGGCGAGCTTGTTGACAGCATAGCCATCGACGTGAGGTCTAACGACAACGACAATGACGACGAGACCATCTAACATGATTACAATAAAATAAAAACATAACACTACTATGCAAAAGAAACTCACACGTTCCACCACGGAGAGTATGCTCTGTGGAGTATGCGGCGGATTAGCCGAGTACTTTGACTTCGACCCTACGCTCGTACGAGTGGCCTATGCCTTCCTAACTGTGTTTGCGGCAGGCTTCCCCGGCATATTACTTTACATCATTATGGCTATCGTGATGCCAAAGAACCAGTAACCCATTAAAGCATTATTATCATGACACAATACGAAAGCGAAGTAAAGCAGATAGCGGCACCCGTCAATGCGGTGTACGCCAAGTTGAGCAACCTTGAGAACCTCCGTCCGTTCATTGACAATGCGGGGAACAATGATGCCCTGCGCTCGCAGATAGAGGCGGCGGGTTATGATGCCTCTGTCCTTGACAGTCTCCGCGACGTGCAGCTTACCGCTGACAGCATAGCCATCCCAGCCCCTATGGTGGGCCAGGTGTCCATGCGCATCTGTGAGCGTGAGGAGAACAAGTGCGTGAAGTTTGAGACCGAGCAGTCGCCCGTCAGTGGCAACCTGTGGATACAGGTGCTGCCCTCTTCCGACGGCGGCACTCGCATGAAGCTCACCCTGCGCGCTGACCTCAACCCTATGATAAAGATGATGATAGGCGGCAAGTTGAAAGAAGGCATCAACAAGTTTGCCGACATGCTCGCCATGATACCTTACCAAAGCTGATATGAGAAAGACATTGTATAACCTCCTTGCAGCAGCCGCAGTGCTGCTCACGACTTCGTGCGATACCCTTGATACCTTCTTTGGTGGGCAGACGGTTGGAGAGTACACCAACCATCAGGCATATTTCTATATGGACTTCAGCTATGGTCATACCAACACATACCTTAGTGAGGCTCTCAACTCCACTAATGTCTTTACCGTCATTACCACGGATCCTACTATTCACATGTCTTCTACGGAAGGAGGAACCTATACCCTCAGTTGCGAGATGTATGGCGTGGCGAAGAAAAACGAGACCATCAGTGAGGCAAGCCTTACTAAGGTGCCGCGCCAGTTAGGCATAGACGGCAGGGGACTGATAGTTGGCCGCTCCTCATTCCAGGATGGGGAACTGTATGTCTTTGACCGCCAGTGCCCCAACTGCTGGAACGCCAACAACTACAGTAACTACCTCCTGTCCTTCAGCGATGCCCATAATATGGTGTGCAATACATGCCATCGTACCTACGGCTTGCTCAACGGCGGCGTGGTAGTATCAGGAGACAGCGGCGAGAAGTTGTTCAGATACCGTGCAAGCTATAGCAATCAGCTGTTCCGTGTACAGAATCCGCAATAGTTACTTTACCCACTGTGGAAACTATAGAAAACCTTAGGGAACGCGCCGTTTTCCTGTTCGTTAAAAAAAGTAAAAACATTTGTTTTTCTCAGCAAATATGAGTAACTTTGCGCACAGTTTCATAAGGTTTTACATTAATTGGGTCGCCGCAATGGTGGAATTGGTAGACACGAGGGACTTAAAATCCCTTGACCCGAAACGGTCGTGCGGGTTCGAGTCCCGCTCGCGGCACAATGAGAAAGATGTTTCATAACACTAAAACAGTCATGGCAACAATGTTTGTCGTGGCTGTTTTTGCTTTGCTGGCTACTGCCTGCACAGGCAATTCCAACGGTGTGGAGATAGAGGGACGACTGCTCAACATGAACCAGGCAGACTTCTTCCTCTACAGTCCTGACGGCGCCATACCCACCATTGACACCATACATGTCATGGGTGGACGTTTCGTGTATGAGAACCCGAATGTGAGGGAGGGCACGCTGGTCATCGTGTTCCCTAACTTCAAGACCATACCAGTGTTTGTCTCTCCCGGTGCCAGCATCGACATCAAGGGCGACGCCGCGCACCTCTCTGCCACGAAGATTACCGGCACCAAGGACAATAAGCTCTTCACTGAGTGGCGTGAGCATGCTGAGAAGATGTCACCACCCGAGGTAAGGACACATGCTGAGCACTTCATCCACGACCACCCCGATGCTGCGGCTGCCGTGTGGCTCGTCATGCAGCAGTTCATAGCCTGTCCTAAGCCCGACTACCGCAAGGCGCGCACCCTGCTGAAGGAGATAAAGCAACACAATGACAATGCTGCACGCATTACCCAGCTCTTGGCAGCGTTGGACAAGGTAGGACAGTTTGGTGTAGGCGACCGCCTGCCTTCTTTCACATCCACCGACATTAACGGCCAGCCGGTCAGCTCTGCCACGCTTCTCAACGGTTCCACAGCCATACTCTTGTGGGCATCATGGAACTATGAGTCACAGAATATGCTCAGACAACTGGCATCCAACCAGCGACTCACCGACGACCCTAAGAAACTGGACCATGTGCTGACCATCTGCCTGGATGCAGACATAGAGCACTGCCGTTGCACTCTGCGCAATAACAATGCCGCCGACCTCACCACCATCTGTGACGGACAGATGTGGGACACACCCTTGCTGCGCCTCTTGGCTCTCAGCAATGTGCCCGACAACATACGCCTGCAAGACGGTAAGGTCACAGGGCGCAGCATGCCTGTGCACAGCCTTACGAGAAACTAACATTCACCTTATATCTATAATAACAACATCATGATAAAGAGTTTATCACACCTTACACTGCTGTTGCTCGCCATCTTCATGTCAGCCAGTTGCAAACGCGGCGGCACTGACGGCGGCGGCGCGTCTATCGACACCATTCCCATGATGGTACAGCAGATAAAAGAGTGCTCGCGTCTTTACACCGCCGAGTACAAGGTACACAAAATCATAACACACAGTGACACCTCCAAAATCTCTGCCACTGTACTCGGACAGAAGCTCAACCTCAACCTGCCTGGCGGACGACGCAAGGTGGCTATCCCCATTGACGCGGTGCTCAAGGCATATATAGACTTCAGCAACTTTTCTGAGGACAACGTGCGCAGCGAGGGCGGCAAGATATACATTGACCTGCCCAATCCACATGTCGTCATCACCTCAAGCAAGATAGACCATGAGGGAATAAAGAAGTATGTGTCAATAATACGCAGCGACTTCAGCGACGAGGAGCTGGCACTCTATGAGAAGCAGGGACGCCAGGATATCATCAACGATATACCTAACCTCGGCATACTCAACACCGCACGCCGCTCTGCGGCATCACAACTGCTGCCGCTCATCTCCATGCTCGGCATACCACAGGAGAATATCGTCATAACATTTGTAGAACCCAGCGAAGAGAAAGGAGGCCTTACATGGAAGATGGATTGACAGAGAACATGGCAACAGAGATAACAGAGGTTACCGTTCCCCAGGAGCCAGAGAAGAAGAAGCACGGTAAGTTCGTGGCGTTTATTATCGGTCTTGGCAAGTTCATCGGCTGGCTGCTGCGTATGTTGTGGAAACTGCTCAAGGCCATGTGGCGCAACAAGGTTGCCACGCTCATCGTCATGGCGTTGCTGGTAGTGGCTGTGGCAGTGCTTACGGTGGTGAAGTGCAGTCGTGAGTCTGACTCCTCTCTTGGTTTTGACTTCGGTATTAACAAGGGCATAGAGATAACCCCTAATGTGCTTACAGAGATAAAGAAGATAGGGCAGTGGGAGTTCCTCTCCATCAGCGACGAGGAGATGGTCGATACCGTGCGCAAGGGCTTCTTTACCGATGACGAACTGATACGCATATACTATGGCACCCTGCGTTTGGGCATAGACTTCTCACAGTGTGAGGGCGAGTGGATACGCACCGACGGCGACTCTATCATCCTTGACCTGCCGCCTGTCAAGCTCCTCGACGAGGACTTCCTTGACGAGGCGCGCACCCAACCGTTCATTGAGAGCGGCAAGTGGACCAACGCCGACCGCCAGGCTATGGCAGAGCGCGCCAAGGCCATCATGCGCCAGCGCTGCCTCACTCCAGAGAATATGGAGCGTGCGCAGAAGAATGCCGACCGCCAGTTGCGCGAGTTCCTGAAGAAGATTAATGTTGAAAGGTAAAAAGGATAATGTATGAAAAGGAGAAGGGTTGAAAGACTGTGAAGTTCTTTCAACCCTTTAATTATATCCTCCCTCTACCCCCCTCCTTACTCCCCCAAGGGGGGAGAGAGGTAATTACTCTTGTCTTAGTTCATAGCCAAACAACCCTTCTTCCAAGAAAACCTTCTTCCTTCATCCCTCCAACCTTCTTCCAAGCCCCCTTCTTCCAAGAAATCCTTCTTCCTTCATCTCTCCAACCTTCTTCTAAGCCCCCCTTACTCCAAGGAATCCTTCTTCCTTCATCTCTCCAACCTTCTTCCAATACCCCCTTCTTCCAAGAAAACCTTCTTCCTTCATCCCTCCAACCTTCTTCCATCAATACTCCAAGACATTCCAGAGTTCCTTGATGCGCTGTTCGGGGTCCCACCTGTTGCCAAACACCCATTTGGCGGTAATCTGGTAAGGCTCCGGACTGCCCTCAGCCTCCTTCAGGTTGTTCTTCAGCCATCCGCTGTCGCCGCCGGCGCGTACGCAGTTATGGTAATAGGCGCGCAGTCCCCACTCGGTAGGGTCGGGCTTGTCCTTGTAGGCATACCTTATGTTAGAGTCTGCCACGTTCTCCGTCATCGTGCAGTTCACGAGCACGAACTGCGCGTCGCGGTGATACCTGCCCAACTGCGTAGGACGCTTCGCATCAAAGCTGGAGTTGGTTATCACCAGCTTCTTCGTCTTGTCACCGTGACCGTCATGCCATATCATGGCATGGCCGTCGCCGTAGAACTGGCAGCGTGTGGCATAGCACCATCCGCGCGGACAAAGGAAGTCCACGCCGGCACAGCGCAGTGACAGGTCGGCATGATAATACAAGCCGCTGGCACCTGGTGCCCACAGCGACAGCGCGTCATTGCCGTCAGCCCATATATTACTGTTTATCACGATGGTGCGTGTGGCCCTGCCATATATCGCCATCTGGTGGGCGGTGGTGGAGTCAACCGTGGTGCCGTAGTTGTTATACACCGTCATGCCGCTTATCACGCAGTCGTCGGCACCCTCAAGCAGTTCCACTATGCCTTTTCCCACCTTCTTGCCCTTGTATTCGGTGACTACAGGCTTGCTGTCAAGCTGTGCCATGCGTATGATGGTGCTGTCACGGTTCTCGCCCACTAATACTATGTTGGGACGGTCTATTATGACTTTCTGCTCATACACACCGTTGCGTATCAGTATGCGGTAAGGCTTCACGGGAGTCTCCGGCGCCTTCTCTATGGCAGCCTGTATGCTCTCGCCGGCGTTTACCACGGCATCGAAGAGGGCGGGCTGCTTCTTCGGCGTTTTCTCAAGGTCCAGCACTCCCGTCTCGTTGGCTCCCTTCGTGTCAAGGCTTATGCTTACCTTGCCCTGCGGGTCATACTTGTCAGCCCACGCGTCATACAACTTATACAGCCTTGACGGCGTGCCGCCATACCACAGGTAGCCGTTGCGGCGCTCCGCGCCGATGTCCTGCAAGCGGCGGCGCGGTATGCCGTCACGGTCACACACATACGGCTCACAGTGCTGTAGGTCGTAGAAACGTGCCCATATAGGTCCGGCCTCCTTGTCTGCCACCAGCTGCGTGTTGCAGTCGGGATGTCCCTTCCTGCCCGTGCGCACCATCCTCACGCCCGTCAGCTTATATTTGTCAAACCATGCCATGGCTGCGTGTATGGCTCTCTTCACGCGCTCGTCAGGCTCGGGCTGCTCCATCAGGAGCATCACTATGCCGGCGCTCTCCATTGAGCAGTATGAGGGCAGCTCATATGCGCGCGCATTGGTAGGCAGCAACGTCTCGCGGTCGTGCTGCTGACACCATACTGTGAGCTTGCCGTCAGTCACTATCTGTGTGCGCAGTATGCACTCCAGTCCCTTGTCGAAAGCCTCCTGTGCCCTCTTGCGCATGGCCTTGTCGGTCAGCTTACCGCCGTAAGGCTCCTCCTGCGCCGCTATGTCGCGCAGCAGCCTCATGGTGTTTACCATCGCACCGTCGTTGTATGTTATCTGCAACTGATACCCTCTGGCAGAGGGCCAGAACTGCGGCCATCCGCCGTTGGCATACTGCCCGCTCAGCAGATACTCCACGCCACGGCGGAAACCCTCGCGGTAACGCTTGTCGCCCGTACCCTGGTAGAGCCTCGCCAGATACACCACCTGCGTGGTGGTGGCGTTGTTGTCAATGGTAGAGTCGTCAAGACGTGCCTTGTCATGCTCCACCTTGTCGCGCTCCTCCTTGCTGAGCGGCTTAGCCATGTCGATATTCTTAGGCCATCCGCCCGTCACGCGCTGGTACAGCAGCACTTGGTCGCCTATGCGGCGCGCCTCGTCCGTAAGGTAGAACTCCTTGCTCTTCTCTCGCATAGGTCTCAGCACCCTGCCCTGCTGTGCCGTCATCGGCACTGCCATGAGCAGCGCGAGGATAAGTGTATAGATAGTTTTCATACAGTGTGTCAGTTGATTTGTTATGCCATGGCTTACAGCAGGCTTTCTATGGCCTTCTCCACCTCCGTCATGCTGCGTGTAGGCTCAAAGCGGCTCACCACCTTGCCCTCACGGTCAATGAGGAACTTGGTGAAGTTCCACTTTATGTCACTCGTCTTGCGCCAGTCGGGATTGGCCTTGTCAAACATCTGCTCAAGCAGCGGCGTCAGCTTGTTGTCGGCGTCAAAGCCCTCAAAGCCCTTCTGCTCCTTCAGCCATGTGTAGAGCGGCAGCTCGCCATCGCCGTTCACCTCCGCCTTCTTGAACTGAGGGAAATCGGTGCCAAACTTCATGCGGCAGAACTGCGTTATCTCCTCGTCGGTGCCTGGTGCCTGGTTGCCAAACTGGTTGCACGGTATGTCAAGCACCTCAAAGCCCTTGTCTTTCAGTCGGCCGTAGATAGCCTCCAACTCCTCATACTGGGGAGTGAAGCCACATCCCGTTGCGGTGTTGACGATAAGCAGCACCTTGCCCTTATACTCAGCGAGGCTCACCTCAGCCCCCTTCTTGTCCTGTACGGTGAAATCATAGACTGTCTTCATTTTCTTTTCTTTTTGGTTGTTAGTACTATTGTTCCCTGTGGTGTCTTGTGCCAATGACGTCATAGCGAGGAACACACACATCAGTAACGTTAAGATACGTGTCATAATATTATCAGTGTTAACGCTGACAAATTTACGTTTTTTTTCTGAATGCACAAAATAAAACGTATAAAAGTTAAGGTTGGGGGTATAGACCCCGCCCTAAATAAAGCTGAAAAGCACCCCCTGCCAAACCATCCTCCGATAGGACATTTTTGTCATTTCGCCTTTTTAATTTTGTCAACGAAAAAACGCAAACCAGGAGAAAAGAAGGCACGAAAAACGAGAAAAAGACACCTTTTTTGCTCTTCCTACCCTCTTTTTTTCGTGAAAGCATAGCTTTTACAGTGTCATTCGATAGCTTTCACGATGAGAAACGATAGCTTTTACACCCTGAAAGCATAGCTTTTGCGACGCAAAAGCTATGCTTTTTTCACGCTTTTTCGTAACCCGCTACTGATTATCAACGAGTTACAACCCTCCGCAGATTTCGCTGTACGCGGCCAGCCGTAAAAAGTTTTGAAATATCGCAAACATGAGGCGTTAACGGAAGGCCCAAAATAGGACATTTTTGTCATCGGTTAACATAAATCAAGTCTAATTTAACACCGTATTCATATATTTCTTTGAACACGAATTGCCATAACATATTTTCTCTCTCCCTCAGATATTTGTGGCTATTTTAGATTAGAATTTCCCAATATCCTCCTTTATCGCCTCCAACTCGACGCAATATCCCTTTGGATCTTAGTTTTTTGGTATTGTAGTATATACCGTCTTCTGTTATGCCGCATAATGTGGCCAGTTCTTTTGTTGTTACATAAGGATTTCTTTGTATAGCCGCCAGTATTTTCTCCGTAGTTTTCTCCGTAG
>DFLE01000032.1 GCA_002373375.1 Prevotellaceae bacterium UBA3627
TACGTGCAGCGGCAGAACTGATAAATAATGCCAAGAAGCCAATGGCACTCGTAGGTCAGGGTGTGGAGTTAGGCAATGCCCAAGAAGAACTGAAGACATTCCTTGAGAAGGCAGACATTCCTGCCGGACGCACCTTAATGGGACTCTCCGCCTTGCCATCCAACCATCCTCTCAACATGGGTATGTTAGGTATGCACGGCTCATATTCCGTAAATCTCAAGGAGCAAGAAGCCGACGTGCTTATAGCTATAGGCATGCGTTTCTCTGACCGTGTCACAGGTAATCTGGAGCGTTATGCCAAGCAAGCAAAAATAATTCACCTGGACATTGACCGCTCTGAGATAGACAAATGCGTAAAGACCACTGTCAGCGTAGTCGGCGACTGCAAGGTAACGCTACCTGCACTCACCGCACTTGTCAACAAAGCAGACCACTCTGATTGGAAACAGTCATTCCAACCACTGCGTGAGAAAGAGATAGAGCACGTAATAACCCCGGCGACAAAACCTACAGAAGGTCCGCTCCTTATGGGTGAGGTGGCACATTCCGTAGCGAAAGCAACTAACAGCGAGGCTATACTCGTAACAGATGTAGGTCAGAACCAGCTGATGTCCGCCCGTTATTTCAAATACCACAAGCCACGCTCTATCGCTACTTCAGGCGGTCTTGGAACCATGGGTTACGGACTACCAGCAGCCATGGGCGCCACATACGGAGCCCCCGACCGCACAGTATGCTGTTTCATGGGCGACGGTGGTTTGCAGATGATGATACAAGAGTTCGGTACCATTATGGAATATCATATTCCAGTAAAGATGATACTGCTTAACAACAATTACTTAGGCAACGTACGTCAGTGGCAAGATATGTTCTTCGGTCACAGGCAGTCATTCACACCGATGACCAATCCTGACTTCAGCAAGATAGCCGATGCATACGGTATTCCATACCGCCGCGTTATAGACCGTGCAGAACTTAACGATGCAATTAACGAGATGCTTACCACCGACGGTCCTTTCCTGCTTGAGACTATCATCAAGCCTAATGCCAATGTAGAGCCGATGACCGCTCCTGGCAAGGCTATTGACGAAATGATTCTTAATATAGAATGCTAACAATGGAAAATCAAGATTTACAACTGTTCACTCTTCAAGTATATACAGAGAACGTCGCAGGTATGCTGAGCCAGATTACCGCTGTGTTCACACGCCGACAGATTAACATTGAGAGTCTTAACGTTTCCCCGTCAAGTATAAAGGGAATACACAAATATACCATCACCGCATACAGTGATGAGGAGACGATGAAGAAAGTGGTGAAGGGCATTGAAAAAAAGATAGATGTGGTAAAAGCCCACTTCTACACCAATGCCGATCTCTTCCTGGTAGAGGTGGCATTACTTAAACTATCCACTCCTATCGTGATGACAACTCCCGAAGTGTCACGTATTATACGACATGCCAACGCACGTATAACTGAAGTAAACGAGACATTCTGCATAGTAGTGGCACAAGGTACCACTGACCAGATACTTGATATTTTCCACTCTATACGCAACACGAACAAGGAGTGTATATTACAGTTCACTCGCTCTGGTCGCATAGCCGTAACACGCAGTTGCCAAGAGGAAGTCAGCAAGTTTCTTCACGAGCGCGGTGAGGAAATATAATATTGAGTGTCTGACACTACAGAACACGAAACAGACAAGAGCTATCGCCTTCTAAGTAATGCGATAGCTCTTGTCTGTTTTTTATACCATTATCTATTTTAACAGGCATTCACTTTCCTTGCGGGTTTCCAGACAAGAAGTCAGCCACTACATAACTGCTGCCCCCCACAAAGATAAAATCATTGTCTTTCGCTTTCTCCTTAGCCATAGCATAAGCCTTGCCTACATTCTCAACAGCGAAGCCTCTCAGTCCCTTTTCCTCTGCCTTCGCCTTCAGTGTCTCCACAGGTATAGCCCTATGATTGTCTGCCTGAGTAAAGAAATAGGTTGCATTATCCGGCAACATACCGAGCACAGTGTCTATATCCTTATCATCAACCATACCAAAGACAATATACAAGTTAGAGTCTCCCCTCTTCCGTAACATATTGTAGGTAACCCTTATCTGCTCTGACAAATATATCCAACCTCCCACATTATGTCCGGTATCACATATCACAAGCGGTTTGTCTGCTATCTTCTGCCAACGTCCGGAGAGTCCCGTCATGTCACAAACTTCAGACAAGGCCTTTCGCAGGCAAGACATCGGCGACATACCGCCCTTGGTTAACGGCATTCCATGCGATTTCATAGCTCTTGCCAACGGCAACAGACAATGCAACACAGTATTCACATTACGTTCCTGGCACTGTCCTCCGAGTTGACCTGTCAATTTCCCGTAACATCTTGTGACATACACTCTGTCGCACGTGTCATTATCATATTTGCTATCTATGACATATTGGCAGTCTTGTGCAAATACAATAGGAGCATTAAGCATTTCCGCCCGTTGTTCAAATACCGGGCGCGTTTCACTTGTATGCTCGCCAATAACAACCGGCACACCTTGTTTTATTATGCCAGCCTTCTCTGCAGCTATCTTTTCCAAGGTATTGCCCAGCAATCCTGTATGGTCAAAACTGATATTCGTTATTACGCTCAACAACGGTGTGATGATATTGGTGCAGTCCAGACGGCCACCCAGTCCCACCTCTATCACGGCTATCTCTACCTCTTTCTCTGCGAAATACTTAAACGCCATAGCCGTCACTATCTCGAAGAACGACGGGCGTATAGACTCTATGAACTCCCTCTCTTGTTCTACATAGTCCACCACATACTGATGCTCTATCTCTTTTCCGTTTACACGTATTCGCTCACTGAAATCCACCAGATGCGGTGACGTGTACAGTCCCACCTTATAGCCAGCTGCTTGTAACAACGCAGCCAAAGTGTGCGATACTGACCCCTTACCGTTGGTACCAGCCACATGAATGGTCTTGTACTTTGTATGTGGATGCCCATATCGCTCATCAAAGGCCAGGGTATTAGCCAAGCCCTCCTTGTAAGCACCTGCGCCCACCTTCTCAAAGGCAGGCGCGGCGTTATATAGGTATTCTAAAGTCTCTCCGTATGTCATTATTCCTTTTATTCTCTACAGAC
>DFLE01000035.1 GCA_002373375.1 Prevotellaceae bacterium UBA3627
ACTGCTTCAGCAGGTCGTCGATGCGCTCAAGATAGTCGAGTGAGTCATCGATGAAGAAACGCAGTTCTGGTATTATGCGCAGTTGGTTTCTTACTCGTTGTCCGAGGTCGTAACGTATTGTGGATGTATTCTGCTGTATGTTCTTCAGCAGTTCGTCACCACGCTCAGAGGGGAAGATGCTGAGGTATGCAGTGCAGATGCTGAGGTCTGGCGATATCTTCACTCTTGTTACGCTTACCATTACGCCGTGCATCTGGCGTGTCTGGCTTTGAAAGATGAGACTGAGCTCCTTTTGCAGCAGTCTTGATATTCTGTTTTGTCTTGTTTCTTGCATATCTTTATTCCTTATTCTTTATTCTTTATTCTTTATTCCCTGTTATTCCCTGTTATTTCATGGAAAAGCCGTTATACACATTGATGTCCACGGTGCCGTGAATACCGTTGACTCGTCCGTCGGGACACAACTGCCAGTACACGAGGTTGACATCAGGTTTGTATTCTCCGTAGCGTGCTATCCATACGTCATACTTCTTCTTTATGTCGGGGGCGGCAGACAGATGGCGGTTTACGAAACTTTGGCTCACATAGAGTATAGGTCTTACTCCGCGTCTCTGCTCCACAATCCTCAGCCATGTTCGCACGCTGTTGAACAGTTGTTGCTCTCCGCCAGCCTTGCGTATCTGTGCGTCGGTGGGTTCAAGGTCGAGTACCGGTGGCAAGTCGCCCCGTGTATATCTGCTGTTCTTGAGGAAATACTCAGCCTGACTGGCGCCCGGAGAGAGTATGGAGAAGAAGTGGTAGGCACCGGTGCGGTAGCCGTGCTTGCGTGCGGCGGCATAGTCGGATGCAAAGTATCTGCTCTTTATGGTTGTGCCCTCGGTGGCTTTTATGTAAATGAAAGACACGGGGTAGTTGACGGCTCCTTTGATGGTCTTCTTGGAAATGGTGCCCAGAGATGTAATTCTGAGGTTGCGCCAGTCTATGGCATAGCGCTTGCGGCCGTGCTCATGCTGGAAACGTGAGATGTCGATGCCGTAGATTCGCTCGGGGGTGTATGTGATGCGCTCACCGAGGAAACGGTCTTGTTTCCATTCGCCCAGCATCAGCCTCTTGCCTGGAACCATGGAGAAGCCTACGCCTTCTCGTTTGCCGTGTTGCCATTCGCCCTCATAGAAGTCTCCTTTATGAGAAATGAAGCGTCCGTAGCCGTGGGGCTGCATTACGGAGTCACGGTTGCCGGTGTAATGGCCTATGGAGTCGATGTGAGTGTAATGGACCTTGACGGCTTTTGGGTGACGTTTGGCAAGGCGCTTTAGTGCGTCGTCGGCTGTCAGACGTGAGTGGCGCAGCCGTGTGAACAGGTCGCCCTCTACGTCCACCTCTTCCTGTGCGGTGGTGGGTTGCAGGCGCAGCAAGGTGACGGAGTCGTTGCTCTCAGTAGGTATGCAGGCTATAGGACCTTTGTAGGTGTTGATGTAATAGTTGCGTACCATGCGTATCCTGAGGTTGCCGTTGCCGCTCAATGCTTTCTTTATCAAGGAGTCGAGGCGCATGATGGAGTCGGTCTTGGCTGTGAGTACCTCACCGTATCGTGCCACGATGTCGAAGCCGTTGTCGGTTACGGTGTGCGTCTTCATGTAATAGTCAATATCGTTGCGCTGCTCGTGGGCTATGATAATGTCGTTGGCGGTTATCTGCTCCTGGTGGTGCAGCAGGTTGCGTATCTGCTCGCTGCTCATTGCGCACAGGCGTGATGTGTCGGCGCTCTCCACTGCCATGGTGCCGCCGCAGTAGGGCAGCAGGCCGAAGCGGCGTATCCATTCTGCAGGTGCGTAGCTCTGTTCGTCGCGTACTTTCTTTGACGAGGCCTCCACAGCGTGTATAAGCAGGCTGTCGCCCTCTGTCTGGGGGAACGCTATGAGGTCAACGCTGTCAACAGACAGCACATAGCGTGTGAGTACGGTAAGCGTGACATCATTGTCGGCTGCCTCCTCGTTGCTGACAGGACGCAGCAGCCATATCAGCCATAGTGTTGTCAGCAGTAACAGTAAGACTGATAATATTACAAGATATATCCTCTTCTTCTTTGACATTATTACAAGCTTTTCACCATTTCTTCGCAAAGGTACACTTTTTTTCTTGAATGACAAAATGAAAAACAGGCTTTCGCAATAGAAAAATCCTCCCCCGCCATCGCAGCGAGAGAGGACAACAACACAAACACAAATTAGTCTGGCATGAGACTATGCTCAGTACGCAGACTTGTATTTCTTATCTGTAAAGCCTGCGGCTTAAAGTCCGAAGAGTTGTTTCAGACCACCGTCAACACCACTGAAGCCCATGAAGGCGAGTGACAGCAGAGAGGCGGTGATGAGCGTGATGGACATACCCTTCATGCCCTTAGGCACGTTGGCAAACTCCAGTTGCTCACGCAGTCCGGCGAAGAGTATCAGCGCCAGACCGAAGCCCAGGGCAGAAGCCAATGCGTAGTCAAGAGACATCAGCAGGTTATAGTCTTTCTGTACCACGAGGATGGCTACACCAAGTACGGCGCAGTTGGTGGTTATCAGTGGGAGGAACACTCCCAGGGCCTGATAGAGTGGGGGAGATACCTTCTTGAGTATTATCTCTACCATCTGTACCAGAGAGGCTATGACGAGAATGAATGTCAGCGTCTGCAGGAACTCAAGACCGAACGGCACAAGCACGAACATCTGTAAGCACCATGTAACGAGGGTGGCCAAGACCATTACGAAGGCTACGGCTGCCGACATACCCAGTGAGGTGCTGACCTTCTGGCTGACACCGAGGAATGGGCAGATGCCAAGAAACTGGCTCAGCACGATATTGTTTACGAATATCGCTGCTATGAATATCAGTATATACTCCATGTCTTTATATTATGGATTATGGGTTGTTTTTAACTATGTTATGCTTTTTTGAAGCGGTTGATGATAGCAATGATGAAGCCTAAGGTCATGAAGGCTCCAGGAGGCAGTATGAAGAGCAGCATACCGAAGTCCTCTGGTATGATGCGTACGTCAAATACTGTTCCGTTGCCAAGCAGTTCACGACAGATGCCAAGCACGGTAAGGCCGATGGTGAAACCCAGTCCGATGCCAATACCGTCAAGGGCAGAGTCAAGAGGGTTGTTCTTGCCTGCAAAGGATTCTGCACGACCGAGGATGATACAGTTCACCACAATGAGTGGTATGAACAGTCCCAGGGACTTGTTGACCTCAGGCATGTATGCTGCAAGGCAGAACTGCACTATTGTCACAAGCGTTGCTATCACTACAATATATACAGGTATGTGCACCATGTCAGGTGTAAGATTCTTTATGGCAGAGATGATGATATTAGAGAATATCAGCACAGCCATGGTAGCAAGTCCCATCATCAGTCCGTTGAGGGCGCTGGTGGTGGTGGCAAGCGTAGGACACATACCGAGCATCAGTACAAAGGTAGGGTTCTCCTTTATGATGCCGTTCATTATTATTCCGAATTTACTCATAATGTTCGTTCCTCCTTTGTTTTATTTGTTTTCTGCATAAGTGTTGTAAGCCTCTTGTACGGCGCGCAGGAAGGCACGCGATGTGATGGTTGAGGCTGTGATTGCGTCAATCTCTCCACCGTCATTGTCTTTGGTTACCCTGAGCTGGTTCTTGGCGGGGTTCTTGCCTATGATGCTTGACTTCTCGCTGTTTCCGCCGTTCTCCACAGACTGGAACCATTTGTCGGCCTTGGCACCGAGTCCCGGTGTCTCAGCAGTCTCAAGTATGGTGTAGCCCAGTATGTCGCCGGCGTTGTTGAAACCTACGAGTACTGTCAGGTTGCCACCGAAACCGTTAGGGTCTGTTGACTGTATGGCAGTGCCTTTGTCTGTCTTATATGCTATGTATGTCAGCTCCTTGCCATCAACAGTACGTATGATGGTGTCAGGCTTCTCTACTTTGCATTTGCCGCCCATCACCTGCTCTATGCCTGCGTTAAGGGCGTTTTGTGCAGCCTCTTTGCGTGGAGCGTCTGTGAGGTTGTTGACATAAGCGAGGATGCCACCGCACAGTACTGCCACAGTGGTCAGTATGCCTACCATGTTAGGCAAATTAGATTTTAATTTCTCCATTTCTGCTGTCCTCCCTTATTCATTTACGAGCACCTCACCGAAGCGCTTTGGTTTAACATACATGTTGATAAGTGGGGTAAAGGCATTCATGATGAGTATGGCGAATGACATACCCTCTGGATATGCTCCCCAGTTACGTATCACTATTGTCAGTACGCCGATGCTCACACCGTATATCAGCTGTCCCTTGTGTGTCATAGGTGACGTGACATAGTCTGTGGCCATAAATATCGCGCCGAGCATAAGTCCGCCGGCGAATATCACCTGGAACGGGTCGGCAAACTGCTTGTCGTCGATAAGGTGAAGCAGGCCTGCCAAGATAAACACGGTACCGATGATAGATACTGGGATGTGCCATGTTATAATCTTACGGCAGAGCATGAAGACAAGTCCGATAAGCAGAGCCAGTGCGCATATCTCACCGATGGTGCCGGCACCTGTCTGTACGTTGCCGAGGAACATATCCCAGGCTGTAGGCAGTTTGTCGAGTGCCGTGGCGTCACCCTTGATAGCCAGTTTCATCAGTGCCAACGGTGTGGCTCCTGTCTCTGCGTCGGTGTAGGCTGTCATCTGTCCCTCAAGAGGCCATGCGGTCATGGCTGTAGGGAAGCTGACGAGCAGGAAGCAACGTCCTACCAATGCAGGGTTGAAAGGATTCTGGCCTATGCCGCCGAATGACATCTTGCCTACGCCGATGGCTATCAGCGCACCTACTATTATCATCCACAGAGGGAAGTTAGACGGAAGGTTCATACCGAGCAGCAGTCCGGTAAGCAGCGCTGAGCCGTCAAGAAGTGTAGGCTCGCGCTTCAGAAAGGCTTTACATATTGCCCACTCAAAGAACATGCAGGCAGCTATACTCACAAGGCATACGATAAGAGAACCGATGCCAAAGAAGTAGAATGAAGCGAACAGTGCTGGAAGCAATGCTATCACCACTCCATACATATTCTTTTCCACGGAGTCATTGCCGTGAGCGTGAGGAGATTGAGAAACAATCAGATTTCCCATGATAGTCTTATTTTTTTTGTTTTGTTTTTAGTTTGCTTTTATAGTTTCTATAGTGGTATAGTAGTTATGGTGCCTGTAGTTCCTATAGTATTTATAGTATCTATAGTTCCTATAGTATCTATAGTTCCTATAGTATCTATAGTTCCTATAGTTATCTATGGTTCCAATCTCTACTATATCTCTCCTGTAATTATTTAGGCCAGTTAGCTGGCATGATGGCAGGCTTTGGTCCGGCCTTTATCTCAGCTACAGGGTTCTGCTTTGCACCAGAGAAGTCAATGACAGGAGTGACGAAAGGTTTCGGCTCTGTTGACATTGCTTTCTTCTCTGTTGCTGCACCCTTGTCAGTACCATTGCCTGCGGCAGGCTTGGCGGCAGGTGCAGGTGCGGCAGGAGCAGTACGGCTGCGTATTATGCCCATTACGGTGCCTTTGCCCTTGCGGATGTCGTCGAGCAGCGGACGGTGAGCCGGGCATGTGAACTGGCATGAGCCACACTCTATACATGATGTGATATCCTCTTGCTCGAGCATATCCCATTTCTCCATTGATGTACCTTTGGCGAGAAGGAATGGCTCCAGTCCCATAGGACATACGCTGACACACTTGGCACAGCGGATGCAAGGCTGTGGAGCTTTGCGCTTTGCGTCGTCACCGGTAAGAATTGTGATAGAGTTCTGTCCCTTGCCTACGGGTACTTCGATGGAAGGTACGGCACGTCCCATCATAGGGCCGCCAGCCAACACCTTGTTCTCGCCTTCTGGCATTCCGCCACAGAGATTGATAAGTTCCTTGAAAGAGGTACCCATGCGGACAAGGTAGTTGCTTGGATTGCTCAGTCCTTTACCTGTAACGGTAGTGTATCTCTCAAACAAAGGCTTGCGTTTCATTACAGCCTCATATACTGCTACGGCTGTGCCGGCATTCTGTACCACGGCGCCAACGCTGATAGGTATGGCTGGTGGGGCAGGTACCTGTCGGCCAATAACGGCGTCGATAAGCTGTTTCTCACCACCTTGAGGGTATTTCTTCTTCAGAGGCACAACCTCGATATTGCTTATGCCCAGACGCTGCAGCTTCTCTGACAGTTCTGTGATGGCGGCAGGCTTGTTGTCCTCTATGCCGATGTATCCTTTGTCAACCTTTACGGCAGCCATCAGTATCTTTAATCCCTCAATGAGCTGGTCGGGCTTCTCCATCATCAGCCTGTAGTCAGAGGTGATATATGGCTCACACTCTACACCGTTGATGATGACACATTCTGCCTTCGCTCCCGGAGGCGGCATCAGCTTGACGTGTGTAGGGAAGCAGGCACCGCCCATACCTACCACGCCGGCGTACTTGATACGGTTGATTATCTCCTCTGGTGTCAGTTCTGGGTGAGACTCCAGGCGCTCCAGTTTCTCTGAACGGTCTATGGATTCCTCCCAAATGTTTCCTTCACCCTCGCGTTGTACTGTGATGCAAGGCTTCATGGCTCCAGACACATCCATTGCGTCGCCAACCTTGATGACGGTACCTGAAATAGAAGAGAAAATATTTGCGGAAACAAAACCTCCAGCCTCTGCTATCATGGTGCCCACCTTTACCTTGTCGCCTTCTTTTACGATGGCTTTGGCAGGTGCTCCGATATGCTGGCTGAGCGGATACACGGCTATCTTGGGCAATGGCGCCTGCTTGGTGACAGAGTCATTGCTCAGCTTGTTCTCGTCCGGGTGTATTCCACCAATTCTAAAAGTCTTTGATCTCATAGTTTTTATTATTTTGTTTAGGTTGCTCTGTCTGAGTATGGCAGGGAAGATGTAATGACTTCCCTTTGTAACTCAGAGGCTTGGCAACCTTTGAGTATTCACTTAGGCCAGTTGGCGGGTATTATAGCGGGTTTAGGACCGCATTTGATTTCAGGAATAGGATTCTCTTTCTTGCCTGAAAAATCGATGTCAGGAACGACGAAAGGCTTCGGGTCTGTTGACATCGGTTTCAGTTGTGCCGGTGCTGATGGTTTTGCAGCATCGCTCTTAGCCGGAGTTGCGGCAGATGCCTGCGGAGCGGCGTCGGCAGAATCAAGTATGCTGTTGACTTGGTCCATTACCTCAGCACCGCCTACGGGGCATGATAGTCCGTCAATAGAGCCTTTCTCCGTAGCAGCCTTTACAAGGGCAGCTGCAAAGCCGGGACATCCAGGGAAACCACAACCGCCGCAGTTTGCCTGTGGCAGTATGGCTGCGATTTGCCCGATGCGCGGGTCTTCCTCTACTGCGAACTTCTTGGATATCACAAACAGTACCAATGAAGCAATGGCTGCCGTGGTGCCAAGTGTAAGCATTGATGATAGTATTAAGCTCATAATGATTTAAAGTTAATTTATTTATGTTTGTTCTTTTATACTGTTGTGTTCTGCTCGTCAAGATAGAACGTCAGTTGGCGTGCCAGCCTGTTACGCAGCATATAGAGCAGTGCGTAGTAGGGTACAAGTATTGCTATGCCCGATACTGCTGCCCACATCTCGTTGCCAGTCGCTCTCACTACTGTTGCGATGGTACTCATCATCAGTATGAGAGGTATGACGAAGGCAAGTATTACCGCCTTTGTGCCTACGGACTGCGCCGCCATGACAGTAACCTCGTCGCCAACGTGGTAACGGCTCGGTTCGCTGACGCGGGCGTCTATCAGCTTTTCCTTGCTTTCCGCAGAGTTACAGTATGATGCTACCTTGCAGCTGCTGCAGGCACTATGCTGGGTGATACGCACATGCGCCACCCCGCCTTCTATACTGTCTATTATTCCTTTATGCGATATGACATTGCTCATAGTATACCCTGTTCAAGGAAAACAAGTGTGTTTGTTCATGTCTAAGGTTTGTGTTCCTGTAATTTTAGGTTTTTGTTGGATTCGTATTTGTTATGTTTTCTCAAATTGTAATGTAGAGATTACAATCACAAAAGTAACAATATATTTTCAAATAGACAAAATTAATCAAAAAAAAACTATCATAAATATTAAATTTTCGCATATTTTAGCATTTTATTTTGCTTTTATAAGAAAAAAAACTATCTTTGCATATAAAATATACCCTACAATTAGGAAAACGAAAACATACAGATACATTATGAAGCAAACAAAGATAGTAGCCTCGGTTAGTGACTTGCGTTGTGAGGTGGATTTCATCAAGCAGTTATATGAGGCCGGTGTGAATGTTATACGTATGAACACCGCTCATGCTACGCCGGAGGGACTGAAGAAGATAATACGCAATGTCCGCGCCGTGTCGCCGCACTTGGGAATACTTATAGACACAAAGGGGCCGGAGGTGCGTACCACAGGTACTGACAACCCGATAGAATTTCATACTGGGGAGAGGGTTACTATAGTCGGAGATCCAGATCACGATACTGAGCACGACTGCGTGCGACTGTCTTATCCTGACATCTGCAAGGATGTGAAGGTTGGTGACGACATACTTTTTGATGACGGCGAACTGGACATGCAGGTGTTGGAGAATGACGGTAAGCGCCTGGCAGTGGAGGTCATGAACGACGGTAAACTGGGTTCTCACAAGTCTGTTAATGTTCCGGGTGAGCATATTGACCTGCCGGCGTTGACAGAGAAAGACCGCCGCAACATACTGCTTGCGATAGAGGAGGATATAGACTTTATAGCACATTCTTTTGTCCGCTCTAAGGAGGACTTGATGGAGGTGCAGAAGATACTTGATGAGCATAACTCAGATATCAAGATAATATCCAAGATTGAGAATCAGGAGGGAGTGGACAATATTGACGAGATATTGGACCATTGCTACGGCATTATGGTGGCTCGCGGTGATCTCGGCATAGAGATACCGGCAGAGAAAATTCCTGGCATACAGCGCATGATTATAAAGAAATGTGTGTTCAGGAAGAAACCTGTCATTGTTGCTACACAGATGCTGCACACAATGATAAAGAATCCACGTCCTACACGTGCGGAGGTGAGCGACATCGCCAGTGCAGTGTTCCATAATACCGATGCGTTGATGCTTTCAGGTGAGACCGCGAGCGGCGCGTATCCGATAGAAGCGGTAAAGACGATGGCAAAGATAGCGGAGCAGGCTGAGGCCGACCGCCGTCTGCACCTGCCTAAGGTTGACGTTGACGGTGCGGATACCAATTTGCGTGACTTCCTCTGTAAGGCCGCTATTGAGACTACCGCGAAACTTGACGTGAAATGCATCCTTACTGACTCTGGTACTGGTGATGATGCACGCACATTGGCGGCGTACCGTGGTCCGCATCCTATAGTGGCTATATGTAAAAAGGAGAAGTTGCAGCGTTGGCTGGCTTTGTCGTATGGCGTTATAGCCACTTATCCTAAGCAGGATGAACTGGACAAGATGTTCTATTACACGGTAAAGAAGCTCTATGAGCGTGGCATGGTAACACTTGATGATAAGGTGACGTATCTGTCAGGACATATGAATATCGGTATATCAGATAAGTCTGCCGGTGTATCAATGCTTGAGGTGAACACCGTGAGTGAGGTGTTTGCCAATTACGAGAAATAAAGGAATACCAGATGTTTAATCCCAGACTGCGCGAATACAAGCAATACGAGGTGGACAAAGATTCCCCGTTGTTGGAGTATCTCCTTGCTACGCTTCCAGGAAGCCGAAGCAAGATAAAAGGTACTCTGCAGGGACGTGGAATAAAGGTAAACGGCAAGATGGTGACACAGTTTGACTATCCGCTCCGTAAGGGAGACAAGATAAGTGTCAGCCAGTCGAAGAAGAATGATACATTCAAGAGCCGATATGTCAGCATCGTTTACGAGGACCAGTACATTATTGTTATAGAGAAGAAACCGGGTATTCTGTCAATGGCGGCAGGACACTCGTCACTGAATGTAAAGACGGTGCTTGATGAGTATTTCAAAAAGACACGCCAGTCATGCAGAGCTCATGTGGTGCATCGTTTAGACAGAGATACCAGTGGACTGATGATTTATGCCAAGGATATGGATACGGAGCAGATTCTTGAGCATGAGTGGCATGACATCGTGTTTGACCGCCGTTATGTGGCTCTGTGTTCTGGTGAATACGAGGAGCAGACAGGTACGATAGCCAACTGGCTGAAAGATAATAAGGCCTATGTTACCTATTCGTCGCCTGTGGATAATGGTGGCAAGTACGCGGTGACTCATTATTGGGTGTTAGACAGTTCGGTGGAACACAGCTTGGTGGAGTTCAAGCTTGAGACCGGACGCAAGAACCAGATAAGGGTGCACTCGGCTGATATGGGGCATCCGGTATGTGGTGACGTGAAGTATGGCAATGGCGATGACCCGTTGCATCGATTGTGTCTGCATGCTTATGTGCTATGCTTCTATCATCCAGTTACTCACCGTCCGATGGAATTCTCTACTCCGGTGCCGTCACAGTTCAAGGAAGTGGTGAATAAGGAAAAGAAAAAATAATAAGAAAGAAAAAGTAAAAAGATATGAATGACATTACTTTTTATATAGTAGGCATATTAGTTATAATAGTAGGAGTAATACTTCTGAAACGCTTTGTGGGTTGTGCCATCCGTATTATCGTGACGCTTATTCTTATGGCGATATTGGCTTTTGCATATTATTACTATAAAACTATGAGTTAAGGAAATGAGAAGTTTATTAACAATATTATTTGCAGTGTGCATTTCAGTATTTGCGGATGCACAGGGAGTATATAAGAAGCCGGCTGCAGTGGCTGAGCAGGGAGAGAAACCTCGTCGTGGTCTTTTTGACAGGGACAAGACTCCTATAGACAAGAAGTATCTGGAGGGCGCATGTCCTATGGTCGGTAACAAAATAGTATGGCAGAAGTATTTCTATGCTGACGACAAGAGCGCAAAGCAGATATATGATATCATGCTCTCTTTCCTTCAAAAGATGACGAAGGATGAGCGACAGACTGAGAAAAGCAATGTGGCAGCCGTTAATGAGGAAGAGTATCAGATAGGAGCACGTTTTGTAGAGAAGATGGTGTTCCAGAATACAGCCCTGTCTCTTGATCAGGCGGAGTTCGCATACCAGTTGTTGGTATATTGCATAGACGGACGTTGCGAGGTCGTAATGAAAAGCATGAGCTATATATATGAGGCTGACCGCGCAGGAGGAGGACAGTTCCCTGCGGAGGATATGATTTCAGACGAGAATGCCTTGAACAAGAAAAAAGATGGTTTCCAGAAAGGTGGGGTGAAGAAATTCCGCATGAAGACCATTGATAGGAAGGACGAGATATTCCGTAACATAGCAAATGCCCTGAAACAGTAACAGAGATGACAGCAACAGAGGAAGGAATAGAGATACGTCCGCGGCACTCACGTATAATGCCAGAGGAGAAGCGTGACGTAGTGTTCAAGATACGTCAGGTGTTAAACCTGCTCTTCATAATACTTGGAGTGGCAGGTGCGGCGTTGTATTCTTACGGCGTGTGGTATCGCAGTAATACGCGCATAGAACTGATGGGCACGGTGATAGTGATTATCGCCGTTGTCATGAAAATGTCAGAATGTATGTTGCGAATGAAGAAGTAATGAGACGCAGCATAACACTTGTAATACTCTTTTTTATCTGTAGCATTATAGGTGCGCAGACATCAAATTTCGATGACGGTTTCAACGTCGTCGATAATACGTTTAACCCTAATCGTAATGCGGCAGACTCCTTGAAGGCGAGTCATAAGGAAGTGCCGAAGGGGATGAATGTATGGACGATAGATGATCTGTTTGGAGACCGGGAAGAGGTTGAGCTTGATACGGCTCAGCATCTGTTTATGAATTCAATCTTTACCACAGGGAGGTATGGAGAATATAATACCACGGGAAACCTGGGAGCGCCGCGTATCTCTCGTATTGCTACAGACCGTGATTATGCTCCGCTCTTTCCTTTTACGGAGCCATACGGGTATTTCATAACGCCTCCGTCAGAACTTCGTTTTACCAATACTCTTTCACCGATTACCAATGTCTCTTTCAACAGCTGCGGTAACCGCACCAATGGAGAAGACCATCTAAAGGCTTTGTTTGCGGTAAATGTGAATAAGGAAACAGGTATAGGCTTTAAGTTTGATTATCTTTACGGAAGGGGATATTATCAAAACCAGTCCACCGCTTTGTTTGACTACACCATGTGGGGCTCTTATATAGGAGAGCGCTACCAGGCACATTTGTCAATGTCATTTGACCATATGAAGACAAAGGAGAACGGCGGTATTACAGATGACAACTATATAACTCACCCTGAGATATATAATGAGTCATACTCAGAGAGTGAGATACCAGTGTTGTTAACAGACAACTGGAACCGCACCAATGCTTTCCACTTGAATCTCTCACATCGTTATAATGTAGGATTCTATCGTACTGTTCCTATGACGGAGCAAGAGAAAGAGGCCAAACGCTTTGCCTTGAAGGCGGCTAAAGAGAAACTTGAGAGTGAGAAGCAATCAGAGAGGAAGACTGAAAATACCTCGTCAGGTGCAACATCTTTCTCAGGCAGACCTGCGGATGCAAAGGTGGTGGGCGATATAAACAGTGATTCTATAAAGGATGTTATCAAGCGTCTGGCAGAACAGAAGAAGCAGATGGAGGACAGTCTTGCTGCATTGCGAGATACGGTGGCGGCTGATACGTCATGGACAAAGGAAGAGTATGTGCCGGTAACCAGTTTCATACATACATTGAAACTGAGCAACTACAACCATACGTATATAGGTTATAAAACACCTACAGACCTGTATCTCAACCGTTATGCGATAATAGATGACAGGGCATTGGGAGATTCATTGTATGACCGTACGTCATATTTTGATATAAAGAATATCTTTGCTGTCGGTCTGCTTGAGGGCTTTAACAAATATGTACCGATGGGGGCAAAGGTGTATATATCCCATAACCTGCGCCATTATAACCTGCCTGATATCGACACAGCCCGCAGGCTCTCGTATAATGAGAGTGCCATTAATGTCGGCGGTGAGATACTCAAAACCACGGGCAAAGTATTGCATTACAAGTTGTCTGGAGAGTTTGGCGTGATAGGTGACGACTTTGGTGATATACTTCTCAGTGGTGAGGGGGATTTGAATTTCCGATTGTCAGAACGTGACTCTGTAAGCACTTTGTTGAAGGCTTCGTACAGTCTTGTCGCTCCTACATTCTATCAAGCAACGTATCATTCCAAACACTTCTGGTGGGACAATGATGACTTCAGTCAGCAGATGCAGACTCATCTTGAGGGCGAGTTCAGACTGAGCCGTACACGCACTGCACTGCGCGTGGCATACGATAATTTCCAAAACCTGACATATTTGGGCGTAAGCTATAACCGTGGAGATAATGGAAAGATAACAGGTTATACGGCAAATATGCGTCAGACGTCTAAGAACATCAGTCTCTTGACGTTGGCCCTGCATCAGGATTTCAAGCTCGGCATACTCAACTGGGAGAACAGAATAACCTTCCAGCAGAGTTCTGACAATGATATATTGCCAGTGCCGGCACTTAACATCTGGTCTAACTTGTATCTTGATTTCCGTATTGCCCGTGTGTTAAGTGTCCATTTTGGTGCCGATGTGCGTTACTTTACCAAATATAATGCACCTGAGTATGTGCCGCAGCTGTCACAATATGCGGTGCAGGAGAACTCTGGCATACGAACAAAGGTCGGTAACTATCCTATTATAGACGCATATTGTAATTTCAAACTCAAACACTGCAGGTTCTTTGTCATGATGAGTCATGTGAACGCCGGTAGTGGCAATCCTAATTATTTCCTCACACCTCATTATCCGCTTAATCTGCGAGTGCTGAGATTGGGACTTAGTTGGACATTCTTTAATTAGTTCATAGCTCATGGTTCGCAGTTAACATTTGTGTTGGAAACTATGCACTACGCACTATAAACTATAAATTGTAAACGATGAACACCAAAGACTCACTTCTTATTTTAAGTGGTGGTATGGATTCCACTACAATGTTGTACGAGTACAAGGACAGAATAACCGTGGCATTAAGTTTTGACTATGGCAGTAAGCATAATGCCAAGGAGTTGGAGTGTGCTGCCTGGCATTGCAAGCAGTTGGGAGTGAAGCATATCATAATCCCCCTGTCGTTTATGCAGCAATACTTCAAGTCCTCGCTGCTTATAGGTGGAGAAGATATACCAGAAGGCAGTTATGATGATGAAAATATGAAGAGTACGGTGGTGCCATTCCGTAATGGTATCATGCTCGCCGTAGCCGCAGGTCTGGCAGAGAGCAACGGCTTGAAACACGTTATGATGGCTAACCATGGCGGAGACCACGCTATCTATCCAGACTGCCGTCCGGAGTTTGTTGACTCTATGAGCAAGGCAATCAGCGCAGGGACATACGAACACTTGACTATTCTCGCTCCATATACTAATATCACAAAGACAGACATTGCAATAAGGGGAAAACGTTTGGGCATAGACTATGCCAGGACGTGGTCATGCTATAAGGGTGGGGAGAAGCATTGCGGCAAGTGCGGTACATGCACAGAGCGTCGTGAGGCCCTTGCCGCAGCAGGAATAACAGACACCACGCAATACGAGGACTGAATATGGAAAAAGACAGGATACAATCGCTCGACCTGGTCAAAATCGTTGCTATGCTGATGGTCCTTATGCTTCACGTCAACGTGTTCAAGGACTGGTCACACACTGGCAGTACGGGAGCGTATTACGCCTTGGCAGGAATAGCCATACCGTTGTTCTTCATGACAAGCGGCTACCTGATGGCGAATAAGGCGGCAGACTGGAAGTATGTAGCAAGGAAAATATGGGGCATACTGCGCTTCACGCTGATAATCTCGCTGGTAGTCTATGGGTTGTCATATCTGATACACGGAAGCGCGAGATTTCCTTTCCCGCAGTGCCTCATACAACGTGACGGTCTTGCGGTCTTCTGGTATTTCGGCGCGATGATTTTGGTGTATGCCTCGCTGCCGGTGTTGCAGAGAATTATCAACAACCATAGATACTTCGTGTGCGCGCTCGTATGCCTCGTTATATTCGGACAAGTCATGTTCACGATAAACCACTGGGGCTTTGAAGGACGCCATCCGTGGCCGACCTTCAGGCTGCATTACTGGTATATGTATTTCCTCCTCGGAGCATACATACGGCGTAACCCCGTCTGCATAAGCAAGATAAGGCTGTGGTGGACAGTTCCTGCTGCGTTCTTTTACGGCCTGTTTTATAATATCGGAATCGTGACCACGGGTATAGAACACTACTTCGGCTCACTGCCGTGCATAGCCTATGCTTTCATAACCTTTGGCGCACTGGTAAGACTGCCTGTACGTGACAGCAAACTGGTGGACAGACTCTCGTCCACGTTCCTTCCAGTGTATGCCTTCCACTGGATGTTCTTGCAGGAGTTCTTCCACCAGAACCCGTTCTTTACCATCAATCACAACCTGCCAGTCGTGCCAGCCACGGCACTTGACTATGTCATAACCACAGCGGTAATGCTCGTCTTTGGACTGGTCGTGATGCGTATTCCGTTTGCAGGTAGGATTTTCAGAATATAGGTTTCGTGCAAATTGCTATAAATCAAGAATAACAAAGAAAACTCAAAAGGGTGGTGCAAGTTTTGTCTTGTGTCACCTTTTTTTTGTAAATTTGCACGAGACATTTATATAAAGTGCAATAAATCAGACGAAAGGCGCGACCGGTGCTGCGGAGTCTGTAGGACAAAACGAAGACAGCGATGAAAAATACAGTCAAACATATAAAGGTATATTTGTTGACTCTTGTGCTCTGTGTCTTTTCCGTGGTGGCGAAGGCACAGATAACGGGCGTGGTGGTTGATGCCGACACAGGCGACAGTATTTCTTTCGCCAGTGTCACATACCGCGGGCACCATTATGCTGTGGTAAGTGACGGTTGGGGACAGTTCTCAATTGACCGTCGTATCGGCTGGAACCTCACGTTCTCCGCCGTGGGCTATAAGCCTAAGACCTATGCTGTGACAGACCGCACATTGAAACATCTTGTTGTAAAGCTGAAACCGGACTCAAAGAACCTTGAGGAGGTTGTCGTGAGGTCTAAGAAATCTAAATACTCCCGTAAGGACAATCCCGCCGTTGAGTTGATGCGTCGTGTGATTGCTGCTAAGCAGCAGACGAAGTTGGAGAACAAGGATTTCTTCCAATACCGTAACTATGAGAAGATGACAATCTCGCTCAATGACATTACAGAGAAACAACTCACAGAGGGTGCCTATGCCAAGAAGCAGTGGCTTAAGGATCAGATAGAGATAAATCCGATAACTGGCAAGGCGGTGTTGCCTGTAATCACCAATGAGAAGGTGTTTCACCGCTACTACCGCAAGAGTCCCGAGAAAGAGCGTATATACATTGACGCAGAGCACAGCAAGGGCGTGAACGACCTGCTGGAGACGGGGGACCTCTTCACCGGACTGGCCAAGGAGGTGTTTACAGAGGTTGACATATATGACGACCAGGTTCGCCTGCTGCAGTTCCCGTTCACGTCGCCTATAGGCAAGGATGCCATAGGCTTCTACCGATTCTATATAGTTGACACGCTGGAGGTGGACCGCGACTCGTGCATACAGGTGTCGTTCGTGCCTAACAACCAGCAGGACTTTGGTTTCCGCGGCGACCTGTGGATACTCAAGGACTCCACGTTGCACGTAAAGAAGGTACACCTCAGCATCCCTAAGCGTTCCGACGTTAACTTCGTGCGTAATATGTCGATAGACCAGGAGTACCTGCACCTGCCATCGGGCGACTGGGTGCTCGTCAACAACGATATGCTGGTAGAGATGTCGCTGGTAGGACAGGCAGGCAACTTCCTAATCACGCGCACCAGTCGGCGCGGCGACTACTCTTTCGACCCTATAGACGACAAGATATTCCGTGGCAAGGCATTAGAGAAACGTGACCCCTACTCTGAGATGCGTGACAAGGAGTACTGGGAGATAAACCGCGAGGTGGAGCTGACCAATGGCGAGAAGGGCATGGACAACTTCCTGCAGGGTATGAAGAGCACCAAGGGCTTCGGCTGGCTGCTCATAGGCATGAAGGCAGTGCTTGAGAACTATGTGGAGACTACCAAAGGCGACAATCCCAGCAAGGTTGACATAGGTCCTATCAACTCTATGATATCCACTAACGACATCGACGGATTCCGTATGCGTGTGTCGGCACAAACCACGGCCAACCTCAACCCGCACCTCTTCCTCAAGGGATACGTGTCTCACGGCTTCCGCAGCCACAACACCTACTATGGCGGCACGCTCACTTACTCGTTCAACAAAAAGGCATACTCGCCTGACGAGTTCCCCATGCGCAACATATCGTTCACCAGCACGTATGACATCTGCTCGCCGTCAGATAAGTTCCTCAACGTGGACAAGGATAACCTCTTCGCGGCATGGAAGTGGACAAAGGTGATGAACCAGGCATTCTACAAGCGTCAGTCTATAGACTTCGTGCGCGAGGAAGACTGGGGCTTCGCCGTCAGGGGCGGACTGAAGTTTGAGGAGAATGAGGGTGCCGGCCATCTTCGTTTTGAGAAGCTCACAGAGACATTGCCCGAGGGCTCGCAAGGTAAGTTCAGAATCAGTGAGGTGTGGGTACAGTTGCAGTATTCACCAGGTCAGACATACGTCAATTCCAAGCAGAAGCGAACAGGCGTCAATCGCGACGCCCCGGTGTTCAAGCTGAAGCATACCATAGGTATCAAGGGCTTCATGGGCGGACAGTATAACTATAATGTGACAGAGGCAAGCATATATTACCGCCAGTGGCTCAAGTCATGGGGCAGACTCGATATTAACGTGAAGGGTGGTTTGCAGTGGAACCAGGTGCCTTTCCCGCTGCTTATTGCGCCGGCGGCAAACGTGTCATATATATGGCAGCGTGAGACCTTTGAGCTTATCAACAATATGGAGTTTCTCAATGACCGCTACGCATCAGTGCTGATGGAGTGGGACCTTAACGGAAAGCTGTTTAACCGCATACCGCTTCTGAAGCGTCTGCAATGGCGTGAGCTCATAGGCTTCAATGTGTTGTGGGGCGGGTTGTCAGACAAGAACAATCCATTCCTTGACCTTAACAAGAACAATGACCGCCTGATGGTCTTCCCTACGGGTGTGGCACTGATGAATCCTCATGAGCCATACATGGAGTTCCGCCTGGGCATACATAATATATTAAAGGTGCTCTCCGTGGAATACGTGCACCGCATAAACTATCTCGAACTGCCTACAGCCACAAAGAACGGCGTGCGTTTCGGCTTCAGATTCAGTTTCTAAGCAAAAAAGTATGAAAAAATTTGGCGGTTACGAGAAAATAATGTAACTTTGCACCCGAAAATAGAAAAAACGATAAGATATAATGAACAATTCTTACGCATACTTCTTTTATTTTTACTTTGCAGGGCACTGTGAAGCGGGAAGTTGTGTGATGTAGTTCAACTTAAGAGAATAAAGTAAGAAACACAATAACTTTAATTTCCCGCATAGCCTTACGCCATGCGGGATTTTTTTTTGAGATATGAAGAGAATAGCAATACAAGGTGAGTTAGGTAGTTTCCACGATATAACGGCGCGACACTGCTTCCAGGGTGACCAGTTGCAGATTATCTGTTGTGCCACCTTTGAGCAGGTGTTTGAGAATATGAAGCAAGACCCTACGGTCATAGGTATTATGGCCATAGAGAATACCATAGCCGGTTCGTTGCTTCATAACTATGAACTGCTCAGAGAGTCGGGTATGGCCGTAGTGGGTGAGCACAAAACCCATATCAGCCACTGTATATGTGCACTGCCCGGACAGACGCTTGACGAACTCACAGAGGTGCATACCCATCCTGTGGCATTGGCACAGTGTCAGCATTATCTCAGCCGCCACCCTAACTTGAAGATGGTGGAACGTGAGGACACCGCAGGCTCAGCCAAGGAGATTGCAGAGAAATCCCTGAAGGGCGTTGCAGCCATCTGCCATGCTGACGCTGCAGAGATGTACGGACTCGAGGTGCTGGAGAATCACATAGAGGACAATCCGCATAACTACACCCGTTTCCTCATAATGACAGACCCTCGCAAGGCAGACTTCCTGCGTGCGCTGAACGATACAGATAAGTCGAGCATCGTGTTCTCCCTGCCTCATGAGGAAGGTTCTCTCTCACAGGTGCTGTCTATATTGTCGTTCTACAAGATAAACCTCACGAAGATACAGTCGCTGCCTATTATCGGCAGGGAATGGGAATACCTGTTCTATGTTGACGTAACATACGATGACCTCGTTCGTTACCGACAGAGCATAGACGCTATCACACCACTCACGCGCGACCTCATTATATTAGGAGAATATCGCTCAGCTTAATAATGCATAATTCATAATGCATAGTTATTCGCAGAAGCTCATCAAGCTAAAGCAGTCATAATGCATAACAACTCATAACTCAAAACTCAAAACTCATAACTTACATGTATAAGATACAGCCAGCCGACCGTCTCTCTACGGTACAAGAGTATTACTTCAGCCGCAAACTGAAAGAAGTGGCAAAGTTGAACGCTGAGGGCAAGGATATTATATCATTAGCCATCGGCTCACCTGATATGCCACCGTCAGCGGCTACCGTTGAACAACTTTGCCGCACGGCATATAACCCTGACGCTCATGGCTATCAGCCTACAGTGGGTACGCCGGAGTTACGCAAGGCCATGGCTGGGTTCTATAAGCGTTGGTATAATGTGGACCTTGACCCTGCCACAGAGATTCAGCCTATGATAGGCTCCAAGGAGGCAATACTCCACGTTACCCTCGCACTCTGCAACCCCGGCGACGAGGTACTGGTGCCAAACCCAGGCTATCCTACCTATACCTCTCTCTCAAAAATCCTTGGACAGAAGATCGTGAACTATGACCTGCGCGAGGACAACGGCTGGCAACCAGACTTTGACCAGCTGGAGCAGATGGATCTGAGCCGCGTGAAGTTGATGTGGACCAACTATCCTAATATGCCTACAGGCGGCAACGCACGTCGTGAGACCTATGAGAAACTGGTCAGCTTCGCGCATAAGCACAATATAGTAATAGTCAATGACAATCCATACTCCCTTATACTCAATGACAATCCGCAGTCAATACTGCAGGTGGAGGGAGCCAAGGAGTGCTGCATAGAGTTCAACTCTATGTCAAAGAGCCACAACATGCCGGGTTGGCGTGTAGGTATGGTAGCCACCAACAGCGAGTTCATATCATGGATACTCAAGATAAAGTCAAACATTGACAGCGGCACCTTCCGTGGCATACAGTTAGCAGCGGCAGTGGCTTATGACAACGACGACGAGTGGCATCATGAGAATAACTACGTTAACTACAGACGCCGCCGTGAGATAGCAGAGCAGATAATGGATGTGCTGGAGTGTAAGTATGACAAGCACTCTGTAGGTATGTTCCTGTGGGGACGCATCCCTGACCGCTATAAGACCTGTGAGGAACTGACAGAGCGTGTGCTTCATGAGGCGCGTGTATTCATCACGCCGGGCTTTATCTTCGGCTCAAACGGTGAGCGTTATATACGCATCTCTCTCTGTGCAAAGGACGACAAGATACAGCTCGCCTTGGAGCGCATACGTAAAATGGTAATAGAAAAATAATTGAACAATAACGAAAACGCTATAAAACTATGGAATTAGAACTTGAACCACTTAACTTGCCGAGCGACTCAAAAAGACCTTTCGTGATAGCTGGTCCTTGCTCAGCTGAGACAGAAGAACAAGTAATGCAAACAGCCAAGGAACTGGCGATAAAAGGTTGCCACATGTTCCGTGCCGGAGTATGGAAGCCACGTACTAAGCCGGGTGGCTTTGAGGGCCATGGTGAGCCAGCGCTCGCATGGATGGCTGAGGTGAAGAAAGAGACAGGTATGCTTATCGGTACCGAGGTGGCTACTCCTGAGCACGTAGAGTTGGCCATGAAGTACGGACTCGATATGCTGTGGATAGGCGCACGAACATCAGCCAATCCATTCGCTATGCAGCAGTTGGCTGATGCCATGAAGGGATTAGAGGTTCCTGTGCTGGTGAAGAATCCTGTTAACCCTGACCTTGAGTTGTGGATAGGCGCCATGGAGCGTATCAACCAGGCAGGAGTGAAGAAGATGGCAGCCATACATCGTGGCTTCTCTTCTTTCGACAAGTCTATGTACCGTAACGCTCCTATGTGGCAGATACCTATCGAGCTGCGTCGCCGCATACCAAACCTGCCTATCGTATGTGACCCTTCACACATGGGTGGTAAGCGTGAGCTTATAGCTCCTTTGTCACAGCAGGCGCTCGACCTCGGTTTTGACGGTCTGATGATAGAGTCTCACTGCGACCCAGACAAGGCTTGGAGTGACGCTAAGCAGCAGGTAACACCTGAGGTGTGTGACTACATCGTGGGTATGCTCGTGGCACGTGATAACACCTTCACCACAGAGAACATCAAGTTGCTGCGTCAGCAGATTGACAATATAGACAATGACCTCGTGGAGCTTCTTGCTAAGCGTATGCGTGTGTGCCGTGAGATAGGCCAGTACAAGAAGGAGCATAATATACAGGTGTTGCAGACAGGCCGTTACAACGAGATTCTTGACAAGCGTGGAGTGCAGGGCTCGCTCACAGGTATGAGCTCTGACTTCATTAAGCAGGTGTTTGAGCATATACACGAGGAGTCTGTGCGTCAGCAGCTTGAGATAGTTAACCAGTAATACTCTAAACGATAAAGAAATGAAAATCCTTATACTTGGAGCAGGCAAGATGGGCTCATTCTTCATTGACCTGCTAAGCTTTGACCATGAGGTGGGCGTATATGAGAAAGACCCTAAGCGCCTGCGCTTTACATATAATTGTCAGCGTTTCACGAAACTGGAGGAGGTGAAGGCTTTTGAGCCGGAACTCGTAATCAATGCAGCTACGGTGAAATACACCATACCAGCGTTCAATGAGGTGTTGCCATGTCTTCCTGACAACGTAATCCTCAGTGACATTGCATCGGTAAAGACAGGACTGAAGGAATACTATGAGCAGACGGGTAAGCGATATGTCAGCACCCACCCGATGTTCGGTCCTACATTCGCTAATCTCAACCAGCTGTCAGAGGAGAACGCCATCATCATCAGCGAGGGCGACTATATGGGACGTTGCTTCTTCAAGGACCTCTACAGCCGTCTTGACCTCAATATCTACGAGTACACTTTCGAGGAGCACGATAAGACCGTGGCATACTCCCTGTCTATTCCGTTTGTCTCCACCTTCGTGTTCTCTGCGGTAATGAAGCATCAGGATGCCCCTGGTACAACCTTCAAGCGCCATCTGCGTATTGCCAAGGGCGTGCTTAATGAGGATGACTACCTCTTGCAGGAAGTGCTCTTCAACCCTTACACCCATGACCAGGTGGACCAGATTCGTGCGGAGCTCAAGGAGTTACTTGATATCATAGACAACAAGGACGCTAAGCGTATGAAACAGTATCTCACAAAGATACGCTCCAACGTAAAGCGTGATGTTGAGGCGTTGAAATAATATCTTCGCATTACATAAAAGGAAAGAGGATGTGTCAGTAGTTTTGACATATCCTCTTTTCTTTACTTTATCTCAAACAGGTTGTAGAAACCTGTCATCATAAAGACCTTCTTGATGTCATCGTTAATGTCCTTTACGATGACCTTGCCTCCCTTGGCGGCTGCTTCCTTGCGGATAGTCAACAGCAGGCGGAGACCGGAACTGCTGATGTACTCAAGGTTGCTGCAGTCAAGGATAATCTCTTTGTCGGCGTTCTCCAGCAACGGCGTAATCTCCTGCTGTGCGCTGACTGCCGACGGAGTGTCAAGTCGTCCACTGACAGTGGCAAGCACTTTCTCGTTGTTTTCTTTTACTTCAAAAATCATAGCTGTTTCTTTTATCTTTATATTTTAATCATCTTTATTCTTTAATCATCTTTATTCTTTAATCATCTTTATTCTTTAATCATCTTTATTCTTTGCCCCCTTGATGCTCTTCAGGGAAGGAGGGGTAATCACTTTCTCCGTGTATCTGCCTCAGGCCTCTGGCACTTGCTCTTCGACTTTGTGCCCCAGAACCTTTCTCAGAGACAGTATGTTCCTGCCATCCTTGCGCTCATAGCTTATGTCGTCCATAATCTGTCGCACCAGGTATATACCCAGTCCTCCTATAGGCCGTTCCTCTGCAGACAGAGTGGTGTCAATGTCGCTCTGTTTAGTGGGGTCAAAAGGCTTGCCGTTGTCACTGATGGTAATCGTCAGGTATTTCTCGTCGGTGGTGGCTACAATGTTGACTACGCCCATAGTTCCCTTGGGATAGGCATAGTTCATTACGTTGACCACTGTCTCCTCCACAGCCAGGTCAACCCCCATGCTCTCAGACATGTCGAGTCCTGCTTCCTCGGCAATGCTGCTGATGAACTCATGTAGCTGCGGCACTTTCTCTATGTCGTTAGGCAGGGTGATGGTATGCTGCCTTTGTATGTTGGCACGGTCCTTTTGCGGAGTGTATTGTACAGCCATCATCGTCAGGTCGTCGCTCTGTTCAGCCTCGCCTACAAACTTATGCACAGCCTCTGTCATCTGTTCTATTATGGTGACAGGCGACGGTTTGCCGTCAATACAAGCTGCTTTCGCTGTGTCGTGCAGACGCTGCTCGCCAAACTGCTTATGCTCAAAGTTCTCAGCCTCCGTCAGTCCGTCGGTATATAGGAATATAGTGGTGCCTTTGTCTATCAGCGTCTCCTGACGGGTGAAATGCCAGTCCCTCATGACACCTGCCGGTATGTTGCTGTCAACGGGCAGCAGTCCCAGGTGCTTGCCATCCTCAGATATAAGCAGTGGGGCGTCATGTCCGGCATTACAGTAACGCATATTGCCGGTACACATGTCTATCACACCTACAAACAGTGTTACAAACATATCCATGTCGTTATCCTCGGCTATGCTGTCGCTCAGTTGGCTGACGATGTTGTCAGGCTCTGACACATGGGCAGAGATAGTGCGGAACAGCGACTTTGTGACTGCCATCACCAGTGACGCCGGCACACCTTTGCCGCTGACGTCTCCGATGCAGAAGAACAGCTTGTTGCCGCGTATGTAGAAGTCATACAGGTCGCCGCCTACAGCCTTCGCCGGGGTCTGCTGTCCGTATATAGTGATAGAGTCGCAGTCAGGGTAGGGCGGGAAGCTCTTTGGCAGCATGGACATCTGTATGGCACGTGCTACGCTCAGCTCGTTTTGTATGCGTTTCTTCTCAGTGTTTATCTGCTCCAGACGTCGTGCGCTGCGTGCTGAGTGCCAGATGATGAACCCCAGCAAACCCATGCCTGCGAGCATTAACAGTCCGAGCATGAATGTTACATGTCTCAGGCCGTGGAATATCTCGCTGTCGGTACATACCACCGCCATAGACCATCCTGTGTCGTCATCCATTTGGTCATAGAACACATATTTTTTCTCGCCTTTGTCATCGCGTACGGTGGCCTGACCGTTCTCTCCTGCCAGCATCTTGCGGTTGATGTGGCTTATGGTGCTGTCCTCCATCTTCGATGATACATGCTCCAGACTGTTGCGCATGATAAGCGTCTCCACAGGACATGCCATAATCTGACCTTCGCGTGACAACAGTACGTTATATGAACCGGGGTAGATGTGATGTGCATTGATAACCTGTGAAAGCCAGTCGAGCGACACGTCGGCGGTAAGCACAGCTACGATGTTGCCGGCAGGGTTATGTATGGGCTTGCTGTATGTGGCCATCATCATCTCTCCTCCGCCCTTGTCATAGTACGGCTCGCTCCAGTATCCGCTACCGGTCTGCATAGGCTTGGTGTACCACTCCATGGAGTGATAGTCATATTCCTTGGTGCCCAGTTGCTTGCTTATTGTCTTTCCGTCACTCTTGTAGGAGTACGGTGCAAACTGCCGTCCTTTGCTTTTGTAGTAATAAGGCTTGAATGCCACAGTGCTGCCCACTATATACTCATTGCTTGCCAGCATCATGCGGGTTACGGCTTCCAGTGAGTCAGGCTCAGACAGCCGTTGCTCCACAGCCCACACCGTATTTGCCACCGCTACCTCCACGATGTTCTTTACGTTGCGTATCTCAAGGCTCTTGGCCTGAAGTTCGCCCTCGGCACGTTGCTCCACTTCTTTGCGTATGCCTTCTTTCGCATAGAAATACTGTATGGCGCTTGTAGCCTCTATCAGTATGGCCGCAGTCAGTATGATGGCAATGTTGCTCTTCGAGCGTTGTGACTTTGGAGTAAATCGGCTAAAGATGTTTTTCATGATAAGGTTCCAAATGTTTTATTGACTAATGTGTGGAATTCTTTATAGGCGTCGGTATCAGATAAGTCGTTCAGTGCCTCGGCAAGCGCATGGTAGCGCCACGCATGTTCTGCCGGGTCTTTTACTGTGAACCTGTTCCACAGCTCGTCGCCAAGTACAGCATAGTCATGGGCTATGGCCCGCATGTTGGATAGCTTGTCGCCCAAGGCTACTATCTTGATGTCAAGGTCGGCGTTTCTCAGTCTGTCAAGGGTATCCTGCTTGCGCTGGTGCCATGTCTCGGCCTTCGAGCCTCCTGTCTTGTCATCACTCTCGGCTTCTACTAACATAGCGACACGCTCTCCGAACTCCTTCTTCAGGTCGTCGGCGGTGGTATCGGTGTCCTCTATCACGTCATGCAGTGCTGCTGCTGCCAGAAGTTCCTGGTCATTGGTCATGGTTGCCACTATGCAGACAGCCTCCATAGGATGCACGATATAAGGAAAGCCTTTTCCTTTCCTTTCCATTCCCTGGTGTGCTTTGACAGCGAAGGTTATGGCGCGGTCAAGCAAAGAGGTGTCGATATGTTGTTTCATTGTGTATCAGGTTTTAGGGTTATGATTTCTTTGTGTTGGCGGCGTCGCTGGTCTCTTGCGACTTATGCGTGAGCTCTCGTGCATGCTTGAGAATCTCGTTTGCTATCTCTATGTTGTTAGGGTCGCTTCCGTTCAGCAGGTCTATGACCTTGCACAGCTCTGTCGCTCCGCCTCCTTTCTTCAGTATATATACATAGCAAAGGTTCTGCAGACCGATGTTCTCAGAGAGGATGTCGATGTCGGTGGTTCCCAGCTGTGATGCAGCTAACTTGAATGCGTCGTCACTGTAGTATTCTATTAGCCGGTTGACGTCGCCGAGGGTTTCCATGCCTAACTCTTGTAACACCAGCAGGAAGTACATCATTGGTGCTGGGTATAGCTCTGCCTGGTTGATGGAGGCTATACGCTGGTTGAGGCTGTTGAACGGCCGCGTGTCAAGGAACTGCCTGAAGGTGTCGGCATTCAGATATACATTGTCCAACTGTCCTGATGCCTGCAGCGTCAGCATCTGGCGACGGTAGTCGGCCAGGGCGTTGCGCAGGCGGTCAAACTCCTCGTCAATAAGTTCCAGCATACCGGCGAGCCTGTTAAACTGGCGCAGGTACTCGCGTGGTATCTTTATGTCGCCTTTGTATTTCGTGTCATGGTCAAGGTCGCTCCATACATGCTGCAAGGCTGTACGCATCTGTATCTCAAACGGCAGTTCGTTAAGCTGCGGCATATCTGCATCTTCTGATATCTTCTTTGGCAGACGACAGATGTAGTGCAGTGAGTTGTAGCCGAAGCTGTCAAGGCGGTGCAGCTTGCGCTTGTCCACGGAGTTCCTCCAGTCCACGTCAAATATCTCGCTGACGATGGCGGCAACCTTGTCCACGTCCGTACCGTAGAATGTTACTATGCGTATGCCGAGGATGTCCGTCACATCGTCGAGTGAGTTGTATTTCGCTCCCTTCAACTCTAATTTCCCCGCCAAGGAGTCAGCCGCCTTGATACGAGATTCCAAGGCGGTTACCCTTACACGCTGTGTGTCAAGAGCCTGGCGCAATGCGCCAATAGCCAGTTGCTCTATGCGCTTGTATATGGAGAGACGTTCATGGTATTGCTCCATGAGCATCTCGCCATGAAGGTCAAGTTGATAGTTCATCCGTGTGTGTAAAATATATTCCTATGGCAAAGATACTTAAAGTTACTGACAAGACAAAAGAAAATGTCAATTTTTTTTCATCATGGCGTTACTTTTCTTGTCTCGCTGGCGTGTAAAGATGAGGTGGCAGGCTGGCATACTTGTATGTATCATTGGGTTGTCAAAATGTAAGCAGAATACATAAATTTACAGCATTGTGTCATTGTGTGGTTTGCGGCGGAAAAGTTAGAAAGAGACATGATAATCATGTTTCGGGAACTTGAATGTCGGCTTTTTCTGCCGTTTTTCGTGTCCGATGTTGTCATTCGATAGCTTTTAGGTTGTCATTCGATAGCTTTTACACTGTCAAAGCTATCGTTTTACATCGTGAAAGCTATGCTTTTACGCCCTGAAAAGCGATGTTTTAGCATGGGCGGAATAATCGTGTGTTTGTTAAAGCCTTGAAACATAGCGTTTTGCAAAATGGCGCAAAAAAGGGGATTTTTGCGTTCAGATGGTTGTCTGGTGGCAAAAATCCCCGTATTTTGAGGGTTGCAAAAATCAAAGTGTAAGCAAAGCGCCTGTTTTCATGACACTTTGTCAATTCTTTTTCCTATTCGTTCAGCAGGTGTTCCACGTCTGTGTCGTCACGCTGCTTGCCCTGCTTGTCAAAGAGGACGATGAACGGGATGCTGCTGAAATTGAATTTCTCTGACAGGTAGCCCCATTCCTGTCGTGTGACGTGAATGTGCTCACCCTTGATGTTGTTAGGTTCGAGGAAAGAGCGGCATTTCTCTGGTGTGTCATCTGTTATATATATGTATTTCACGGGCTTGTCCTTGTTTGCCTCTACCTCGTCGCGCATGCGGAGCATCTTGGCGCGGCACGGACCGCATGACATTGCCCAGAAATCAACATACAGCACGTTGCCCTTGTATGGCTCAATGATGCGCTGGAAAATGCTGTCGCCCTTGGTCTGGGGCTTCTGCTCCTCTACCTTTATCTCGTATTTCTTTACATAGTCGCGGTATGCGCGTACGGCATGACGACACAGTTCGGGGTGGGTGATGACTGGCAGTGTGGCAGCCATGATGTTGGCGGCTTTGTCATTGTCATTCTTGTACCAGTTGAATATCTCGTAGCAGGAAAAGCGGAGCTGACACACCTGTGCGGTGAAGTCTGTGGGGCTGAGGTGCAGTTTGTCGCGAAGCTCGTTCATGGCCGTCTGGCATGTATTTCCTTCCCAGTGAGAGAATCGCAGCGGGCGCATCAGGCTGAACTCTACTCTGTTGAAGAAAAAGAAGTCACCGGCTATCATCAGCAGCGGGTTGTCGAGCAGGTATTTTTCGCGCGGGGCGGCAAAGCTGAAATAACGCTGCCAGTAAGAGTCGATGTCGGGGATGCTGTCCTCCTCCTGATATTCAAAACCGCAGCATATACTGTACAGATGCTGGGCGAGGATGTGTGTGCGCAGAATGTCGGAGGCGAGGGGAGAGCACTCTGCAAGTTCGGGCAGCCCGGCGTTCATGCGGCGCACTAAGTCGTCAAGCTGTTCCACCTGTTTGTCTTTCCATATCATTACGGAGTCGGGGCCCTTCTTGTATATGTAGTTCAATGGGATGTCGCAGTACGCTTTGTGTATCTTTTCATACAGCCTTGTCACCTCGCCGCTCACTCCTGTTCCGGTCCATGTGACACCCTCTTCTTTCGTGGGCTTTGTCGGGTCAATCGTCAGCTCCAGTGTGTCTCCAGGACAGGCATACACCATGGATGTCGGGTGTATGAATAAGAACATAGGGTGGGGGACATGGATGTTGAGTGAGAAAGTGCCGTTGCTGCCGAACTCGATAACTGACCGCTCCTTTCTATTTGTGACGTAGTCATGCATTATGACTGATAACCTGCCGTTGATTTTCGCAAGCTCTTCTTCAGGAATGTCGTTTCCAGAAAGGCCGGCGATGTGTCCCTTCAGTACCACGTCGCCGCCTTGGAATAGCTGCTCGTCAAGTGTCGCGCTCGGGTAGTTGGTTAGTTGTGGAACGGCCTCTTCCTTAGCTTTCTTCTTTGCCTCGGCGCCAAGAGGGAAGAGGAGCACGGCGAGGAGGATTGTCAGGATAGTTTTCTTGTTCATTAATTATAAATGTCTTTTTCTCGTGTGTCTGGATGTGCAAAGATATAAAAAAATAAATAAAAGTCGTGGTTGCGGGTGTGATGGTTATAACTAATTAACAATTTTTCTTAGTTGATTGATAAAAGTTAAATAATTATAAAAAACAAAGAAAAAGCCCGCTTGTTTTGCAAGTACTACAATATTTATTTGTAACTTTGCACTCGCTTTGTGCGTATACGCGTAACAGAGGCAAGTAAAACAGTACAATATCGTACCACTTAAAAACAGTTAATGAGACAAGACAACAGAAAACAAAACTTAAAAAGCCAATACCGCATCAATGAGCAAATCCGCGTGCGTGAGGTACGTGTAGTCGGCGAGGACGGTTCCTCGGTGATGCCTACGAGAGAAGCTCTTGATATAGCCCGTCAGCAGGGCGTGGACCTTGTGGAGATAAGCCCTAATGCGGAGCCACCTGTTTGTCGTATCATTGACTATTCAAAGTTCCTTTACCAGCAGAAGAAGAAGGCAAAGGAGATGAAGCAGAAGCAGGTGAAGGTTGAGGTGAAGGAGATACGCTTCGGACCGCAGACCGATGACCATGACTATAACTTCAAGCTCAAGCATGCCAAGGAGTTCCTTGAGGAGGGTAACAAGGTACGTGCGTACGTATTCTTCCGTGGCCGCTCAATTCTCTTTAAGGAGCAGGGTGAGGTTCTGTTGCTGCGTTTTGCCAATGACTTGGAGGAGTATGGCAAGGTAGAGCAGATGCCACGCTTGGAAGGAAAGAAGATGTTCCTCTTTATTGCGCCTAAGAAGGTAGGTCAGGCTAAGAAGTCACAGCAGAAGATGGACAGAGAGCGCCGCGAGGCTGAGGCAGCAGAGGCTGGCAAGCAGTCAGTGGCTGACGAAGCACCACAGAACGGTGGCCTGGCAGAGAATGCTAAGGGCTTTGAGGCCTTGGCAAAGCTGCGCGAGGGCATAGAAGACTAAGAAAATAACAGCGAAGGCGCTTGGTATATGCGCCCAGCAATTAATAACAATTAATAAACATAACAAAAAATGCCAAAAGTAAAGACAAACTCTGGTGCTAAGAAGCGTTTCGCTTTCACCGGTTCAGGTAAGGTTAAGAGACATCACGCTTACCACAGTCACATCCTGACAAAGAAGACCAAGAAGCAGAAGAGAAACCTGCTCGGTTCTGCAATCGTTGACACAACAAACATGAAGCAGGTACGTGACCTGTTGTGCTTGCGTTAATTAACCCTATTGTCTAATCTTTTTGAAAAGAAAGTAAAAAAACTATGCCAAGATCAGTAAATCATGTTGCCTCAAAGGCAAAGAGAACTCGTATCCTGAAGTTGACCAAGGGTTACTATGGCGCACGCAAGAACGTTTGGACCGTAGCTAAGAACACTTGGGAGAAAGGTCTTACATACGCTTATCGCGACCGTAAGAATAAGAAACGTAACTTCCGCGCACTGTGGATTCAGCGTATCAACGCTGCCGCACGTCAGGAAGGCCTGTCATACTCAGTACTCATGGGTATGTTGCACAAGGCTGGCATCGAGATTAACCGTAAGGTGCTCGCTGACCTCGCTATCAACAACCCTGAGGCTTTCAAGGCTATCGTTGACAAAGTGAAGTAAATGGGGCGGATATCCGCATCTGTTGACAGATAACAAAAAGACAGGTGTTTTTCATAATCTGAAAAATACCTGTCTTTTTTTTGCGTGATATTGATAATAAAAAGAATAGGCGTGCGTTAACTATATATAACAACAAATTAACCCGCCTATGAATCAAAATTACCCTATTAATTATTTTATGCCGTCAGAAAGCACACTGTCGATTATTCGTCAGTATGCACATTCTTTCCGCACACTTAACGTAGAAGGAAAATATATTCCTGTCTTTCTTAACTAAACATCTGTTATGACTTTAGTTTCCCCCTCTCTTCTCGCGGCAGACTTCTTACATCTTGACCGTGAGATAGAGATGATAAATAGTAGTGAGGCCGACTGGCTTCACCTTGATGTCATGGATGGCTCTTTCGTGCCAAACATATCTTTCGGCTTCCCGGTGTTGGAGGCTGTGGCAAAGGTATGCACCAAACCTCTTGACGTACATTATATGATAGAGCGTCCGGAGCGCTATATTCGTCAGACAGCGGCGCTCGGGGCAATGATGATGAATGTGCATTATGAGGCTTCCGTGCATCTCAACAGAACCATACAAGAGATACATGACGCAGGCATGAAGGCCGGCGTCACGCTTAATCCGTCAACACCGCTATGTGCCATAGAGGATGTTCTTGAGGATGTGGATATGGTGCTGCTTATGAGTGTGAATCCTGGCTTCGGGGGACAGAAGTTTATAGAGAACACCATACAGAGAGTGGAGCGTCTGCGCCAAATGATAGATGGGAGCAGTTCAAAGGCTCTCATTGAGGTTGACGGCGGAGTGCAGAATGAAACTGCTCCACGTCTTGTGAAGGCTGGTGTTGACGTGCTTGTGTCGGGCAGCTATATCTTTAGGGCGGAGAATCCTCAGGAAAGGATTTCTGAACTAAAACGGCTGTAAAAAGAGAACGTGTCAGATTAAACAAACAACGGATTTCACCGATTAATAACTTGCTGATATTCAGCAATGACGAAAATCCGTGTAATCGGTGAAATCCGTTGTTAAAGAGAATTGTTGTTTTTTTGACGCATCCTCTTGTATGTGACAATGTGTATATGCTGTTTCCTCCGTCGTGCGATTTACGTTAGTGATGCAAAATTAAGTTTGGTTATTATTGGCTTTGTGTTGCTTGTTCAAGGATATTACACCAGTTGCAGTTGCATGCGGTTCTCCTTGGCCAGCCTGCGCATATTTATCAAAGCGTAGCGCATACGGCCCAGGCAAGTGTTGATGCTTGCTCCGGTTATCTCTGATATTTCTTTGAATGAAAGATTCTGATAGTAGCGCATCTTGACTATCTCGCTCTGTACTTCAGGCAGGTAGTCTATCATGTTGCGTACGTCGTCCATCACTTGTGCGTTGGCAAGCAAGTCCTCGCGTGAGGTCTCCAGTATCTGCTTGTCGCTCATCTGTGCTATCAGCAGGTCGTCGCCCTCGGCATCTATCAGGTGCTTTGCCTTCTGACGACGGTAATAGTCCATGATGGCGTTATGCGCAATACGTATCATCCACGCGTTGAACTTTCCCGTGGGTGAATATTTGCGCATCTGCAACTTCTGTATAGCTTTGAGGAACGTGTCCTGGAAGATATCATCAGCTACCTCTCTGTTACGAACAATAAATACGATATATGAGAAAATGCCCGTCTGCGTCCGGTTGAGTAATATATCAAACGCACGGTTATTGCCTTCCATATACTCCAAAGCTAACTCTTCATCGGTTAGCTGTGACAGTTTATCCATTATCTTACCTTTCTGTAAATGATGTCAGTTTTCACTTTCATCTTGTTTTGAGTAAAATTAATTCTATAGGCAATAATGTTTAGAAATGATTAATAAAAATGGGTGCTGTGTTTGTTATGACACCCTAACGTATCTCAGCGTGCAAAATTATATAATAAACTTGAAATAAACAAAAAAATTAACTCTTTTTAAGTAGAAACCAGCCACCAGACCGCCCTGCTTACGTCTTTCATCTTCTTCCGTCTTCCTTTGTCTCCTTCTTGACGAAAAAAGTTATTAACTCAACTTTCGCAAGCTTCAGTTTCGTTGAGGTTTAAGGTTCTTGCTTAGGCAAGCGTCACTGCGTGCCGAGCGGTGAGGTCGCTTCACTTCAAGGTTTTAAGGTGATATTAGGCAACTATTCACCACAATTAAACATATTTCACCTCATGACCTTACGGCCTTATCGCTCGGCACGCAGTGACGCTTGCCTAAGCAAGAACCTGATAACCCAACAAGTTGAGCGAAACTTGAATACATAACTATAACAATACATACCTGACAAAAAAGATGAAAAGACAAATCCTTACCTTATTTATTATGCTGACCGGCATGGCCTA
>DFLE01000036.1 GCA_002373375.1 Prevotellaceae bacterium UBA3627
TGTGGAACTTCGCCGGCCGCCAGAATGACATCCAGGGCTTCGGCGAAGCCGAGCACGGCAACTGGCTCACCGGTATTCCCTTCATCGACAACCTGCGTCTGGGCGACCAGAGCAAGTTGCCCGACGAGCTGAAGGAGAACAAGGGACACAACGTGTTCTACTGTATGCCGCTGATACTTGGTTTGATTGGTCTCTTCTGGCAGGCATACCGCGGCCGTAAGGGCATACAGCAGTTCTGGGTGGTATTCTTCCTGTTCTTTATGACGGGACTGGCTATTGTGATATACCTTAACCAGACACCTATGCAGCCTCGCGAGCGTGACTATGCATACGCAGGCTCATTCTATGCATACGCTATATGGTGTGGTATGGGTGTTGCAGCTATTATAGAGTTGCTTAAGCGTTATCTGCTCAAGAACAAGGAGAGCGTGGCAGTCTCAGCATTGATAGGCGCTGCTGCATTACTTGTACCGATACAGATGGCAAGCCAGACATGGGACGACCACGATCGTTCAGGACGCTACTGCTGTCGTGATTTCGGACAGAACTACCTGATGTCTTTGCAGGATGAGGGTAACCCTATAATATTCACTAATGGCGATAATGATACCTTCCCTCTGTGGTATAACCAGGATGTGGAGCAGGTACGTACCGATGCCCGCGTATGTAACCTGTCATACCTGCAGACCGACTGGTACATTGACCAGATGGTGCGTCCGTCATGGAACTCTCCGTCGCTGCCTATCACTTGGAGCAGGCTTGACTATTGCTCTGGCACCAACGAGTATGTCACTGTGGAGCCTGGCTACAAACAGCAGATATTGGATTACTATGCGTCTGACCCTGAGGCTGCGAGAAAGCAGTTTGGCGATGATCCGTTTGAGATTAACAATGTGCTGAAGCGCTGGGTATGCGGCAACAAGTATAAGGATGATGAGCACGTGATTCCTACTGATACGCTGTATCTCTACATAGACAAGGAGGCAGTGAAGAAGAGTGGTATGATGATACCTGTTGACTCTACGGGAACTGCTACGATACCAGAGAAGATGGCAATATCACTTGTGGGTAAGCGCGCGCTCTACAAGGGAGACCTTATGATGCTGGAGATGCTTGCCAACCACAATTGGACACGTCCGTTGTATGTGGCTCAGACCGTAGGTGCAGATAACTATATGAATCTCGGTGAGAACTTCATACAAGAGGGCTTGGTAAACCGTATCACTCCGTTCCATACTAATGAGACTAACAACTTTGACACGGAGAAGGTTTACAAGAACCTCATGACACGTTTCAAGTTTGGCGGACTGGATAAACCAGGTCTTTATCTTGACGAGACTGTTACACGTATGTGTTATACACACCGCCGTCTCTTCGGAACTCTTATACAGCATCTGTTGCGTGAGGGTAAGAAGGATAAGGCCAAGAAGGCTATCGAGTATGCGGAGAAGGTGTTGCCAACGTATAACCTGCCAATGTCCTACTACAGTGGCGGACTTGATTTCGTTAACGGTTACTTTGCTCTTGGTATGACAAAGAAGGCTCATGAGACAGCTGATGCTATATGGAAGAATAGTATGCAGTACATGAGTTGGTACCTGTCACTGGAGCAGAATCACTTCAACTCTTCACAGCGTGAATGTATGATGAACATGTATGTGATGCAGCAGTTGGTTGACATATATGTAAGATATGACAAAGCTCTCGCTAAAAAGAAAATGGCAGAACTGCAGAAAGTGATGACGATGTATGAGAGCCGTGGCGGTACAATGGGGTTAGAGTAAAGAGAGATACTGTGATATTATGATAATAGAGCAACCATCCAAATGGCTCAGATGGATATATCCCAGTGCTCTGTGGCGTATGGACGCCACAGAGCACTCCGTGTATCTGACTTTTGATGACGGACCGATACCAGAATCCACCCCCTTCATCCTTGATACACTAAGGGAGTTTGGCATAAAGGCTACGTTCTTCGTGGTAGGCGAGAATGCGGAACGATACCCAGAGTTACTGAAAAGGATAAAAGAGGAAGGACACTCCGTGGGCAACCACACATATAACCACATGGGTAGTCTGAGACATTATGTGAAGACCTATTTGAAGAATGTGGAGCGCTGTAACGAATTGATACAGTCTGATTTGTTCAGACCACCGCACGGTTGGATGTGGCTCTCGGTGTATAACATACTTAACAAACGATACAAAATCGTGATGTGGGACCTTGTTACGCGTGACTACTCACGTCTGCTCAATGCCTTTGACGTGGTCAGAAATGTCATATTATATACACGCAACGGCTCTATCATCACATTCCATGACTCACTAAAGAGTATAGAGAAGCTGCAATATGCCTTACCGGCGTCATTGAGGTATTTGAAAGAGAAGGGATACGAATTTAAAACATTTTAAGGATAATGATAACAGTAACAAATCTTGCAATTCAGTTTGGTAAAAGAGTACTTTACAAAGACGTTAACTTAAAATTCACTCCAGGTAACATCTATGGTATTATAGGTGCCAATGGAGCGGGCAAGTCAACTTTGCTCCGTGCCATAAGTGGTGAGTTGGAGGCTAACAAGGGAACAATCGAACTGGGTCCGGGCGAGCGCCTGTCTGTGCTTGAGCAGGACCACTTTAAGTATGATAACTATACGGTGATGAACACCGTATTGATGGGACACAAACCATTATGGGACAATATGCAGGAGCGTGATGCCCTCTACTCTAAGGCAGAGATGACGGAGGCTGACGGCATACGCGCTGCAGAGTTGGAAGAGAAATTCGCCGAGATGGACGGATGGAACGCCGAGAGTGACGCGGCGCAGTTGCTGTCAGGACTTGGCGTAAAGGAGGACGTACACTACTCGCAGATGTCAGAGTTGTCAAACAATGAGAAGGTGCGTGTGATGATGGCTAAGGCTCTGTTCGGAAATCCTGACAACCTGTTGCTCGATGAGCCTACCAATGACCTTGACCTTGACACTGTGCAGTGGCTGGAGGAATATCTGTCTAATGTGGAGCAGACAGTCTTGGTGGTTTCACACGACCGTCACTTCCTTGACGCTGTGTCAACACAGACCGTTGATATAGACTTCGGTAAGGTGACGATGTTCGCAGGTAACTACTCATTCTGGTATGAGTCAAGTCAGTTGGCTCTCAGACAGGCACAGAACCAGAAGGCTAAGGCTGAGGAGAAACGTAAGGAGCTGGAGGAGTTCATCAGACGTTTCTCTGCCAATGTGGCAAAGTCAAAGCAGACCACATCACGTAAGAAGATGCTTGAGAAACTTAACGTAGAGGAGATACAGCCTTCTACACGTAAGTATCCTGGTATCATCTTCCAGATGGAGCGTGAGCCGGGTAACCAGATTCTCGAGGTGGAGAATCTCAAGGCTTTGGATGATGATGGCACGGTATTGTTTGACAATGTGTCATTTAACATAGAGAAGGGACAGAAAACTGTATTCCTGTCTCATAACCCTAAGGCTATGACAGCACTCTTTGAAATCATTAACGGTAACAGGGAGGCTGACGGCGGCACATATAAATGGGGTGTGACGATAACTACGGCTTATCTGCCGCTGGACAACACCGCATTCTTTGACTCAGACCTGAATCTGGTAGACTGGTTGTCACAGTATGGTCCGGGCAATGAGGTGACAATGAAAGGATTCCTCGGCCGTATGCTGTTTAAGCAGGAAGAGGTGGAGAAGAAGGTCAATGTGCTCTCAGGTGGTGAGAAGATGCGTTGTATGATAGCGCGTATGCAGCTGAAGAACGCTAACTGCCTGATACTTGATACCCCTACCAACCATCTGGACTTGGAGTCTATACAGGCTTTCAATAATAATCTTATAACCTTTAAGGGTAACATATTGTTCTCTTCTCATGACCATGAGTTTATCAATACTGTGGCTGACCGTATCATTGAGCTGACACCAAAGGGTACTATTGACAAGCTTATGTCATACGATGATTATATCTATGACGAGGCTATAAAGGCACAGAAAGAGCAGATGTATAACTGATAGGTGGAGAATAATATAATTATGGCACGCTTATTGTTTTAAGTGTGCCATAATTATTAATATAAAAACACAGAAATGAAAAAGGAAGACATAAATACCGTGGCAGAAGAAAACATTAAGGATAATATCAACAACGGTGTTGATGAGAATGTGGATAATGTAGAGCAGACTGAGCAGACTGAGCAGACTGAGCAGACAGAGGAGACTGTAGAGGATAACACGGCCGCATCGACAGAGGAGACTGCCGAGGAGCAGGCTGACCCACTGGAGAAAGCTCTGGCAGAGATAGAGGAGCTGAAGAAGCAGGCTCTATATAAGCAGGCAGAGTTTGAGAATTACAGGAAACGCACTATTAAGGAGAAGGCTGATTTGATTCTCGGCGGAGGTGAGAAAACCGTAACTGCCATATTGCCTGTCCTTGATGATTTTGAGCGCGCACTTGCAGATAAGAGTGAAGACCCTGCTGCCATACGTGAGGGTATGCAGCTTATCTATAATAAGTTTGTCAAGACATTAGAGGGACTGGGAGTAAAGAAGATAGAGACAGAGAATGCAGACTTTAACGTGGACTTCCATGAGTCTATAGCGCTTGTTCCTGGAATGGGAGAGGACAAGAAAGGAAAGGTTATAGACTGTGTGCAGACAGGATATACGATGAATGACAAGGTTATACGCTTTGCAAAGGTAGCAGTGGGGCAGTAACTGGTTTATAATGAATAATTCACGGTTCATAATTAGTACTTGTAATGGCTAAAAGAGATTATTATGAGGTGCTTGGCGTTGATAAGAATGCCAGTGCCGCAGACATAAAGAAAGCATATCGTAAGATAGCTATAAAGTATCATCCTGACCGTCAGGGTGATAAGAGCGAAGCTGAGAAGAAAGAGGCTGAGGAAAAGTTTAAGGAGGCTGCGGAGGCTTATGCCGTGCTCTCTGATGACAAGAAGCGCCAGCAGTATGACCAGTTTGGTTTTGACGGTCCTAATATGGGTGGTGGTTTTGGCGGTGGTGCCGGTTTCGACATCAACGATATCCTGAACTCTGTATTTGGCAGTGGCTTCGACTTCGGTGGCGGCTTCGGAGATTTCTTCGGAGGTGGTCGTCGTGGCGGCGGTGGCAGCAGAGTACACCGCGGCAGTGACCTCAGATTGAAGGTGCGCCTGAATCTGCAGGAGGTTGCGACGGGAGTCACCAAGAAGTTCAAGGTGCGTAAGGATGTGCCTTGTACACAGTGTAAGGGCAGTGGTGCTGCTGACGGTTCTGGTACGGAGACCTGTCACACTTGTCACGGCAGTGGCGTTGTGATACAACAGCAGCGCAGCATGTTTGGTATGATGCAGACACAGTCTGTATGTCCGACATGTGGCGGTGAAGGAAAGGTCATAAAGAACAAGTGTACCAAGTGTAACGGCGACGGCATTGTACGCGGTGAGGAGATTGTTGAGATAAATATCCCGGCTGGCGTACAGGACGGAATGGTGGTCAATGCCCCGGGAAAAGGCAATGCTGGAAAGCATGGTGGTGT
>DFLE01000016.1 GCA_002373375.1 Prevotellaceae bacterium UBA3627
TGCCGTAGTTCAGTGTATAGAAGTTTGTCTCAAGCGGCGAATGGAATTTCCAAGTGTCCTGCACATAGAACTCCAGTCTGCGTGCCCTGAGGCTGTTACGCGCTGCGAGGGCATATATCATCTTTAGGTCCTCGCCTGTATGAGGCATGATATATCCGGCTGAGTCACGCATCTCATACTCCCTTGAGTTCTCTGTGATGTGCTCCCAGCGCAATTGCACGGCCGCCTGCACGTTATGATGCTGCGTCTTGTGGTCAAGCATCAGCTTAAGACTCGCCACGTTTGCCGTGAGATAGTTACGCGCATACTCCAGGTAGGTGCCCACGCCCATATTCTCTTGTGTCTCGGTCTGCATGAGCCAGTACTGTCCCTGTATGTCATACGTCTCTCGTTCCTTGGTATGGAAGGCGGTACCGAGCAGCGACACTGTTGTCTTGGGGGATATGATGCGACGCAGCGTGAGCGTGCCGAAGTAGGTACGGAAGAGGTCTTTCTCCTGACCGTCGAAATACACCTTGAATGACTTCACGTTGTCCTGAGTGCCGAAGGTTGTCTCGCGGTCCACGGGATAGAAGTCATAGCGCGACTGCGATATATCGCCTATGAACTCCACCTGCCAGCGTTTGTTGGGGGTGAAGGTAAGATATGTCTGATAGTCTATGAACTGCGGATCATACTCTCCCGTGGTGTCAAAGGTCTTAAGCAAGGCTTTGGTCTGTTTGTACCTGAAACCGTTAGCCCATGAGAACTTCTTGCTTGCCAGTCCAAGGTATGCCGAGCCGCCTAACAGACTGGCAGACAGTGAGCCTTCCGTGCGCGTAGGCTTATGGTATTTTATGTCTAACGCCGACGACATCTTGTCGCCGTATTTAGCCTCATAGCCGCCTGAGGAGAACGAGATGCTTTCCACCATGTCGGGGTTGATGATTGACAGTCCTTCCTGCTGACCTGAGCGCACAAGGAACGGACGGTACACCTCCACGTTATTTATATATACGGAGTTTTCATCAAAGGAACCGCCGCGCACATTGTACTGTGATGACAACTCACTGTGGGTGCTTACGCCTGCCTGCTGTTGTATCAGTTCTTCCACGGCATTGCCCGAGGCTGACGGAGCCTGCTTCATGTCTTTCACGTCAAGTTCCTGCGAGGCTCCCGTCTGGCGTTTCTTCTCTGTCACCGTCACTCCCTGCAACTCCTGACTGTCCTCATAAAGCGTGATTTGCAGGTTCTGCCTGCCACGGGGACGGCGCAGCACTCTCACCTTACTCTTGTAACCTATCATAGAGAAACGCACCTCTACAGAGTCTGCGGATGCAAGATGTAAGGAGAAATCGCCCTTCAGACTTGTCATGGTCACCTTGCCTTGCTTCAGGCACGACACAGTACACAGCTCCACAGGATTACCCTGTTCGTCCATCACACGGCCTGTCAGCACAAAATCCTGTGCCGATGCGGTAAACGGACATGTCACAAGGCATAAAAAAAACATGACGACAAGTGCCGACATTCGCCTAAGCGAATCAGCCCTGCCGTCATGATGAAAACAGTTTATATATCTCGTTTTTGTTATTGTCATCAAAGAATGAACGCACTGATGTTGATTTTATTGCAGACAAATTTGTTTGTAAGAAGAAATTTAAGTAAATTTGCATCGCTAAATGAAATTATAAACCAATGAACAGAATATTTCTTTGTCTGCTTCTTTTACTCGCAGTGACAACCGTGGTTGTCGCCGCACCGTCTGACACAATTGCCGCAAGTGCGGCCAGTGACTCTACCAGCCTGCTGCTTGACGAGGCAGCCGCTGAGATGAGCGACACCACAATGCTTGAGTCCATGGCTGACGGCAACGGCAGCGCATACAGCCAGCTGAAGGTGAAGTTCGTGGAGGGCGGCGCCGGCTTTATGTCATTGGTGGCTTTGTGTCTTATCATAGGTCTGGCTTTCTGCATTGAGCGTATCATTTACCTCAGCATGTCAGAGATTGATGCCAAGCGTTTCATGCAGGCTCTTGAGACAAAGCTGAAGGGCGAGGGTCAGGAGGCTGCCAAGGAACTGTGCAGAAATACACGCGGTCCTGTAGCAAGTATATGTTACCAGGGTGTGCTCAGGCTGGACAGCACCGCTGAGGAGATGGAACGTTCCATCAGTTCTTACGCTTCCGTACAGATAGGCAAGATGGAGAAAGGCTGCTCATGGATAACGCTGTGCATTGCCATGGCACCGTCGCTGGGCTTCCTCGGCACTGTGATTGGTATGGTAATGGCTTTTGACCAGATACAGACAGCCGGCGACATCAGCCCTACCATCGTGGCAGCTGGTATGAAGGTGGCTCTTATCACTACCATCTTCGGTATCATCACCGCACTTGTGCTGCAGTTATTCTATAACTATATCCTCTCTAAGATTGACCACTTGACAGCGCAGATGGAGGAAAGCGCCATCACGTTCGTCGATATTTATAAAGGAATAAAGAATAAAGAGTAAGGAGTAAGGAGTAAAGAATAAAGAGTAAATGATTATCATAGACA
>DFLE01000002.1 GCA_002373375.1 Prevotellaceae bacterium UBA3627
TGTCCAACTTTTCGGGTTCACATCATTTTTTCGCACCCTTTTTCCGTTTTTTGCCCCTTATTCTCTCCTAGATTTCATTTTTTTGTTGACATGATTTTAATCAAGCAATGACTAAAATGTCCTATTTTCGCTTAATACATAAAACAGATGAAACTTTATTTCTTTTTATGCCCTTACGGGCAGAAATCCATTGAAAATATTTTTTGAAAATCTTAGGAGCCTGTCGGCTCTGAAATAAGACATGGAAAATTCGTGTAATCGGTGTAATCCGTTGTTGAAAAGATAATCAATGTAATCCCTGTAATATGTGGGCTTCACCACCACCTTATCTCTCCGTCCTCAAGAGTGAAGATACGTTCTTCCCTGCCTTTCGTCAGGTCATGGAGGATGTAGAGTGCACCTAACGGAACACCAGTGAATGTCACGCTGTCCGTGGTGGCTACTTGTTCACCCACTGGGTGCGCACCGTCCTTGTCGTAATAGTCCAGGCGATAGCGGTGACCTGCAGTGACGTGGTTGTCGTCGTTCCTCGGCAGATACCTTATTTTTGCTACCGCTACGGGAGAACCGAAGTCAAAGGTCAGGGTGCAGTCATCCGACTTCTTCGTCTGATAGTACGTCAGCGCATCACCGTCAATGACGCTGCCAGCTTTGAAACCTGCGTCCTCGTTGCCGTCGGTGATAACAGTCTTTGGCAACAGTCTCTTGCCGTCAGCATCGTAAAACTCCACCTCTGCCACGTTGCAGTGGCTGCGCCTTGGGGCTGTGTAACGCAAGTAGCGGTATGCCCTGCCCTTAGGGTCTGTGTCTATACTGTCATACTCCATCTCCGGGTTACGCTTTATCTCGCCAATCTTCGTGCTTTCTGTGAAGTCTGCAGTATTTGAAGTGTAAAACTTTCCTCCCACCATGCGCTTGCTGTAAACGTGCGTCACAGCATACTTAGGATATTTTCTCGTAAGAGTCAAGGAGAAGGTCTTGCTCTTGTCTGGCTTGATGTACTCCTGTTCGCCGTTCTCCTTTATTAATATAGGATAGCCGGCAGCCACAGCCCTGTCATTCTCCCATGTCACAGGCAGATAGACAGCTCCCCTACCCACATTCCTGAATGTGTATTGCTTCTTTTCCTCTCCCTTAAAGGAAGGGTTAGGGAGGGTCTCTCCTGCCCACGCTATCGGTGTCCACCCTTGGTTGTTGAAGGCCGCAAGGTAGGCAAAGTGCTTGTCAGTGCTGATACTCACGCTCACGTCCACGCCCTTTGTGTAGTCCCCTGTTACATCCTTTATGAAAGGATTTGTCAGTACAGAGGGTGTCGACTCGCCAATCTTCTTGTTATGCTCAAACAAGCTTTCCTTCTGATATTCGTACGTATAGCGATACACCTTGCCATACACATAGTCGCTCTTGCAAGGATATCCGGGATTACTCTCCGAACCCATGAAGGGTACAGTCCTGCCGTTGTTGTTCAGCACCACGTTCCAGTGATGACCATGTGGACGCGTAGGCCACTGCGGAGTGAAATCCACGCAGACGGGAATGCCGCACGCCCTCATGGTGTAAGCCGCCTTGAAGGCATAGTCGTCGCACTCACCCATGCGCAGGCTCGCCAACACAGGAGCCGGCAGATTCACGCCGCCGAGATGCGGAATAAGATGAATGAAGATCTTATCCTGCTTCAGCAGGTCGTTCACCTGCGCCGCCGCCCAATATGCGGAGTGGTTCTTGTCCGCAATCTGACGCAAAGACTCAATGCCGCGCTTATACTCCTTATAAAGTCTCTCCCTCCACTCACACAGGTTCTCGTTGGTAAGGCGGTAGGGCAGCAGCCACTCGCAGAACTCTGAGAATGACAGATGCCTTGCAAAGTTGCCGTTGCGCCATCTATCAAAAGCCTGGTCTATGTTAGAGATAAGAGACTCCGCCGTCACTGCGTCGGCATCCGCCATTCGCTTAAAGCCCTTGTCAGGCACAGCATACACACTGTCTGCAAGGCCGTATATCAGCGGCTCGCACTCAGGATAAACGCTGCTGTTCGCAATCCGTGTCAGTTTATTGTAATACTCGTCCTGCAAAGCACTACGCATAGTGCCGTGAAACTGCATATTGCCAATCAGCCACGCCGCCGCTTGTTGTTTCTCCACATCGCCGGCATAATGTTCCGTTAGCGTACGCCTTAACTCTGCCAGCTTGTTGTCTTGGGCGCACAAAGATAATATCGCCATCAACGTAATGACAGCGAGTAAAAGTATTCTTCGCATGATAATGTTTTGATTTTAATTTCCCTCCAACCGCAGGGAGGGCGGTTGGAGGGAAATGTGTTATTAGTCTAATGGTTCGGCCGTAAGTTCTATTTCAGCATTGCCACTTCGAGAACCTAAAACGAAAGTCTCATCTGTAAGTGTTAAAATTTGCTGATGGTCTTCGTCTGTTCTGTTTCTACCATTCATGATAATGTCGCCTTGGGTGTGTAACCAATTACCTTTACTTGATTTGCCTACTTGTGAAAAGTCAAAGTACATCTCATGGGAATCTGACAGGTAATATGCATAACGACATACAATAGTGTCATTATTGAATATAGTTGTTAAAGTCATTGAATCTTTGTCGAAAACCAGGCTCATAGTTATATTCATTCCCGTTGTTACCTGAAGTTTCTTTGAGCCGACAGAAACATTTCCATGTTTTCTTATTGCTCCTTCACGGCTTGAATCCATAGTTACTCTCTTTGTCCATTTCTTTCCCATTAATTGCTCTTTTGTAAAGATGTTTGTCTGTGCACTTATGTTCAGACACGAGAAAATGCCAAGCAGGCATGTGACAAATATTGTTCGCAAATTCATAATTTTATTTCTTAATAATGTGGTTGCCATATTGGACCGATTAAATGAAATTTCTTAGTATTGTTGTCTATCTCTATTTTTATCTCTCTGTCCTTGAATTTTACTATTCCGCTCTCTGGTAGCGTTTTCTTCTTGTCAAAGCAGAGTAGATAGCAGAAAGATGTAAGAGAGGTGTCTTGTCTGCATTGGTAAAGTTCTCCTCCTCCACCTGTTATAGACTCCGACAAAGTAAGTGTATTATTAAATCTAACATATTCATATATTTTTTTTGTGTTATCCTCGGATAGATGCATAAGTACATCTAATGTGTCATTAAATTCCTTGTGACGTAGAGGTACAGTATAAACTTCTTTCCCTTTATTTGTCAATATCACTTTTTCTGCTTTATCAATAGAGCCTCCAGCATATGGTCTGATAGCATGGCATTTACCGTCATGTTTTATAGTCTCAGGGGGACAATCAGAAAAGGCAGACTCAGTAAGGTATAGTTCTACATTCTTTACGGGAAAGTCATTTATCTGTATCCGTGTCATAAACACCTTCTCTACTTTATAATATCTGGTATAATAATAGTAATCACTTTTGCACGCACTTGCTACAGCCACCACGAGTACAATTAGGACAATTGCATGTAAGTGATTTCTTCTCTTGCTTTTCTTTTTTTGCATAGTCTGTCTTCTTTATGATTATCAATTCTTCTATAGGACAGTTGCTTTCAGATGTAGTAAAAATGTTGCCGTAAGGTTATAGGTCTATTTAGCCAGAAAAGTATTCTTCGCATGATAAATGTTTTTGTTTTAATTTCCCTCCAACCGCAGGAAGTGCGGTTGGAGGGAATATGTCACAATTTCATTATTTACTCCAATGGTTCCGCTATAAGTATCATTTGATATTCTGGGGATTTACCAATGGAAAACTCATGTTCGTTCAATGTGAATATTCTCATTTCTCCTCCATCGCGTTGCTTTATTCCATTAACAATATCATTTCTGTTTAATATTAACCAGCATCCGTTTGTGGAATTTCCGACTAATGAATCTTCAAAAGACAAGGGAAATTCGTCAGAAAGATAGTAGGCATATCGAACGATTTTTGTTTGGTTATTCAAAAAGAAAGTAGTTGTGACGGAATCAGTGTCAAAAACAAATGAGAAAGATGGATCTTTTTCATTGCCATTTTTGTACATAACCCATTTCTTACCTAATAAGTCATTACGATAAAATATGTCTTTGTTAGAGTTCTGTGCCCATGTCGTAATACTAGACATAACCAATATTAAGCATAATGCTTTTTTCAATATTTTCTTATTCATATTTTTTTCCTTTTTTTAGCCAAAGCCTCCATATGTCTTTTATAAACCACTTCTTTTGGTTCTTCAAATTCAGAGTGATATTTCAATTTGTACTTGAGAATAGTAGAATTCTCCACTGCAATCTTCATTTTCTTTTTCGCAAATGTAATAGTTACACTATCAGGTAGAGGTCGTCTCTTGTCAAATGTTACCAGATAATAAAGTGAATCCTTGCTGTTCCGTATTTCACTCTCATCGATAATGGTGTATTTAAAAGGCTTTTTTATATCCAACGGCAAATGAGAATAATCACCATTGTAGAATACGCTAATATCCCAATACCATTCTTTGCTTATTCTCTTCAGATATATATTGCAATGTATTCTTTCTCCTTTATCACTCCAACGCAGAGGCTTAGGATGAATTATTTTATTTTTGTTAGAAAAAACTATACTGCTGATAGAATCGTCTAATCCATTTCCGAATGGGCGTATAATACCTCCCAATAAGTCCGGATCTTGTCTTATTGTCTCGTGATTACGACCAACGATACGAGCTTCTAAAATGTAAAGTGCATATCCTTTGGATGGAACCCCGTCAATGGCAACGCGTGACATTCCGACTTTTTCTATCGCAAAATTATGATAATACTCTATACAGATATATCTAGAAGATGGAATGTACAGCAGTGGACCCTTCTTGTGATTATGCGTAGAATGCGTTTTATTTGTATGCTCACTTGCAGGCTGTGAGGGAACGCGTTTACATGCAAACGTCACAGCTAATATTAGTGCAAGAAGGACATCCACACTTAAGTTCTTTTCGAGCTTTCTTTTCTTTTTTAGCATAATCTGTTTTTCCTATAACTATAAGATTCTTAATAGAACTATCTTGGTTGACTGTGGTAAATTGTTTTCCCCAAGACCATGCACTAATATGACCATTATTTATGTTTGTCAATTCCAATGCATGAGCAGATCTTTCTTCTTTTTTCAAAGGTGTGTATTCTCCGTCAAGGCAAAAATAATATCCTGATTCATTATTACAGATGCGTACTCCTGCCATAAAGGTATTGGATTCAGGACTATGTTCATTAAATATATCGGATAATTCACTTGAAGAAACGTTTTTATAATAAGATGCAGAATTATCTAGTCCATTTTGGTTCAAGAACAAAGACATATCATCAAAAAGCATCCCACTTTCAAAAAGCGTCCCACTTTTTTCATCTTTTTCATCTTTTTCATCTGGTTCTCCATTATCTTTCAGTGGATTATATACGTATCCAGCAACAGCATGAGTAACTGATTTAAAGTATGTATCATTGTCTGCCCAATTTTGAATTGCAGTTTGCATAAATGCATCATCATAGGTGTAATCTATGCCTTGCTCAAAATTAATATTTGCCATATTGCCATTTTCATTCCATAAATCCATATATGTTAATGATTTGAGGTTGCTTGCTGCAGGTATTTCTAACCCCCATGGTTCGTATTTCCCATTTTTAATGAGTTCGTATACACATTCCTCGTATTTGTCAGGATAATTCTCTGCCAAATATTTCTGAATAAGTGCAGCAGCACATGTTCCGTTATTTCCTTGTTGAATGGTTTCAGGGAATGCAAGATGCCGTTTCAGTCCATCTTTAAGTCCGGAAAAACGATTATTCAACTCGTCCCATTTAGGGTCGTTATCTATATCATCTAGATAGAACTTCGCATTTGCTGTAATCACACATGGACACCTATGGTATCCGATGGAATCAGTTTTTCCGCCACTCTGTTGAGCTGCGTGTAATGGTGGCTCTCCCGACGTATACGTTCCCGTCGATTCACTGTTGTTATTACTACTGCTGCCGCCGCCACCTCCGCCACCAATTACGTACGTCCAGTCCCACCAGTTAAATGAGCTTTTGTTTTTTCCGTTGACGGTGACATTAGGCAGCACTTGGTCAGGAATCCCTTTTGGTCCGCTGCCACTGGGATTATCAGGCTTGTCTGGATCTGATTCAGGCTTAGAGTCATTGTCAGGTTTGGGGTCATGATCGGGTTCAGGCTCATCTCCCTTGCATTTATGCTTGTCCCGTTCAATGACCTTCATCTTTTGCTTACACTTTTTACACTCATAAAAACAGTTCTTCTCATGCTCCGCAATCTCATCACTCTTAAAGACTCCTCCACAACTGGAACAAGTTTTTTCACCATTCCCGTCTTCCTCGCAATTCAAGTCTGTCATGTACCAGAAACTTCCATCATCGCAGTTGTGTGTGGTCTCATTAGTCATGCTCTGCGCCCTCATCTCCTCGGCTGTCAGCAAAGTTAGCAAAAGAATCGCAATTGACAAAATCCTGTTCATCTCGCACCTCCTTTTTTAACAATTATTGTGCGAAGGACACGGCTTCCGACCGTCACGTTAAGCACATATGTGCCATCAAGGATGTTAGGCATGATTGTCTCAGTATGCCTGCCTTCCTCTATTCTGCCGAGGTTCTGAGTGTAAGCAAGCTTACCATAGACATCATACAACCTCAATTTAGCATCGCATGGCTCTGGTAACTCAAACGACACGTCAAACCGCGAAGAGAACGGATTAGGCGAAGCCACGACACGAGTGTATCGGTCAGCATCGTCTCCCTCCCTCGCAGGGAGGGCTGGGGTGGGTCTCTTCTGCAGCTCAATATACATCGGTCTTTCAGGCTCCATGAGCTTCAGCGAGTATAGCGACAGCCTTCCCGCAATCCTGTCCTGCCATACGTCGAGTTCCGCAGAGTCCATCCTGTACGGCACCTTGCTGCCCACGGTGTAACGCTCGTTAAGCTCCACGCCACCGTCAGAGAACGACAATCTGCCGTCGGCAGACACCGTGGCACGGAACGGTACGGAGTCAGTGGCAAGCATCAGCAAGCCAGAGACCACTTTGCCATCCCTGGACATAGAAAGCGGATTTTAGGTTTTTTGCGCCTGTCTGCGCCTTGATACAGACTTTATCCTTAAATCCTATAATCCTCAGACATGGACTACCAGGTATTGAGAGTGAATTTCTCGGAAAAGATTCTTGCAAGCGTCAACGCGTGCCGTGCTCATCGATCTGAACACACATAGCATAAACGACAGAGTGTTGACTGCGGTTAAGCTGTCTGCTCAGAAAAAACCACGGGAAGGATATCGGTTTTTCAAATTTTATTTATAATTTTGCACAGTAAAAAATTTGTATGCGATGTTCAATGTTAACAACATTCTTTCTACAAGAAGAAATATGCATCTGATTGTGTATGCTCTTCTGCTGCTTACGACAATAAGCATAAATGCCAAATGCGGCTACTATAAAAGCTATGAGGACCTTATAGCCGACAGGTATGAGCCTTTAGACACGTTATACTGCCTTCAAAACGGACAGGGACGGAAGTTATGGTTAGGCAGTAATGACTACAGACTGACAACGGGGAATGACTCTATCGACAAGGTGCTGAAGAAGAACGCCTTCGCCATAAAGAAGGATAACGAGCTATACGTGAATTGCCGTAAACTGATACGTAAGAAGGTGCAGTTCAAGAACGGCTACGCAAGGGCTTGGCGTAGCAATGACAACGGCGTTATCTTCGTAAATGAAGTGATAGGAAAAGAAGCGCAACTGTGGCAGACATCTTCACAAATGCTTGCCGGTACAGGCAGCCACTTCACCTATAACAGCAACCAGATACGCCACAGGGTATGCTATCTGATCTCTGACAGTAGCAATGGAAAGAAATATACCGAGGCTCATCTGATTGACGATGCGCTGATGGAGAAACTAATATACGGTCACGACGACCTGCATACAGAATACTATTCTGAGGAAAGGAAGTCTGACCGCATATTAGCCAAGCACGTTTTTCCAATTTTGGAAAAGGCTGGAGTTATAGAACTGAAGGAATAGTACCTTTTCTGACACAAATCACCTGCCAGCCTGACGTATCATCTCCGCCACGTCATCACAGAAGCGCTGGTTGGCAAGCATATCCTCTATATTGAGGTGCATACGATAGCGCCAATAGTGATGTGGATTAGCAGGGATGTTGATACGCTCCGCCTGTGGGTCAGGGTGACGCAGATCCTCGCTGATGGCGAGCCAGTCTTGCAGTGAGAGTACACAGAGCATGGACTCCGCCAGGAGATTACGGCTCATGATATCGCGCGCCAGCCAGCAAGGCAACGGATGGGGTGCCTCGTCACGCCTGCCGAGTACCTGTGAGTAATATCTCTGGGCACGGTTCTCATCCTCATCCCACCACATACGCAGTGGTGCCATGTCATGACTGTCAAGGGTGCAGACGGAACGGTAAGGGTAACGCTCAGGACGACCGAACTCCACGCCATACTCCTTAGGCATGGACTGTACCTCAAGCGAGAGGATACGCAGGTCGCTCATCACCTGGGGAACACACGGAGGTATCATACCGAGGTCCTCGGCACACACAAGCATACGCGTAGCCTCAACGAGCACGGGCAGTTTCTTCATTGCCTCACGCTGCCAGTAGAGGGTATTGCGCTGGTAGAAATAGTCGTCATAGAGACGGTTGAACACACTCTGTTGCTCAGGCGTGAGCAGTCTCTTGAAGATGTATGAGTGTTGCGCAGCTATGCGCGGATGATACAGCGTGGGGTTCCTATGGTCGGGCAGGAAGAGCACGTCGCTGATGAGCGTATATAGTCCGTCACGCAGGGTGTCGTCATTCTTTACAGCCGCCTCCACCTTACGCTGGGTGTCATACTCCGGGCGCATCTTGTAACGTCCGTCAGTGAGCGGCACAAGGTATTTGTCCCTGACCTCCGCCGCGCGCTCATGGAAGATATCCTCTATTACCTCCTTTATGATATAAGGCTCTGTGAAGAGCTCCTTGTTGAACGGCAGTCCGTAGGTGGTTATCTCTGCTGCAGTAAGACCGAGAGCCGGCTGGAACTGTCCTAACAGTCCGTGCACGGCATGGCCAGGTATCTCCCAGATACGGAAGAAACCCAGCACATGGTCTATGCGGTAGGCATCGAAATACTTGTGCATGTTCTGGAAGCGTCGCACCCACCACTGGCAGCCGTCCTTGAGCATGGCATCCCAGTTATATGTAGGGAAGCCCCAGTTCTGTCCGTTGACAGAGAAGTCATCTGGCGGTGCTCCCGTCTGGTAGCGGCGGTTGAAGTATTGCGGTTCCTGCCACACATCACAGCTGTGGGGATGCACGCCGATAGGTATGTCGCCCTTCAGTATGACGCACTTACGGCGTGCATACTCATGCGCCGCACGCATCTGGCTGGCGAGCAGATACTGTACGAAATAGTAATATGCCGCCTGCTTGTATATCTTGGTGCGAGGATTAAGGAGCGCGGCACGGTCTGCCTCGTCCCATGTATTATGGTCGGGCCAGCGGGAGAAGTCGGCGGTATGATACTCATCACGCATCACGCTATACATGGCGTAAGGCACAAGCCACTGCTGCTCCTCCTCAAACCATGTCTTGAAGTTCTCACTGTCCAACACTGCTGTCCGCTCCTGTGCGAAGAGCTGGCGCAGGTAATCTTCCTTGGCACGGTTGACACGCTCATAGTCTATCACAGGCAGGGCGTTGAGCTCTTGGCGCAGTGCCTCAAACTCTGCCATGCGCGCAGCATCGCGGAGTGGCGGCAACTGGCGCAGGTCCATATATTGCGGATGCAGGGCAAAGATGCTTATACATGAATAGGGATAGGAGTCGGTCCAAGTGCGGTTCATCGTGGTGTCATTGACGGGCAGCACCTGCAGCAGCCGCTGCCCAGTGTACTCCACCCAGTCTATCATGGTCTTAAGGTCACCAAAGTCGCCCACGCCGAAACTGCCACGGGTGCGAAGGGAGAACACTGGTATCAGCGTGCCGGCCTTTTTCACGTTCCATATACGGAAGAAAGCCTGTGACAACTCATATTCCACTATCTCACCACCACGCAGACGCGGCACATGCAGACGACGGTTATCCTCTGTCTCCCACAGCGGCGAGTCAAGCTCATTGCCGTCTCTCACCGCCACGAACTTAAACTCAATATCCTGCTCAGCCAGATACTCTGCGCTGACCTCGCACACCCACTCATTAGGGGCCTGCTCTACGCAACGCAAGGCACGGTCCAGACTCCAGTCGCCTAAGACGGGGTGACTGCCCACCATGACAAGACGCTCATAGCCTCGCAACTGGGGCGCACGCACCTTCAACCTTATGCACGTAGGCTGCTCGCGCAACGGCATTGGCGATGCCGCCTCACGACGGTTTACGCACTGCGTGAAGGCTGAAGTATAGAGATAGGTGTCATGGGGCATATCTATCCAGACATCCCACGCCACATAGAGCGACACGCCTTGGCGGTTTGTATTAAGGCGGTGTGCCTGGGTGGTCCACTCGGTATGCCTTACCACGCCGTCGCTGACTACCGAGTAATAGTAGCAGAATGCACCGTCGGGCTCTACCGTCTGCTCACACTGCCAATGGTCACCGTCCATATTGGTCATGCGCACCGTACGCACCGTGCCGTCTGCATTTTGTATGTTTAGAAACAGTGCTTCACCTGTCTCCGTACCATAATGTATATTGAGTTGTATTTTCATAGTTCCTGTTTATGTAGTCTTTACTGACAAAGTTACACTTTTTTTTTCAAATAACAGAATGTTACGAAAACAAAGTTTTCACTTTACAAAATGAAAGCTATCAGATTACACTGTCAAAGCATAGCTTTCACACGGTAATCTGATAGCTTTTACAACGTAAAGTGATAGCTTTCACGCTGACACCACGTATTTAACATCCGTTAAGTTTTCGCGTCACGAAATATGGCGAAATAATAACATTTTGTCAGAAAAAGGCTTTTATTTCTACCATAACATCAAAACATATTACCAACTCACTCCACGCAGACAGCCCTGATACTGAATCCGTAATAACGATACTTGTCACTGGTGGCACCTGTAGAGAAGTCATAACAAGTAGCATTGCTCGAATTAGTCTCTGAGATGCTGTTGCTCCAGTAACGTCCTACAGAACCCGCACTGCGCACAGAAGCGTTATACCTATAGCCGGCCGCGGGGAGGAAGATGCTGTTACCGTTAGGACCTGTCACCTCATAGCCCGCCACACCGTTATACTTGGCATTGCCGGCGGTCTGCAACTTCCATGTGCACTGCTCACGCAGTTCCTTATACTCCGCAGGTGTAGGCACACGCCACTTGGCTCCCCAGAGTATGGTAGCCGCGTCATCATCAGCCTCAAGCGCGGAGAGACCGTCCTTCGCTCCGTATGTGGCATCGGTGCAATACTTCGTCAGTTTGTTATACGCGCCGCTACACCATTTGTAGTTGGCCCAATTGAAAGACATTCCATTGTCGGCATAGCCCTCTGTCATACCCCAGGCGAAGTAGTCACCATACTCACTGGGCTGCGTAGCTCCCACGTTACACGTGGCCCATTTCACACTGAGTCCCAGGTCAACGCTCTCACGTGTGTCGGAACTCTCCACTGTGAAGGTCTTTATGTCACCGTAATGCGGAGTGCCGTCGATAATGACGTAAGCGCGGTAATACCACGTATCCACCGTCAGCGGCAGTACAACGCTGTAACGGTTCTCGTCATCCACCACACTGGCAGTGACACACGCGTCACTGACGGTTGGCGTGTCACCACGGCCGTAGCACACGCCCGTGACAAGGCTGCTGTACTTGCCGCTGCCCATGCTCAGCGTTGATGTCACGCTGAAGTCTGTGTCACTGATGTCACCCGTGGCAACCACCTCGTCACGGGTGGTACGGAAGAGGCTCACCGCTCCGTAGGTGATGTAGCCATCAACCACAGCGTAAGGACGGTAATAATATATAGTGTCAGCATACAGGCCAACAAGTGTGACGGTGTATGCGCCAGCGGCGTCACAGTCTGCCCTGCGCACCTTGTCGGCGCTTACCACGGGCGAGGCGGTGTTGCCGTAGCATACTCCCGTAACGAGGGTTTTATAGTCTAACTCATTAACGTTGATGGTCGCGTCAATCCTTGCACTGTAACTGGTGACCTGCGCAGGCGTGGCAGCAGAGAGCACTACGCCCTGCCCTTCTGTGACCTCACTTGCCACCTTGCCATAAAGCCATGTGTCACCCATGCGCATATAGGCCCGGTAATAATAACGGGTGGATGGAGCCAGATTTTGTATCTCCACACTGTACCGTCCGTCTGCGTCGAGGTCAGCGAGCGCCACCTCACACAACGTGCCGTTGTCCATGCGCGGAGTGCTCTCTGTGCTGTATATCATACCCACGGAAAGGTTGTCGGCATCACGCCCGGTTATATCGGCGCTCGCCGTCAGCGTCATACTGTATTTCGTGACACCAGCGGCCTCGCCAGTGGCTATCACCACATCAGGACCGTCAGGCACAGAGCCGTCGTCCTCCACATAGAACGTGATGCTGTCAACCTCCTCCACATAATACTCCAGCCTCGCGCCGTTAGCGAAATGCACCACCATCTTCTGCCGCTGCGAGAACAGAGGCAGGTGTAAGAGGAGTATGAGGAATGTTAGTAATATTCTTGTTTTCATAGTATGTTTCCAAGGTTTCTCTTTGATTATCTTTTGGTATATCAAGGGAAACATAATAGCGGAGACGTGTGCCCCCGCTATTATGTATGTGAAACACAGTCGTGTTCGTCTTTCTCACGTCGTATGGCGACGACGAAGCCCGACTACTCCTCTTCGAAACTGTCCCATCCGCCGAAGAAGCCTTCCTTGGCCTCCATCTCGTTAGTCTCCTGACTGGGATCCGCACTCACAATGGAAGTGTCCATAAGCTGCTGCAGCATATCTATCGCCAGCAACTCTACCATTGGTTCTATATATCTCTTTTTCATATCTGTTGTTCCTTTCATTATGAGTTATACTTACCTTATACGAGCACCTGAGAGGGTGAATACACCTGTGGCGGTCTCTATCAGCAGACGACCGTCCTTTACCGCCTTCTTCACACCGGTGGTCTCGGCTGTCTCAACTGCCTCCGGCGCCTCAACCGCAGTAACCTTCTCTTCCTCCTGAGCAATGAATCTCAGAGAGTAGCCCTTGGCACCAGACGAAGCATTCTTAAGTACAAGGTATGCCTTGTTTGCAACAAAGGCACTGCCGGTATATAGCTTGAATACATTGCCGCTGAGCGCGAGCGCATTATTCTCCAGCACTGCCACGTTGTTAGGAGTGGTAATGTCTGTTGTAGGCTTGAGGTCGTTGCTGCCGAGGGCTGCCGCACTGCTTATCTGTATCAACGTAACAGTAGCACCCGGCTCACCATAGAGCAGCACGCCGCTGAGTGCCGGAATCTCATTGCTCTCTATCGGCTGTGCGTCAATAGTGCTGTTGTCATCGTCAAGCACGCAAGTGTAAGCCTGTGCGCCAGAAACATACACCGCTTTGTCGCTTGAGTATGTAGCCAAGCCCTCAGAGTTAAGTATTACAGAGCCTGCGTCAATGGTGTAGTCTATAACCGCATAGAAAGCAAGTTGGTTTACGCCATTGTTGTTAAAGGTAATCTCATCCTCTATATCGTCAAGGGCATATACACGCACATCAGGATTAGCGGCATCAGAGAAAGAAGCCATGCCTATAGAGTTCTCACCATAGACAGTACCTGCCACCTCACTCCAATAATTCTTCTTAGCTGTTGCTTCTGCTATGTTTACATAGCTGTAAAGAGTTATACGATTAGCCACAACCCCTGCAGGCATGATAATGCTCATCTGACGGCCGTTGGAGTTCTTTATTGAAGACTTGCCATTGATGGCATTGCCATTGGAGATAGTCTTACCTGTACCTGTTATCTCTATGCTCCAATCCTGATATTCTGTACCTTCTTTTCCTATCAAGGCTGCATTTTCCTCACCCGCTGAATTAGCTCCACGTGGCATGTTCGTCGTGTCATAGTAAAGCACTATTGACGAAGAGCCGGCTTTCTTCTTCACAGCCACTACGTTGTGAGTTGCTATCTCTGAGGTCAGTGTACCGCCACCTACCTGTGCTTTTGCCTGTACATTGATATCATTATCAAGCACTGTGAACGGATGGGTGTATTCTATCCATGTAGTGCCGTTGTCCAATGAATAATACAATACTGCGGAAGTAGTAGCACAATCCAACTGCACCGTACCATTGAACTCTGTGAATATTGGTGACTCTACTGATGAGATAACCTCTATAGCCACCGTGTTAGTAACAGCTGTGTTTCCTACTTGTGCTCCATCTCCGTCTTTCTCTGTTATGACACAATAGTAGTATATAGTGCCAACCGCAGAGATGTTAGGGGTGTAGTTTCTTGTAGTAGCACCTGTGATAGCCACACCGCCATCAACACTATTTGAAGTATTGGAGAACCACTGATATTCCAATACGTCATTGTCCTCATCCACCATAGTAACATCTACATTCAAAGGCGCCGCGGAGGGAGTTCCTAAAGCATACGTTGCTGACAAAGGCATATGCTTTACCGTAGGACTCGTGGCTGATGCCTCCGTAACCGATACATACAATATGCCAGTTTCTGTACCATTCGTTATGTTGTGCGTACCCGCTGTCACACCTGTGAGTGTGAACTCACGTACATTACTGTCACCTGTATTAGGATTATCTACACCTGTCGTACTTGTAACTACGGTACCATCAAACCTGAATTGATTACTACCGTTTGCCGAGGTTGATTGAACTATAACTACAGTTGCCGTTCCTGTATTGGAAAATGTAATACTAGAACTAGAGTTCAGTTTCAGGCCTCTGGTATATGATACGCCATTATACGTACCCGTATATTTCGTATTGAATCCGCCACCGGAGTTAACATTGAAATAACCTGCCGTTGACTGGGTCGCACTGGTATTAAGCGTCAAAGTATATGTCGTATCCGCCCATATACACAAGGAGCTTATAAAGCCCATTAGGAGTAAAAATAGTTTTTTCATATCGTCAGTATTTTGGTTTTTCAATATTATTATTAAGTACAAACAATGTATCACATTAATACTATAACATCGCAAATTTAAGTATTTTTTTTTTATTTCCACAAAATAAATTCAGTATTTTTTTCAAAAAAAACGGTCTTTACCCCTTTTTTAAGGGAGCAAAGACCGTTTTACTACATCCTATGGTTCAAATAATTACAGAATAATTATACTTTTAAGAATATTACTCATCTATTTCCTCTTCCTCTGTGTCCCACAATGAGCTGGAAGTGCCTTTTGCCGGACTCCAGTATGTTGCAGACTGATCAGAGGTCTGAACTTTCTCTGACCCTGCAAGGATTGTTACGGGGCGCACTCTAATAATGCGGACAGAGGGGTTTTTATATTCTTTCTTCATCATATAATTTTCACCTTATTTATTAATATACTTCTTACCGTCTCTTATCACAAGCCCTTTATAAGACTTGCCTACCTTCTGACCGGCGACATTATAGACTTCGCCTGATGTCGCTGTCTCCACAGACTCTGACACTGACTCTACAGCGGTAGCCTCTTCCTCCTCTTCTTCCTCAAGGACAAAGCTAAGTTTAGCACTGGTACTGTTGTTTAGCTTATCCACATATACCACACCGCTGCTAGCAGAGCTTGTGGTCCATGTGTAAAGGCCTACTCCTATGCCGCCGTCGTCAACAGACCTGTAACCCAGGCGATAGACACCAGACGAGAAGTTGTCACCATCAACAGAGACCTTAAACATATTCACACCATTATAAGACTTTGCCTCCTGATTAAGGGTCAGGGTCATCTGATAATAGGCATCCTCTGTAGGATTATCGCAGAGGTCGGTGGTCTTGAGTATGACAGGTGTTCCCGCAGGTATCACATTGCCGCTCAAGGCCTTTAGTGAGATAGTATTAGCCTGCTCATTACGATATACCGCTACGTATGCCTTGGTATTCTCATCCGCAGTATAAGAATAGGTATCGTCGTAGAACGTGCGGTAGCCCTCCATAAACTGTGATGTGGTGAGAATGAGAGGTGCAGCGTATGTCACGCTCTCTGATGCCTCGTTCAAACCACCCATCTCGTTGGCAGCACGAACGCTATACACGCCCTCTTCTGCCAACTGATACTCGTTATCTGTAGTGAAGTCTATCACCGCACCATCCTTGACAACAGCATAGAGCAGTGCATAGTCGTTGTCATCCCATGTGAGGGTGTTGCCGCTGACTGCCACGTTCTGTACCACTGGTGCCTGCTCTGTAAGCAGTGTTGGCTCCCATTCGCCGAACATATTTGACATGTCTGCATAATATGCTGCCTCTTCTGCTGTCAATACTGGATTGTTCTCGTGAGTTTCAGCGAAGATAGTCTTACGAGAAGACAGGTCAACAGTGTTGCCGGTAGAGGTCTGTGAGTTGTACTCAGCGAAACGTGCTGGCCAACCGCCGCTCATCTCGTTCCAACCTATTGCTGAAGGTGTTATGTTCATCTTCGTATCAATGAACACTGCAACTGGAGTACCGCTGCCCCATGGACGACCAAGGGTGTAGTTACCATTAGCAGACTCTGCTGTTGCTGTTGTCTGTGAAGCAGCATCTACAACAGATGCCTCGCCATTGATAACACAATCCTTATAAACCCATCCGATAGATTTTGGAAGAGAAGGTACTGCTGCATATCCACCCGCAATCTGGCGCAGCTCTACGCCGTTGAAGTAAGCATCGCCCTTACCACACATATAGTCTGTGCGTCCGCGCAGGTAACCTCCCTCGAAATAGAAGATACCGTTATTGTTGTTTGATGTCCAGGTATCCTGGTAACCACGCAGCGCGGTATTCTTATATATGGTACGTGTAGATTTATCATGTACGGCGAGGTCACGACCTGTAGCATCCTGCATACCTGTCTCGATGGTCAGGTCCTGGAAGTAGTAATCGCTTCCGCTAATCTGGAATACATCACTGTTGCCGATACCGTCATACTTGCTTGTCAAGCCGTACTGTCCCGTAAAGGTCGCGTCGGCAGGGATGCCATTGGTAATAATAACGCCGTCACGACTCTCACCTACCAACGACAGGTTCTGTGTATTGATGAATGTGATACACTCTGACACGTCATAGCCGTTGCACGTCTTTTGGGTAGAATAGAGAGGTATGGTGTATTCTCCGTTCTTGACGAACACACGGTAGCGGGTGTTCTTGTCACTGCGTGACTGTGCTGCAGTGATAGCTGCGAGGAGCTCGTCAACATTGCTTACAACGGCATCATACATCTGCTTGCTGACAGCCGGACGTGTCATCGTTGTGAAGTTGATGGTGACAGACTGGACGATATAGTTGTCTGTAAGGTCTGCTACAGTGTTAGCAGGGAGTGTAAAGGTATAAGCTGTAGAATAGTCAAGTCCCTTATATGCGAATGTAATGGTCTTACCGCTTACGCTTGGCGTAAGAGCGACACCGTTGAGCGAAGCTGTAGCTCCGTCTGCCACCTTTACTTTCTCATCAAATGTCAGGACTATCTTACCTGTTGCTGATGCACCAGTAGCGCCCTCAGTTGGAACTGTTGATACTACCACAGGGGCTACACCGTCATTCTGCAACTGCTCTGTACCTGTGATAAAGAACATTGCCAGGGTGTTACCATCGTTAGCTGAAGCCGAACCTGCTACGCTTGAGGTCTTATCAGCAATCATTCGTATCCAGAGATTTGCCTTATTGTTGCACTCTGCTGGCAGTGACTCGCTGAACGAAGCTGCGGTCTTTGCACCTGTCATTGTGATAGAACCGAAGTTTGTCCATGTCTCACCATCTAGAGAGTACTCTGCATTATATGTCTGGTAAGCGTTGTAGTTATACATCATCTGGAACTGAACGTTGATGTTCTGGAATGCCTCGGCATTTACCTTTGTCTGCCAGTGCCAGTTACCTACATCGCCGTTCTGCGAGCCTGTACGCCAGTTAGTGGCAGCACCCTTGAAACTCTCATAGCCACCAGCAGCGAGCGTACTCTTGTCAAGCCATCCACTTGTCTCTGTAGTACCTGTCTTAACGAGTGTCAGTGCTGCAGATTCATTGTCTGCAGAATGGAAGTCTGCCACACGACCGTTGTTACCAGAATTATAGAAGTCCCAACCTGCAATGATATCTGTCTCTGCATAGTTTGCTGTAACTTCCACATTTTCTGTCATTGATACAGACTTTGTGCTGTTGGTTGTACCATCGCTCCAGTTTGTAAATGTAACAAGGCCGTCATACTGGTCTGCTGTAAGTTCTACAGTAGTTCCTTCCTCATACATATACTTATTGTCAATCACTGTTGGTGCAGGGTTAATCTTAACCATATAGTCATTAGTACCGTCAACAACAATCTTCAACTCGTATGTATTAATCTGCTCGAAGTTCGCGGTCAGTTCGGCAGCAGCATCTACAGTGTACTTGAATTTAGCCTCGGTAGAGACCACATTTCCGTCAGCATCTGTCCAGTTCACGAAATTATAACCGAAGTTCTTAGTAGCGGTCAGAGTAACCTCTGTGCCTTCCTCATACTCATCAGAAACGGGGTACTTAGTCACACTACCAGCAGCTGCCTCGTTAGCTGCAACGGTAAGTGCATAAGACTCTACATCTGCAACTGTACCTGAGACTGTGCCCTCAATAGTCACTTCACCGAAAGCACCTTCTCTGGTATTGTTAACGCCAATAGTTGAAGTCAAGTAGAATCCTGCAGCAGAAGTTAATGCTGCCTGCTGTGCTTCTGTAAGTTCTATTTCATACTTATAGATTGCTGTAGCGTCGTATGACTTTTGTGCACTTGTCTTTCCTGAACGGAGTGCAGTCCATGTACCGAGTGATGTTGCTTCGTCAACGCCCTCTACATATACAGAGATGGTAATACCATTCTCTGCATCTGTACCACATCTATTTACATATCCACTAAGTTTTGTCGGGGTAAATGTAAGACCTGCTGCTGGCTTAACGTTCCACTTCAGTAAGTCAGAAGCACCGTTTGCTGGCTTAAACTTTATACCTGTGGTAACTTTTTCTGCATTTTCATTTGTAATGTTTGAAGTACCAGTAATCGTCGCTTCACCATAGTCAAGCGCAATGGTAGAGAAAGCCTCCTGAAGATTTGTGGTATAATCACCAGGATTAGATGTATCTGTCATCGGCCATGTTATTGTCACTTCCTTATCAGTATAAGTAGTGCCGCCGCTCTGCTGAACGACTGGCAACACTGTCTGAACATAACGATAATAAGAACCGTCACCTATAACTATATCTATCGTCTCAGCAGTGCTTGCTATTTCATAAGAAATATTTGCTGTTCCAGAACCTGTATAATCAGTCTGTCCATCAATAGTAGTAGTAGTAATAGAGAATGAGCCATGACACTCCATTGACACGACAGCGCCCTTACAACTTGGTATAGTAAACAACGTACCGTTAATGGTCTGCGCACAATCAGTATTGTTGGAATTATTAAACTTACCTGGATTAGTGTTTACAATCATAGGCACATCAATAGTCTCATTATTGATTGTAGCCTGTGTTACCCATATATTACCATTAGTATTCTGCCAAGCCACGACAGGTGCACCCTGGTCGCGACGGAAGTTCCACTTCAAAGTTACAGGCTCCGTACGGTCTGCAAGTGAAACTGTATTCTCTGTGAAGACAGGAACAAGGGTTATGTCTGCACTTGGCACAGTGTAGCTTGCACCCGGTGCATACGATGTAGTGCCGTCGCTCCATCCTGTCAATGTCTTACCCTCAACATACATTGTAAAGTTTTTTGGCAGGGTAATCTCGCTGCCAACCTCGCTTGTTATAGATGCAGGCACAATCATCCCCGTAGCCTCGCCAGCTGAAAAACTTACAGTGGCATCACTGACTAACTCTGAAGCGTCAACTGCCTCGACCGAAATATAAGGGCAGTATCCGTTATACGTTACGGTAAGCGTCGTCGCACTCGTACCTTTATAAATAGTATAACTCGTTGTGTTTGCAATATCACTTGCAGACCAACAGTTAGATTTTCCCACTGTGAGTGTTGTGCTATTGTTATCACTATCAACAATAGTACCTGCTTGGTCACCAAACTGACAGTTTCCCAAACCAATCTTAACCGGACCATTTACCGGAATAGTAAACACACAGTTTACCCAACCATGCTGACCATCATTCCAACGGGCTGACGTAAAAGAGAATGTACTCTCCTCTCCTGCTTCTACTATTGAAGCAGCACCTGTTGACGAGTCAACCTTAACATTAAAGCTTGTGGTTGACGTGTTGTCAGAGAATGGCGCAGCCGTAAGCTGTACGGCAAAATCCGCAAAAGCCTCCTGCGCTAATCCCACGCTTGTCCCCACAATGAGTCCTATGACCACAAGGAACAACGAAAATAGTTTTTGTTTCATCAATTATATGTATTTAGTTTTATTATGTTCTTGCTATAGCAATAAAAGATACGCTAAGTTAATACTTTCTCATATAATACACAAAAGATTTAGACGATGTGGAGAATAATAGCACAAAATAACACCGTCTTTACACAATTTCACCTCCTTTTGTTTGGAGAAATGAATTAATTTCTGTAAGTTTGTCTCCATGAAAAAAATCATCACACTGCTTAAAGATAAAGAAAGACTCTACAAAATCCTCTTTACTGATGAGGACAAATGGTCGCGTCCGGTTGACATCACAATAATGATTGCCATAGTGCTGTGCGCCATCAGTGCGGCAATGGAGAGCGTAGTGAAGGTTAACGACTTTTCCCTGCACGCGCTGCTTAACCTGGAGATGACCACACGCGGCATAATAAAGTTCGCCATAATATTACTGGAATACCTGCTCAGCCTGATATTCACTGTAGAGTACATACTGCGCATATACTGCTCGCCTGTAAAACGGGAGTATGTACTGAGTTTCTTCGGTGCGATAGACTTCCTCGCGACGATGCCACAGGTACTCAGCGTGTTCTTCCCTCCGCTGAGATACTTCTCAATCATGCGTACATTCAGATTGATACGCATCTTCCGTGTATTGAAATTGTTTACCTTCATCAACGAGGGTATATTGCTATTGGAGAGCATCAGGCGCAGCATGACCAAGATATTGGTGTATTTCCTCTTTGTCGTGGTGTTAGTGTGCATCATTGGCACTATAATGTATATAGTGGAGTGTCACCACCCCGGCACACAGTTCACCGATATACCTACAAGCATATACTGGGCTATAGTGACAATGACCACAGTAGGCTATGGAGACATCACGCCCGACACGGGACTTGGTCAGTTCCTGTCGGGCGTGGTAATGATATTAGGCTACACTATTATAGCAGTGCCTACCGGCATCGTTTCCGCTACCATGATTGACGTAACGAAGAAAAAAGGAATGAACGGTCGCTGTCCACGATGTAACCAGAAGACGGACCTCAACGCCAATTACTGCAAGCACTGCGGAGAAAGACTGTGAATTATTGTTCTTTACCCTTTGCTCTTACCTTTATTATAGAAACATAGGTCAATAACACCACATTCATTAACAAAGCATAGATGATAGCAGGTATGGCTATACGTCCGTCATTAAAGACAAATGGACTGGACGCTACGGCTATAGCTTGTGCAGCGTTCTGCATACCTACCTCTATCACGATAGTACGACGCTCCTTGTTATTAAGGCGCATACAACGGGAGCCTACTCCTGATAGGGCAACAGCTGTCAACAGCAACAAGCCAACACACATACCAAGAACAGAGAAATGGGTGGTTATCGTATCATAATGCTGAACGAAGAAAATACCGGCAAGCAGCATCAAAGCAGGGAAAGCTATCTTTGACAGTACACGGTCCATCTTCATCGCAACATTACTGTAATACTTACGACAGAGTATTCCCAGTACAATAGGGGCAAGCATGGTAAAGACATTCTGCATCAAGAGATTAACGACAGGCAGTTGTATGCCCTGTGATGCTCCAACATATACCGTAACCCACTGCATAATGGCTGGCACAGTGACAAGTGTGATTATTGAACTTAAGGCTGTGAGCGATACAGATAATGCCACATCACCCTTTGCCAACTTTGAGAAGATATTACTTGACGAACCTCCAGGGCAACAAGCTATTAACATAACGCCAATAAAAAATATAGGAGGCAAAGAAAAAAAAGAAGCCACAGCAAATGACACTAACGGCAACAGTACAAGCTGTCCAAACAAGCCTACAAACACGGCGCGCGGACGTTTCGCAATCAATACAAAGTCTGATGGTCGCAGGGTCAAACCTAAGTCAAACATCAACAACGTAAGAATTGGCAATACAATAAAAATACTGTTCATTTATTTATCTATTATTGTTTAACTCCTTCGCATCACCTCTCTTGCCGACCCCTCTATATATTGCAAAGTTTTTTCCTCTATTGGAGACCTATTTCCTCTCTAAGCAAACTCTTCAATCCCTAAGCAGACTCTTCAATCCCTAAGCAAACTCTTCTCCTAAAGTTCTTCACTCCATCCATTTTTCTTTCCTTTTCGACCTTCATCCGAAAAATAAAAAAAACTCTGGACTAACATTTCTGTTATCCAGAGTCTTCTGAAAAGAAGGCGGTGTCCTACTCTCC
>DFLE01000004.1 GCA_002373375.1 Prevotellaceae bacterium UBA3627
CATATCGGTCATGATAATAAGACACATGACTATATAGTCCTTGCGTATAGGCTTTCATGTCACGCACGCACATCTGCTCGAAGATAAATCCGAATGTTTTCAGTTGTGTGGTCAATGCCTCTGGTGTAAGTCCAAGAAGAGCCACGGCTATTGACGGGTCACAGAATCCTCGTTTGGGTGAGCTTCGTATAACTGTTTTACTGCGTATTGCCGGGCACCAGGCATCTATGTCTTGAATGACAAACAGACGTTCGAGGGCGTTCACATAGTCATTGAATGTGTCAATACTGCATTCTATTTCTTCAGATGATACCACATCGGCAAGCATGGTGGTCTTTTTGACGAGTGATGAAATGTTGCGAGCATACGAACGCAGTATCATCATGGCAAGTTTCTCGTTCCGACGTTTTCCGTCGATTCGTGATATATCTTCACTGCAAACGGTACGGACATAGTTGCGGGCTATCAATAACTTGGCTTTTTCCGAACGTGCCATAAGAGTGCCAGGCCATCCACCACGACAAGCTGCAAATATTATGTCTTCTATGCTCATCTTTGACCTGCAACCGTCAATATCGTAATTGGGGTTGTTGAACAACTCCAACAGCGATACCTCACCTGTTGACTCCTTTGATTCCCAAAGGCTCATGGGCAACATGTTCATTTTGGCAATGCGACCGTTCCCCGAATGATGAATCTGCGACTTATCTACAGCATTAGACCCTGTAAGGATGAATTGTCCTGGCTCACCTCGTTTGTCAACCATCGTGCGGACAGCATCCCAAAGGACAGGGACATCCTGCCATTCATCTATCAATCTTGGAGTGTCGCCGTGAAGCAACAAGGATGGTTTGGACATTGCCGTAGCTAAGTATTCATCACGCATGTCCGTATCTTGCATTCTAATGGCACTTTTGGCAGCCTGTTCGGCAGTAGTTGTTTTACCACACCATTTTGGCCCTTCTATTAATACGGCACCAAATGCATCAAGAAGGTCTTTAAGCATGACGTCTGCTGTTCTGTTGAGATATTCCATATCTTCGTACTTTAATTTGGCTGCAAAGATAATGTAAATATTTGGACTACGCAAGGAAATCTTATTTTTTGAGGTATTTTATTCGGTGTTTTTGAGGTATTTTAATCTGTTTATTTGATAATTCTCATTCTGTATATAGCGGAATGACGATTTTGTCCTATCGGAGCACTTTTTTTAACCCCGATTTTAGGGCGGTTTTTTGAAAAAAAATATGGCTGATGATTTCTACGGGAATTATGAGAGGGTTGTAACTCGTTGATAATCAGCAATAGGTTCTGATAAGACGGTGTAAAGTGATAGCTTTTACGGTGTAAAAGCTATCATTTTACCATGTAAAAGCTATGCTTTCATAGTGTGAAAGCTATCGAATGACGACGTGAAAGCTATGCTTTTACACTGCTGGATGGTAAAAATAACAGAAAAATGGCATGAAAAAGGAGTTTTACCCCACCCTTTTCTCTCTAGTTTGCGTTTTTTGGTGAACATTTTTTTTACCCCCAAATGACGAAAATGTCCTATTTCGGAGGTTTTCAACATACACCGGGAAATGACGAAAAAAAACACAAAAAAAGAAAGCAGTAAACAATCTTTACAGACGGTTTACTGCTTTCTTTATGGTTGAGGACGTTACATCCCCCACGCTTTTTCTTTCTTACGTTCTTAAGGAAAGACTTATTAAGCCTCCTTAACAAGGACGCGCTTCTCCTGGATGCGAGCCTTCTTACCTGTGAGCTTACGCAGGTAGTACAGCTTAGAGCGACGTACCTTACCGTGCTTGTTAACCTCGATAGAGTCAATGTTTGGTGACTCGATTGGGAAGATACGCTCTACGCCTACAGTACCAGACATCTTACGTACTGTGAAACGCTTCTTCTCGCCGTGACCTGTAATCTTGATGACTACACCACGATAGAGCTGGATACGCTCCTTTGAACCCTCGATAATCTTGTAAGCCACTGTGATAGTGTCACCTGCCTTGAACTCAGGGAACTGCTTACCTGTTGCAAATGCCTCTTCGGCAACCTTAATTAAATCCATTTTATTAACTGTTTTTTAAAGTTTTAGAACGCAACGTAGTCGAGTGCCAGCGGTTACGTCATTTCATTTTGGAATGCAAAGGTACTACTTTTTCTTAGAACTACAAAATTTTTTCTCAGAAAAATAACGTACACATAGTAAATTAAGCATTATATGAAAAGAATTATGTACCTTTGCAGTCACTTAATTCTAAAACCCACCTTTATAATGCTGACAAACCGACAATGCGTCAGGGTGTTGCTGTGTGTGTTGCTGTGTATGCTCGCAGCCACAACCAATATGTATGCCCAGGCAAAGACGCAACAGAAAGGAAAGGCCTCTTACTACTCGCGCCGCACTAACGGCCACCGCACAAGCAGTGGTGAGAGAATGAATAACGACTCACTGGTGTGCGCACACCGCACCCACCCCTTTGGCACCAAACTGCTGGTGCGCAACCCCGCCAACGGCAAGGAGGTGGTGGTAAGGGTTATTGACCGCGGGCCATTTTCCAGGAGCAGGATAATAGACCTGTCGTATGAGGCTGCGAGGAGAATTGGTATGCTGTCGGCCGGCGTTGCCATGGTGGAGGTGAGCGTATATGACGACACGCAGGTGCCGTTCAAGCCTAAGGACATTTCATCAACCGTGCCTGAGCTGGAACTGGAGATGAACGACGGCGGCAACGCCATGAATCCTGCATGGAAACGACTTCACGAGCAGAAGGAGGCTGAGAAGGCACACGCATCAAAGAACACTGAGAAAGGCGAGAGCCACGCTGGCAAGGCAATACCGAAAGCAGCAGCCAAGACCAACAAAAAGATAACAGGCAACAAGGCCACACAAAATAAGGAGACAAAACAAACAGCAAGTGACCGATGAGGGAATACACTGACGAAGAACTGGCAGAGATACTGGACAAAGACATATTCCACAAGATATCAGCCGCGGCTGACGAGTTAGGACTGGAGTGCTACGTGGTGGGAGGATACGTGCGCGACATCTTTCTCGAGAAACCGTCTGAGGATATAGACTGCGTAGTGGTTGACCCCACACTGCAAACGAAGAGCCCCGGCATTGCCGTGGCTCAGTTGCTGAAAAAGAAACTGGGACGCCACGCTCATCTCTCTGTATTCAAGAACTTCGGCACCGCACAGGTGAAGCTGGGCAAGGAGGAGGTGGAGTTTGTAGGCGCAAGGAAGGAGAGCTACCAGCGCAACTCACGCAACCCCATAGTGGAGGACGGCACTCTGGAAGATGACCAGAACCGCCGCGACTTCACCATCAACGCCATGGCTATCTGTCTTAACAAAGAGCGTTTCGGCGAACTTGTTGACCCCTTCAACGGACTTGACGATATGTGGGACGGCATCATACGTACGCCGCTGGATCCCGACATCACTTTCTCTGACGACCCGCTGCGCATGCTGCGCTGCATACGCTTTGCCACCCGACTGAAGTTCTACATCGACGATGAGACGTTCAGTGCGCTGGAACGTAACGCGGAGCGCATAAAGATAATATCTGCCGAGCGCATCAACGAGGAGCTGAACAAGATTCTCATGACTAACACGCCGAGCAGAGGCTTCGTGGACCTGCAACGCTGCGGACTGCTGCGACTCATACTGCCCGAGGTGTCGAACCTCGACATTGTGGAAGAGCGCGCCGGCAAGGCTCACAAGAACAATTTCTACCATACCCTCGAGGTGCTTGACAACACGGCGAAGGTATCAGACAACCTGTGGTTGAGATGGGCTGCCCTGCTGCACGACATAGGCAAGACGAAGAGCAAGCGATGGGACAACCAGCAGGGGTGGACATTCCACTCGCATGACCACATAGGGGCGAAGATGGTGCCGGGGATATTCAAGAGACTGAAACTGCCGCAAGACGGCCAGATGAAATATGTACAGTTGATGGTGGATATGCACATGCGCCCCATCATCATTGCCGACACGCAGGTGACAGACAGCGCCGTAAGACGGTTGGTGAACGATGCCGGCGACTATACCGATGACCTTATGCTGCTGTGCGAGGCTGACATAACGAGCAAGAACCAGGCACGCAAACAGCAGTTTAAGAACAACTACACCCTGGTGCGCGAGAAGATTGCCGACCTGGCGCAGCGTGACTACAAACGTCTGCTGCAGCCTTGCATTGACGGTAACGAGATAATGCAGATGTTTAACCTGCAGCCGTCGCGCGAGGTGGGCATACTGAAGCAATACCTTAAGGAGGCTGTGCTCGACAATGTAGTGGAGAACGAGCGTGAGCCTCTCATGGAACTGCTGATGAAGAAAGCCAAGGAGATGAACCTTATATAACTATAGTAACTATAAATACTATAGTAACTACAAAAAAAGAAAAGACATGAAATTCAACGAAGTCAACGAAAGCTATACCATGGCGGAGGCCATACAGGAGGCGCAGCGCTGCCTGCACTGCAAGGTGCCGCAGTGTAAGAAGGCGTGTCCCATAAGCAACGAGATACCTGACTGGATACACGAGTTGAAGAAAGGTAACCTCGGTAATGCCATAAGTATAATAAGGACGAAGAGTAACCTGCCGGCAGTATGCGGCAGGGTATGTGCACATGAGCGCCAGTGCGAGGGTTCGTGCGTGCTGGGCAAGAAAGGGCAGCATATCAACATAGGCAAGTTGGAACGCTTCATTGCTGACTTTGACGCCGAGAACCACCTGACACACGAGGATATGGCAGAGAAGAGCCGCGGCAAGGTGGCTGTCATAGGCTCCGGTCCGGCTGGTATCACCGTGGCAGGCGACTTGTCACGCATGGGCTTTGCCGTTGAGATGTTTGAGATGGAACACCAGTGTGGCGGCGTTTTGCGCTACGGCATCCCTGAATACCGACTGCCTAAAGAGGTGGTGGCACGTGAGATACGTCACATTGAGAGCATGGGAGTGACCATACACCGTGACACCACGGTGGGTGTGGAGACCACCATAGACAAGATGTTTGAGCAAGGCTTTGACGCCATATTCATAGGCACCGGCACTGGTAAGCCTAAGAGCCTCAGCATACCTGTGAAAACCATAACAGGCAGCGACAAGCAGATAAACAGTGAGGACCTGCGCGGCGTACGTCTTGCCACTCACTTCCTGCGACGCATGGAACTCTATAACGAGGGTTTCATATCACATGACGAGGTGTCTGTAAGACCAGGACACAGGGTGATGGTGATAGGTTGCGGCAACACTGCCATGGACGCTGCACGCACAGCGATACGCATAGGTGCCGAGAGGGTTGACGTGGTATATCACCGTGGCATAGAGAACATGGCGGCGCTGAAGGCCGAATATGACGACGCGATAAAGGAGGGAGCGCATTTTAACTGGCACTCATCCATAACAGAGATACACATTGACGACCAGGAGAATATAAAAGAGGTGGTGATTGAGACAAGGGAGAAAGACGAGAACGGCGAGGAGAAGGTGACTCGCAGGACTGAGCCTGCCGACCGCATAATAATGGCGGTGGGAGCCACACCTAACACCCGTATCGTGCGTACCACGTCAGGACTGGAGAACGACGAGAAGAAGTTCCTCATCACACGAGACATACCTTACGGCATGACGACAAGGAAGGGTGTATTCGCAGGAGGCGACGTAGCCAACCGCCAAGCCACAGTGGTTCATGCCATGCAGGATGCCAAGCGTGTGGCTGAGGGCATAGCACAGTATGTGGACGCAGTAAAACTGATGAATGCGATAGAGGGACAGTAGATTATTTGTCCCTCCAGTATGTAGGGGTGAAGATTATAAGCACTGAGAATATCTCAAGTCGTCCCATAAGCATCAACAAGGAGCACATCCATTTAGCAAAATCAGGAAGATCATTCCATGACATCGTAGGACCTATCTCTGTACCCAGGGTAGGTCCTACGTTGCTTAACGTAGATATAGTGATGGTGATGGCATTGGTATTGTCGATGCCCGCCTCTATCATAGTGAAGGCGCACACCAGGCACAACAGCAGATAGACGGTAAGGAAGGCCAGCAGCGTAACCCTGCGCTGCATGGACACGTTGATATCGCCGAAACGCAACGGCAACACCGCCTTAGGATGAAGTATCTGCCTAAACTCATTACGCACAATCTTGAGCAGCATGGTGCAGCGTATGCACTTGAAGCCTCCACTCGTACTGCCGGCACAGGCTCCGGTGAACATACACACTGCCAGCACCACCCATGTGACGTGAGGCCAGCGGGCAGCATCGTCATTGAACAGTCCAGTAGTAGTGATAAACGACACCACCTGATATACAGCGGAGCGGAAAGCATGCTCCAAATCATAACCTAAACGGGTAATAAGCAAAAACATGATAAACGCCGTGAAGGAGAACGTAAGGAACAGATAGAACCTTACCTCGGTATTCTTCACAAGACTCTTCACATCATGCTTCACAAAGAGTCGGTACATCAGGATGAAGTTAAGTCCTGAAAGGAAGCAGAACAACGTTGACACATACTCCAATGCCGGTGAATGGAAGAAGGCTATACTGTCGTTATGGGTAGAGAAACCGCCCGTAGCGATGGTCGTCATGGAGTAGTTAAGACTGTCAAACCATCCCATGCCCAACATCTTGTAGGATGCGGCACACGTCAGCGTAAGACAGAGGAATATCACCCATATACTCTTGGCAGACGTAGAGAGACGCGGATGCAGCTTTGTCTTTATAGGACCCGTAGTCTCTGCAGAGAACACCTTAGTAGAGCCGCCCACCATTGACGGCAGCACTGCTATGGTGAAGAACACTATACCTAAGCCGCCTATCCACTGGGAGAACGTACGCCAGAACAGTATTCCATGAGGCAGACACTCCACATCGTCAAGGATAGTGGCACCAGTAGTGGTGAATCCCGACATTGACTCGAAATAAGCGTTGGTGAAGTTCGTGATATATCCTCCGACGAGGAATGGCAGTGTGCCAAACAGGCTGAACACCGTCCACGCAAGCGTAACGACAAGGAAAGAGTCCTTACGGCTCAGAGTATTGTCTGCACCATGTCCCTTATACCTTAATATATAGGCAACAAACTGTGTAAGCAATATAGAGATAAGGAACGCGGGCACATCATCCTCACCATACCACGCCGCAAGGCCGAGACACGGCAACATAAACAGCGACTCAAGGAACAGCAACGCACCCAGTATCTTATATATAAGCCTGAAGTTTATCATAATTCAGACGCAAAGTTACGAAAAACAGACTAATTACAAAAGAATTTTGCCGTTTTTTAGCCTTTCTACCATATTCATGGTATATAAATACCACATCGGGGCGATTGTGCAGGTGCAGAAAAGGCAGTAATTTTGCATTCAGAAAACAAAACAAGAACGAAACAAAAACTGAAAGGAGAAATTAATCATGAAGAAGATAGTTACATTATTCATAAGCGCACTTTTCGCAACAGCAGCAGTGGCACAGCCACAGGTTCGTTACATCAAGACTCCACGCTTTGCGCGTCCGCTGGTGGAGCGATGGATTGCAGAATACAACAACAGTCATAGCGATGTGAAGTTCCAGATAGCTCAAGGCCAGACAGAGGCAGCCCTCAGCATAGTATGGGACTCTTCTGACGCACAGAAGGAGACAGCGAAGGTGGTGTATGTAGGTGAGACTGCCGTATTGCCTATCACCACGAAGTCCTCTGAGGCTGCCAAACTGCTCGGCGGAAAGCGACTGAACGAGAACAAGTTGCGTGAGTTGTATTTTGAGAACGACGAGTTTGACGATGAGGAGGAGCGCAACCAGACATTTGAGAAGATAAATATCTACAGCGGAACCAGCAGCGCATCAGTGGCAGAGTCATTCGCACGCCATCTCGGCAAGAGCAGCAGTCTGCTGCGTGGCAAGCGCATTGCCGGCGATGACCTCTTCCTCAACAAGGCTATAGAGAAGGACCCTCTGGGTGTGACCTTCAACACTCTGTCAAACATCTATGACCTGGAGAGCCGCCATGTAAAGAACGGCCTCGCCATCCTCTCACTCTCTGTAAAGAAGGATGTGGCAGCCACACTCTCTGAGGGAACACTTGACAACGTGCTGACAGTGCTTGAGACCACATCACTGCCTGAGGTGGTAACAGAGCGCGTAGGCTTGAGCTATGACCGCAACGATGACAACGCTCTGCAGTTCATCAGCTGGGTATTAGAGAACGGCACACAGTACAACCACGCTTACGGTCTGCTCAACCTTGACAACGAAGTGGCAGAGGCTGAGCTGAGCAAGGTAAGCAACCTGCTCACAGCACAGAGATAAGGAACATGGAGGGCAGGCTATACAAGCCACAGAGATACCACAGGAGGTATCAGGATAACATATATATTCAGGAGCAATAAAGAAAAAGAAAGGAATAGACTATGATTAGGAGATTAACGACATTTACACTTGCTGTGCTCGCCACCCTTACCGTGGCGGCACAGAGCATTATCACCGGTACGGTGAGTGATTCACGCACTGGCGAGGCCCTCATAGGCGCAGCAGTGAAAGTAATTAACGAGAAAGGCCACGGAGTGGTGACCGACATTAACGGTCAGTTCTCTCTAAGCACACGCCACGAGGCTCCGCTAACCCTGAGCGTGGAGTATGTGGGCTACCGTCCGCTTGACATTGAGGTGTATGACTTTGACGAGCCACTCAACATATCACTCATTGACAACTCAAACCGTCTTGAGGAGGTTGTGGTGGTAGGTTACGGCACACAGAAGCGTACACAGCTGACAGGCTCTGTCACTACTATCGCCTCTGACATTTTTGAGAAGGCCGTGACTCCCACACTTGACGGAGCGCTGCAGGGACAGGTGGCAGGCCTCAACGTCACTGCCGCCAGCGGTCAGCCGGGCGCAGACGCACAGATACGCATACGCGGCGGTAACTCCGTAAACGCATCCAACGAACCTCTGTATGTCATTGACGGCTTTATCTACTTCCGTGACACAGAGAGCAGCAGCACTGGTCTGGGAGGTTTCAGCTCTGGCATCAGTCCTCTGGCTACCGTCAACCCACAGGACATTGAGTCTATCGAGGTACTGAAAGATGTGTCTGCCACTGCCATCTACGGCTCACGCGGCGCCAACGGCGTGATAATCGTCACCACCAAGCGCGGACAGGTAGGTCAGAAGAAGCCTGTCATCAACTACACCTACTCCATCGGCGCCAGTCACGTGGGCAGGAAACTTGACCTGCTGAACGCAACGGAGTGGGCTGCATTCCAGAAGAAGTACTTTGGCAACAAAGGCGGTTATACGGATGAACAGATAGCACAACTGGGCAAAGGCACGGACTGGCAGTCTGAGGTTCTACGTACAGCAATACAGCAGCAGCACGACCTCAGCATCAGCGGTGCGACAGAGAAAAGCCGCTACGCCTTCTCTGCAAGCTACACTGACCAGGACGGCATAATACTCAACTCTGGTTTCCAACGCTACAACTTCCACACGAACAATGAATGGGAACTGCAGAAGGGACTGCACTTCGGTGTTAACGCCACCTACGGACGTTCACGTCAGCAGGGACTCACTAACACTGAGGGACTGCAGAGCAAGTCTTCTACCTCACCTTTCTCTGCAGGCATCACCAACAGCTTCGTATATGCACTGCTGACACCTCCGGTAGTCAACGTATATAATGCCGACGGTTCATATAACTTCAACAACCCATATGAATATGCTTACTTCGCTATCGGCGACCATGCCTCTAACGCTGTCTATGACCTGAAGGAGAGCGTGGCACAGAATACGAACAACTACCTCTTGTCTAACGTATGGGCAACCTACCGCATAGGACACTTCCTGCTGAAGGCCTCTGTAGGTCTGTCAAGCGAGAAGCTCACACAGGAGTTCTTCTCAGGCGCATACACCTCTCTGGGTATGGCTACAGAGGGCATAGGAGGCACAGGCAACCGACAGACCGACGTATGGCAGCAGGAATACACAGCTAACTACAACCGCGAGTTCCAAGAGGGCAAGCACACTGTAGATGCTCTTGTAGGTTTTACACGCCAGACTCAGACATCCACCTACAACAACATACAGACAAACCACTTCACCAACGAGGCGTTGAAGCAATACAACCTGGGAGACGGTGCAAACATTTATACTCCGCAGACAGGTATTTCCGAGTCTTCACTCAATTCGTTGATAGCACGCGTGAACTACTCACTGCTCGACCGCTACAACGTAACAGCCACACTGCGTGCCGATGAGTCAAGCCGTTTCTCTTCAGGCAACCGCTGGGGATGGTTCCCGTCTATAGGTATCTCATGGAACGCAAACAAGGAGGCTTTCCTGCAGCGCTTCTCTAAGTTGGATTACCTGAAGGTGCGTCTCTCTGCCGGCACAGTAGGCAATCAGGAGATTTCAGACTATGCATTCTCCACCTCCTACTCCACCGGCTCATACGCTGGCTCAAGCAGCTACGCCAAGCAGAACACCGCAAACAACAACCTGAAATGGGAGACAACGGCAAGCTATAACCTTGGCTTTGACCTCGGACTGTGGCATGATCGTCTGAACGTAGTCTTCGACCTTTATTACAAGAAGACATCAGACCTGCTCCTCATAGTCCCGGTAGGCTTTGCCTCTGGTGTAAGCACACAGTTACAGAACGTAGGCAACGTAGTGAACCGCGGCGTGGAACTTGCCGCAACATGGAACCCGATACACAAGCGTTCACGCTCTCTGTCAATAACTGGCAACATAGCCCTGAACCATAACGAGATAACAGAGATGGGAAGTGCCAAGGATATTTTGCAGGGCTCAGACAGCCAGCAGATACTGCGCAAAGGTGAGTCTCTCGGTTCTTTCTACGGACTGCAGTTCCTCGGCATAGTACAGCAGGGCGAGGATGTAAGCGCACTGCCTACCGTCAACGGACTGACACCGAAAGCCGGTGACGTCAAGTACCTTGACGCTGACGGCAACGGACGAATAGACGGCAACGATCGCCAGATACTGGGTAGCATACAGCCTAAGGCTATATACGGTCTGCAGTTGCAGTACACCTACCGTCGCTTTGACTTCTCTGCGGCCTTCTCAGGCTCTTATGGCGCAAAGCTCTACAACGCACTGGGCCGCAGACTGGAACAGACAGGCGACTCCTACAATGTGCTTACCACTGTATTGTCATCATGGACACCAGAAGCTGGAGGTAACGTGCTGCCACTGGCTACCACCACAAGACCGTTCTCATATATCGACAGCCGTTATGTAGAGAATGCCTCTTACTTCAAACTGAAGAACCTCACAGTGGCTTACCGTCTGCCTCTTCCGAGACACTTCCCTGCTAAGGTAAGACTGTCTCTCACTGCAACAAACCTCTTCACCATCACTCCTTACAAGGGATATGACCCAGAGGTTGCAGGTGGTACGGACTACGGAGCATACCCATCATCACGCACATTTACATTCGGCGTGAACGTGACACTATAAACAAATAGTAACGAGGCTTGATACAGAATATAGTATCAAGCCTCGTTACTTTTTATCATCTCTAATGTACTCTCACATTATATCACTACTGCAGTACCGCTGACTGCCACCATAAGCATGGAGTTGTTCTGTCCTATGGTCTCATAGTCAATGTCTATACCTACGATGGCATTGGCACCGAGTTGCTGAGCACGTTGCTGCATCTCTTCCATTGACGTGTCTTTCGCCTCGCGCAGCACTTTCTCATAACTGCCAGAGCGTCCACCGATAACGTCGCGGATGCTTGCGAAGAAGTCTTTTACAAAGTTAGCACCGATGATAGTCTCACCGGTTACGACGCCCTTATATTCCCTTATAGGGCGTCCCTCAATCTGTGGAGTTGTTGTTATTATCATAGTTATATCTTGTTAGTGTATTTTCTTTAACAGCCTACGCGCAGGCCAGCAGCCTTATCATGCCCATGACCTCAAAGAACATGGCTATGCCGAGGTGTATGATGATGCCGCCCCACAGGTGGTGGGTGCGATAGGCAAGGATGCCGAGCATGTAGCCGCCAATGATTGACGAGCACAATTCAAGATCGGGTTTGCCAAGGTGTACGCACATATATGTTACTGCCATGGGCAACACGGCACGCGGTCCGAGCCATCGAGCCAGTCCTATCACCATAGCACCACGGAACATACTCTCCACGGCGAGGAAGTCATTGGCATAGCATAGTTCAAACAGCGCGGCTATGCGCAGCTTGTCCCATCCGAAGGCTCCGTCGTAGTATGTTATCTGCATCTTTGGGTAGAACTCCAGGAACTGCGGGGTGAACGACACCAACAGGAACAGCGGCAGCAACATTATATATATAAGGGCATACACACGCAGGTATTTCCTTGAGCGATGCAATCCGAACAGTCCCACTCTTCCCGTCACTGCCCAGTGGAACACGCACAGCAACATAAGTATGAATACAGAGCGGAAGAAGAATGAGCCTACGAGCTGCAAGTAGAACTTCTCCTTATAGAACATATCGGTATTCATCAACCACTCCCGGTAATTATCAAAGCCCTGTCCGGCTCCGTCGATGGCTACAAGCAACAACGGCAACACCCATACCTGCCACTGACGTAGCCGCCACGACTCATGATGCATCAGCACCGTAGGTATCATCACGATATAGTATGCCGCAGCATAGACCATTAGCAGACGCAACATAGATGTGCCGTCATCGTATGACGGTGCTATGATGATGTCATATATATTAAAGCACGTCTGTCCTATAATGATCAGCACCGCCAGCAATGCCACATACAAGTACTTCAGTGGCATGAAGTCGCGTCGTATGAATCTGGCTATGTCGCCAATGAACTGCCCCACCTCATGCAGCAGCGTACCCTTCTTCACGAACAAGTGCCACCATCCGAAAGGTTTCCTCGTCCTCTTGTAATCCAGACGACGCTCCATGGCATAAGCTTCCCGTTCAAAATACAACATATAGTAGGCCTTCATGAAACTGCGACACTGCACAGCCCTAACCAGCCACTCTATGCTATACCATAGCATAAAGCCTACATACCCTAATTCCCTCTGTTGCAGGGTGTGTATGTACTCATGGTTCTTGTCCACCTCACTCAGCCTTCCTTTGTCGCTGCGACAAAAGATGATGCCGAAGATATTCGTGGCAAGGAACTTGCCGAAAGGGAAATATTTATTGTAAATTATTTTCATAATGAACCCCACCCCGACCCTCCCAAGGGAGGGAGACGCAGACTGGGGGTATTATTAATTATTGACCATGAATTGCGAATCGCTCTCTATTACAACCTTCTTGCCTGTCACAGGATGGATGAACTCCAGTCGTGAGGCGTGCAGATACATACGCGGAGCATCCATGCTGCCATATAGTTTGTCGCCCAGTATAGGACAGTCCAATCCGTCACTGTGGGCACAGTGCATACGCAGTTGGTGTGTGCGTCCCGTCAACGGTCGCAGCAGCGCCATGCGTCCTTTTATCTCATACTCTGTTACCGCCTCCTTGCCGTGCTCATAGTCAACACACTGACGCGGACGATTGAGGAAGTCAGCAGACAGTGGCAGGCTTATCGTACCGCTACGCTCTCCCATCTCTCTCTCCAATATCGCCACATACTCTTTCTTCACCCCTTCATGCCGGGCAAACAACCGCTGCATAGCTACAAACACCTCGTCGGTCTTCGCTGCCAAGAGTATGCCCGAGGTGTCCATATCAAGTCGGTGCGTCACCCTGTGGCCTATCATATCCTGTGCATTAGGCAACTGCCTCTTGCCTGGTACAGACAGCAGTCCACAAGGCTTGTCTATTGCTATGAGCCAAGGGTCTTCATAGAGGAGCGTTAAGTGCCGGGTGTCCTGTGGCATCTTACCTTCGCTCAATGAAAGTAATGCCCTTCCTTCTCTCTTCACTTTTCCCTCATCTCTCATCATCCACCATATTATAGGTTGGCAACGCGACTGACACGGTTCATAGAATCTTCCGTGATGCCTTACCTCTCCTTTTGGCGATTCGCCATACCAGAACTCTGCCAGTGCCAGCGGCTTCAGTCCGTGGCTGTTGGCATAGTTCAGCAGTTTCGGAGCACAGCACTCTCCCGTGCCGCTTGGTGGAACGGTTTGGTGCAGCGCATTGCGCTTAGCATACTCACCGAATACTTCCAGTACACTGGCGCTCCCACCCTCCGGATTCGTTATACGGAACTGTGTGAACAGCCATCGCTGCAAAGCCTGCGAGCGTTCCTTGCGCTCCGCCCTTATAGCGTCCAACCGACGTCGCTCATCACCCTTCACGTTGATGCCGCGATATTTCTCCACCTCTTTGTTCAGCTGCGTTATCTCCGCCTCATGAGTCTTGAAATACCCGTCGGGCTGCAGATAGTCGAATATCGCCGGCACATAGCCGTCCCAGTCCGACCGTCCCAGCATCTGTCCAGAATAAGCCTTCAGCATACCGCCGTCATACAACAGGAAACCAAACATCTTGCCACGTCCCACTTCCTCACGCCATTCGGTGTGAGCCTCAATGTCGGCCATGACCTCTTGCTTCGCTTTCTCCAGTGTTTCGTCAGTGACAATCATATCACACTATCTGTCTGCCTCCTGTTCCGTCTCTTGATTTTCCTGTTCTCTCTCTGGCTCATTGAGCATTCTCTCATTATACCGCGAGGTGCGATACATATCAACCAGCTTATAATATCTCCAGATGACCAACGCCGCCAATATCATCTTGGCATACGGCATCCTGCCCATTGCCACTATATCATACACAACGGCAAAGACAACCAGCGCCAGCACCACTCCCCATATTATAAGTTGCTTGCGCAATATACGGCATACGCCGTTCCAGTCTCCCACCTCTATCATACTCTCTATATCCTCTCCCATCTGTTTCTCCTTCCGCTTCTTATAGCTGTACAAGAAGTAAAAGACAACAGACACTGCCAAGACAATAAGTAAAGTTTCCTGCATAACACTTATATACCTTTATATACTGAACTACAAAATTACACAAAAAAATCTATATCACAAAATATCACGCGCGGATAGCAAAATACCCGAACACATTATATATATAAGAGCAGGAATACGCATAAACTACAGAAAAAAGGCCATAATACCATATTCATGGTATCGGAATACCCCGAAAGGGCGATTGTGCAGGTGCGGAAAAGGCAGTAATTTTGCATTCAGAAAACAAGACAAGACAACATTAACAAAAAAAGAAAGGAGATTAGACATGAAGAAAAAAACACTTTTCCTATCAGCTGTAGCAGCACTCACTTTGCAAAGTGGTTTCACATCATGCTCGTCAGACGACAACGCAACAGGAAACCAAGTAAACATCGATAATGTAGTAGCCGACGACGCCAGCGCCCTGGCACTCGTCAATGGCGTGTACTCCCACTGGCAGCCACTGAGCTCATCATTCTCATTCATCATTGAACTGAACTCCAACAAGCTCATCTCGTTTGAGGGCGAAGAGGGCGAGGCTGGTCCGGTGAACTCACGTTTCGAGCAGGAGCCTACCACATGGTATCAAGTAAAGATATTCAACCACCTGCTTCTGGGTGTGGCACAGAACAACGAAAACATCGTAACGCTCAACAACTCTCTTGCTGCCGGCAAGATAACACAGGAAGGATACAATGCCGCTGTAGGTAAGGCTAAGTTTCTCCGCGCACTGGCTTACCTGAAACTTGTCCAGCTATGGGGCGAAGTACCAGTATTCACAGAGAATGGCGGTTCTACGACCGAGCGCAAGTCAATAGACGAAGTATTCAACCAGATTGTATCAGACTTCACCGACGCAGAGTCTCTGCTGAAAAACTACAACGGAGACCCACGCATACCGTCAAAGCAGGCCGCACAAGGACTGTTGGCACGTACCTACCTGGTATGGGGTGACAACCCTCTTACTCAGTCACAAGTGGCAGCCATAGCCAACACACAGACCGACCCTGCTTTCACCAAGACCGACTCACGTCTGGAGAAGGCCGTAGAGTATGCCGACAAGGTCATCAACAGCCACCTGCTTGCACTCGACCCAGATTATAACAAACTGTGGGGACGCGAGTATGAGAGCAACAAGCGCGGCACTAACGAGCACCTCTTCACCATAGCTCATGACGGCGACGCATATGACGAGCAAGGTAACCACCAGACACACTGCTCATGGACCTTCCCATACCAAAATGGTGAGAACGGACGCGGATACAAGCAGAACCACACCGAGGTGGCTGACGACGACCTCTATGATGACTGGTATGCAGAGCAGCCCACCGACAAGCGACTGGCCGAGACCTACTTCACCTCCGTCGTGAACCCTGAGGACGGAAAGACATACCACTACTACTCACCTGTATATACTCCAATCAACGGCAAGGGAGTGGACCAGAGCTACGATAACTCAGAGAACCTGGAGATAACCCAGAACTCCGTTGACCGCATCGAGATACGCTACGCCGAGGTACTGCTCATCAAGGCCGAGGCACTGGTACAGCTGGGACGTAACAGCGAGGCAGCAGAGCCATTCAATCAGTTGCGCACACGTGCCGGCATTGCGACTGTTGACCCTGCGGTAGGTCCTACATTTGACGAGATCAAACGTGAGTGGGACTATGAGTTCACATACGAGCAGTTCTCTGTTCTTAACTCATACCGTTGGAAGAACCTCATAGCATCTGTCAAGGAGGTACAGCACTACAAGCACTTCGCTGATGACTGGCAGACATCACTGGGGCAGACATACACTGCCGACCAGGCTACCTACTTCGGCAAGGTGCACACACACCTCAAGGCTAAGTTTAACAATGTGCGCGGCAAACACTACCGCCAGCCTATCCCGACAGGATTGTCAAAAGAAGACCTCGGCATCAGCCAGAACCCAGGATACTAATATATATAACACAACACAAAGAATAATAACTCCTAATTTATAGTGCAAAGAAAGAGGACTGACGCTTCATTACAGCTCAGTCCTCTTTTATTTATTATACAGACAATCACAAAGTGACACATTGTCCTCTCTTGTTGCCACAATGACACATTAACTGATGATGGAATGAGATTTGGGTTGTGTAAAAGCGTAAATACACAAAACAAAATCAAAACATTAGAAGAAAGGAGTTAGACTATGATGATGAATCAAGAACAAGCAATGAGCGGCAAGGAGGCACTGCAACGTTTCTGCAAAAACCTCGTGGCCGATGCCAAGGCGGGGAAACTGGACCCCGTGATAGGGCGTGATGACGAGATACGACGCGTGTTGCAGATACTCTCACGACGCACCAAGAACAACCCTATACTGATAGGCGAGCCTGGTACGGGTAAGACCGCCATAGCCGAGGGACTGGCGCAACGCATAGTACGCGGCGACGTTCCAGAGAACCTGAAGGACAAGGAGATTTACACTCTCGACATGGGTGCGCTGGTGGCTGGCGCCAAGTACAAGGGAGAGTTTGAGGAGAGGCTGAAAGGCGTGATAAACGGTGTGATAGAGTCGCAGGGCAAGTACATACTGTTCATTGACGAGATACACACCCTTGTTGGTGCAGGCGGTGGCGAGGGCGCCATGGATGCCGCCAACATACTGAAACCGGCACTGGCGCGTGGCGAACTGAGAGCCGTAGGCGCTACCACCCTCAACGAATACCAGAAGTACTTCGAGAAGGACAAGGCGCTGGAGCGTCGATTCCAGATTGTGATGGTGGACGAGCCTGACGAGATGAGCGCTATCTCTATCCTGCGCGGACTGAAGGAGCGTTACGAGAACCACCACCGCGTAAGAATACAAGATGATGCTTGCATCGCCGCGGTGACTCTGTCTGAGCGTTACATCTCCGACCGTTTCCTGCCTGACAAAGCCATCGACCTGATGGATGAGGCTGCCGCCAAGCTGCGTATGGAGCGCGACTCTGTACCTGAGGAACTGGACGAACTGGAGCGTCACCTCAAGCAGCTTGAGATAGAGCGCGAGGCCATAAAGCGTGAGGATGACAAGGAGAAGCTGGCTGAGCTTAACAAGACCATCTCTGCCCTGCAGGATGAGCAGATGCGTATGCGCTCCGAGTGGGTGAAGGAGAAGAACCTTGTTGACAAGATACAACAGAACAAACAGGAGATAGAGCGTCTGCGCTTTGAGGCCGAGAAGGCTGAGCGCGAGGGCAACTACGGCAAGGTTGCCGAGATACGCTACGGCAAACTGAAGGAACTGGAGGATGGCATCAAGAAGGTACAGGAGGAGATAAGCGCTGGCGCCGCCAAGATGGTACGTGAGGAGGTTACCGCCGATGACATAGCTGAGGTGGTAAGCCGCTGGACAGGAATACCTGTGACCAAGATGATGCAAAGCGAACGCGACAAGCTGCTCCACTTGGAGGACGAGCTGCACAAGCGTGTGATAGGTCAGGATGAAGCCATACAGGCAGTGAGCGACGCCGTACGCCGCAGCCGTGCCGGCCTGCAAGACCCTAAGCGCCCGATAGCGTCATACATATTCCTCGGCACCACAGGCGTAGGTAAGACTGAGTTGGCAAAGGCTCTTGCCGACTACCTCTTCAACGACGAGCAGATGATAACGCGCATAGACATGAGCGAATACCAGGAGAAGTTCAGCGTGACAAGGCTCATCGGTGCGCCTCCGGGATATGTAGGATATGACGAGGGCGGCCAACTGACAGAGGCTGTGCGCCGCAAGCCTTACTCAGTAGTGTTGTTTGACGAGATAGAGAAGGCTCACCCTGATGTATTCAACACCTTGCTGCAGGTGCTTGACGACGGCAGGCTGACAGACTCCAAGGGACGCGTGGTGAACTTCAAGAACACCATTATCATCATGACGAGCAACCTTACCATGGACCAGCTCTACGGCCGCGCACCTATACTCGACGGCAACGGTATGGTGAAACCGCCTATACGTCCGGAGTTCCTGAACCGTATAGACGAGATTATCAACTTCAGCCAGCTCAGCAAGGAGCAGATAAGTGACATTGTACGCCTGCAGATGAACCGCGTAGCAAAGATGCTCGAATCACAGGGCTTCACGCTCAAGGTTACCGACGCCGCCATACAGACACTGGCAGAGGCAGGATTTGACCCTGACTTCGGCGCACGCCCGGTAAAGCGCGCTATACAGAGAGACGTGCTCAATGCCCTTAGCAAGCAACTGCTGGCAGGCACCGTCAACAAGGAACGCGCCATCACCGTGGACAGCAAAGACGGCGTAATAGTATTCGGCAACGAATAAACAACGAGAAACCACATAAGACTATATAAGACAGAGGGGAACACCACACAACGGTGCTTCCCTCTGTTTTTTGTTTGCCATGCAGACTATGACAATAACATTATTTCACTGACAAAATGTAAAAAAAGACGTAATAATTTTTCTGTATAAGAAAAAATTAGTATCTTCGCAAAGAATAAGACAACTAACCATTAACTTATAAACACCTAAAATAGCATGTTAGAATATTTTACTACGAATATATGGCTGCTATGGCTCATTGCGAGCTTAGTGCTGATGTCTCTTGAACTGACAAGTGGCGACTTCTACATCATCTGTTTTGCTTTCGGAGCTTTAGCCTCCATCATAGCAGCGCTTATCGGCCTGCCATTCTGGGTACAGGTATTGGTATGGGTATGCGCCTCCCTGCTATGTCTGTTTTTCGTGCGCCCGCCGCTTGTAAAACATCTGCACGGCAACATGAAGGAGCGCAAGAGCAACGCCGACGCACTTATAGGCAAGCATGGTAAAGTAACAGAGACAATACCTGCCAATGGTCACGGATACGTGAAGATAGACGGCGACGAGTGGCGTTCCGTATCAGCTGACGGACAGGAGATACCCGCAGGCACCACCGTACAAGTAGTGTCACGCGACAGCATCATACTCACGGTTGACGTAATCCATAATGCATAATTCATAATGCATAATTCGTAATTCATCGCCCAATCTCCCTCCCTCACATGGAGGGTCGGGGTGGGTCTCTTCAACTCATAACTCATAATTCATAACTTATTTACTATGGGATTCTTAACAACTTTTCTTATTGTCATCGTAGTATTGGCAGTAATCGTATTGAAGAAAACAATCGTAATCATTCCACAGTCAGAGACAAAAATCATTGAGCGACTGGGTAAGTACTACCAGACTCTTGAACCTGGCATCAACGTCATCATTCCTTTCATCGACAAGGCAAAGGACATGGTGGCAATGGCACGCGGACGCTATGTGCTGACGGACAAGATTGACCTGCGCGAACAGGTGTATGACTTCCCATCACAGAATGTTATCACCAAGGATAACATCCAGATGGAGATCAACGCGCTGCTCTACTTCCAGATTGTTGACCCGTTCAAGGCTGTGTATGAGATAAGCAACCTCCCTAACGCCATCGAGAAACTTACACAGACCACCCTGCGTAACATCATCGGTGAGATGGAGCTTGACCAGACTCTCACATCACGTGACACCATCAACTCCAAGCTGCGCCTCGTTCTTGACGACGCTACAAACAAGTGGGGCATCAAAGTGAACCGCGTAGAGCTGCAGGACATCATACCTCCTGCTACCGTACTGCAGGCCATGGAGAAGCAGATGCAGGCGGAGCGTAACAAGCGTGCCACCATCCTTACATCTGAGGGTGAGAAGCAGGCAGTCATTCTGAAGTCTGAGGCCGACAAGACCGCAGTCATCAACCGTGCTGAGGCTGCCAAGCAGCAGCAGATACTGCAGGCAGAAGGTGAGGCACAGGCACGCATCCGCAAAGCTGAGGCAGAGGCTGTAGCCATCGACAAAATCACCGAGGCCGTGGGCAAGAGCGCCAACCCTGCCAACTACCTGCTTGCCCAGAAATACATACAGACTCTGCAGGACATCGCCAGCGGTCAGGACACCAAGACCGTTTACCTGCCTTACGAGGCCACAAACCTCATGGGCTCTATCGGCGGCATAAAGGACCTGTTCAAGAGCGAGTAAGCCAAAGACAAAATAACATACCCCCCACTTGCATTCATCACAATGAAAGCAGGTGGGGGCTTTTTGTTACTATAGCAGCAATGCCAAGATGATAAAAAAATACGTCAAAATGCTTGCATGATGAATTAAAAATACCTACCTTTGCGTGTGTGATGATATATTAAACCCCAAGAATTATGGCACAGGTATCAATGACAGTCCGCATGGACTCGCAACTTAAACAAAGTTTCGATGCACTCTGTTCACAATTTGGCATGAGTGCCAATACTGCTATGAATATCTTTGCAAATGCAGTCGTTGTGTATAGGAAAATCCCATTTGAGATTAAAGCAGCCGACAAAGATGATTCAAGTAAAGGTCTGGAGTCGTTTCTCAAAATAAGGAAAATGGCAGAGAGTGGACAATATCCAGACTTAACGCTTGATGAGATTAATAATGAAATCAAGATGGCTCGCGAAGAAATACACCGCAGGGAAAAGGACTCTTTATGATTTACGCAGTAATAGATACTAACGTTCTCGTGTCAGCATTACTGTCGCGTCACTCTGATGCTGCAACAGTACAAGTAGTGAAGGCTGTTTTTGAAAAAAACATCCTTCCTTTGTATAATGACGAAATCATTGCAGAATATGAAGAAGTGCTTGGGAGGAAAAAATTCGGTTTCCCACATGATGAAGTAAAAAACATACTTGACATGATAATAAAAATGGGAACAAGTGCTAAACGCACTCCTGTTAGAGAAGATTTTCCAGACCCTAAGGATGTAGTGTTTTATGAGATAGCAATGTCGAAGGAAGATGCTTATCTGGTAACAGGTAATACGAAGCATTTCCCGAAATCTCCTATTGTGGTGACTCCAGCGGAAATGGTTGAGATTTTAAACAGAGAAATTGTATAGAGAAAATCTTAGAGATGGTCATTATCTTGACGAAAATGCAAATGACCCACAAACGACGATTCTTGCAATTTCTAACATTTTTCAGTTGCTACACTTTAATTAATAACTATAAAACCAGCGCCACATTATCAAGTAATGAGCGCTGGTTTTTATTTTCAATTATGTTCATGGTTCAGATAGAAACACCTTGCCATGGAATAGTCATCTTCAGGAAAAAGATTGTTTGATTTCATATTTTACGTTTCATATTTTATGAAATATAAAGTTTATTCAAATGAATGATAGAACTTGAATCCTTACTGCATTATACACGCGATCAATACGGTGCTACAGGTCTTATGTAACGACTTACACTTAAATATCCTCCTTCATCACGTGAAGATATCTCACACACAACTGCCTCATCATTTGAAAGAAAATATCTTTTATTACCCGTAGCATTTATGACTCCATTATCTGTCGGATACCAAATCCAATCGGTATCAGAATAATACTCATAAGTTTTTGCATTCGCTAATAGCTGTTCTAACATAGTTCTATTTATTGGGGTATTGTCATACAATGCCACTTCTCCCTTTGCTGTATTAAGATTCTTAGCCATTTTAATCTTTTCACGTACCACATCAGCCTCAATAATACCTTCAGACGCATACTCTGAGGCAGTACCAACTCGCAATACTGTGGCCTTATCATTTCCAACTCGACTTCTTGAATGATAATTTCCACGTGGTATATATATTTTATTGCCATTCGGGCCTGTTACGATAGCACAACCTCTCTCACCAAGATATTGATCATATCTCCAAGTACATTTCTGTACGAGTTCTAGAATCTCTACTTTCATAGGCCTGCGCCAAGGTGCCCCCCATTCTCCTGTTACAACATCATAGCTATCAAATTTACTATCTGATGTGTACTCGTATGAGGTACCACGATTATACATTCCCGGTCCAGACTGAGATGCGCCCCAATTACATGTAGCCCATCTTACGCTTAATCCCAAATCTACATATTGATGATCGTTTATTGCTCCGTTACTTACACTGCCACTACCACTACCAAAGTCCTCATTTTCATTACCTTTTGAACAAGAGGATATGTTCACCATGAATGCCATTCCCATTATAAAGGATGCAAATAATTTTATCTTTTTCATAATCTGTAAATTTTAATCTTTAATACTCTTATATTTCTCAATAAATTTTTGAATGCACTTTCCTGTTTCAGAGTCTAGTCCATACTTAACTATATTAGACGTTAAAGCCATCGGGCACCGACTAAAGTAATCAACCAAAACAGGCCTTTTCATCAATTCTTGAAGTTGAAACAAAGCATCCTCTTTCTCTTTTTTACTACTCGCACAACAATACCTGTTGTAATCATTTTCTAACATAGCACCAAACCTTTTCAATTCTTCTACTTCCATACTTAAACATTGTTTTATATGCCCTATGACACCCCAGTTCAGAGCTATTACTATTTTTTGTTTCCACATAAAGAAAAACGTGGGTATCCACTCGTTTACTCGTCTGCTATCTGAGGCCTACCACAGCCCACGTTGGTTGACGAGTAGAGTGATACCCACGTATATACTGAACATATATCCCATCAAGTGTGCATAGAAGACCAGTATCTGTCTTCTAGCACACTACGGGAACACTATATCAGCATCCACGTGGCATCAAACTCTGCATTGCCTATGACCAACGTACTGATTGTGGTAATTTCAGATAGCCAATTGACAAAGCATCGTGTGACGCTTTTTCATATATGTAGTGAAATGTCAGTCTTAATATGTTTCTCTCTAAAAACACAACTGATATTTTCTACTGCGAATATACGAACTTTTTGCGAATCATCAAAATTTTTCTTAAAAAAATCAAAAGATTAACTGAGAATACATATAACATAAAAACAGCCAAGCGCCATAATACCGTAATAGTCTCTGATTTGTCCTTACATTTTTCACTTCACGAAACGAATCTACACTAACCAAGAATTCCATTAAGAGGCTTTTTGTTACTTTTCCTGTCCTTTTCCTTACACTTTGATTTCCGCAACCATCATTTCCTTGCGCTGTACGATTTTGTTTTCCATCCGTTTTCGTACAGCCAAAAATAGATAATTATGCAAATAACTGATAATTAGCGTTTTATTTTTCAGAGCTAAATTTTCTCACTCTGAAAGCTATCAAATCACGTCGTAAAAGCTATCATTTCGCATTGTCAAAGCATAGCTTTCATGAGATGAAATCTATCACTTCACAATGTAAAAGCTATGCTTTCACATCCTAAGAGCTGTTTTTACCCCTAAATACACCTATAGAAATGCCGTCAGAAGCTCTATTTTGAGTTTTCTGACGGCATTTTTCGTTTTGACACTTTGTAAACAAAAACCGCACAAATACTATCAAAATGTCAATACACCCGCTGTATAATCCTTCACAAGTAAAAAAATCGCTTGACACGAAACTATTTCTTCCTTTTTTGCATAAAATTCAAAAAAAAATCATACATTTGCATTTGACTTAATAATTCAGACTATTAAGCGAATGGAGAAAATCACCATAGAATTCGAATAAGATGAGGAAATTATTTTTAATTGCAACATTCATTACGCTTGCTGTCGGCATCAGTCAAGCTCAAATTATCAATGAAAACTTTGAAAGCGGACTGCCTACGAGTGCCTCTGCCTATGACACTAAAGTCAACCTGTCGTCAGGCGAATGGACATTAAACAATGTTTATGGCAAAAAGGATAACGACAACTTGCGAGCCGTAATATATCAGGGGGGATATCTCATCACTCCCGTCCTCGACCGCCCAGGAACAATAACATTCGTTCATCGTACATCAGGCAGTAACAAACACATTGTCGTGGAAAAATCCACCGACGGCGGTTCAACATGGACAAAAATTACGGAGGTCACGGTAAATTCATCAACACCTTACGGCAAAACCACCTGTAACTCCAATTCCGCAGAGGACGACACGGAAGTGCTCATTAAGTTCACAGAAACAGAAACAGACGGCTCTGTAATATATCTTGACAATGTTATCATAAACCAAGGTAGCGTCAGTGGTTATGGCGGTGGCGGAGGAGGAGGCGATATGCCAGTAACAGGAATACAACCTGTAATTGACAATGACGCAGACTTGTCACTGAGTGTTGACAACGGAAACATCATATATTCTACACCTAAGGGCGGCCATGTAAGTTTAGACATCCTGACACAGGACGGCCACAAGGTATGCACTGTAGTCAACCAGCCCACAACTGAAGGCGGAAAACGCACTACACCTGTAAAGCAGAACATAAAACAGGGTGTTTACATCGTTAGGCTGACATTCAACGGCATCCAGACTAAGTGCATAAAAATGACTATGGAATAAGGGAACTAAGGCGATGATATATTCGATAATAGGACTGATAGTATATTCAATAATGGGGCTGGGAGTGTATCTGGCATTACGACTCCGCGAGAAATGTGAGAAAGAATACACCTTGATACCAAAGGACTACAAAGGTAAGAAAATATGTTTTGCTCTCTGCATACTCTTTGCTCTCCCCATAATAGCGTATCCACTGACTCTCATTGCTGACATTATGTTGTTTGACGCTCCCGGCTCAGAGTATAACGTCCTGACGTGGTTAGTATTCACCTTATTGGTTTTCTATCCTGTACCCTTACTTGCTATTGACTTACTGATTATACATTTATTCAAACACAGTTGTGCGATACGAAACAAGAAACATTAATTTTGCAAACGAACAAATAAATAAAGCGTAAACAATATGAGAAATAAGATTCTACTCTCTTTATTAGTCTTGAGTATGTCGTTGTATTCAGGCATTGCAGAGGCGGCAAAGAAACAGCAGACAGACCGTGAATACTGGGCAGAGCAGGCATACAGACTGGCAGCACCGGTGCTGGAGCCTATGTCGCGCGGTATGCTCTCAACAGAGATGCAGATAGAGGTGAGTCCTTCATTTGACAAGCGTGACAAGCGCGTGACATATATGGAGTGCTTCGGCAGACTCATGGCAGGCATTTCACCATGGCTCTCTCTGCCTGACGATGACACTGCTGAGGGTAAGCAGCGCAAGCAGTTGCGCGAGTGGGCACTGAAGAGCTATGCCCATGCCGTTGACCCGCAATCAAAGGACTATCTGCTATGGCGCAAGGAGGGACAGCCGCTCGTGGATGCCGCATACATAGCAGAAAGCCTGTTGCGTGGCTATGACGCACTGTGGCTGCCGCTCGACTCCGTAACCAAGGCACGCTACATTGACGAGTTTACACGCCTGCGCCGTGTGGAGCCACCTTACACTAACTGGTTGCTGTTCGCCTCTACGATAGAGTCATTCCTCGCAAAGGCTGGAGCACCATACGACCAGTACAGGGTGAACGGAGCCGTACGCAAGGTTGAGGAATGGTACGTGGGCGATGGTTGGTACAGTGACGGTGAAGGTACATTTGCCTTCGACTACTACAGCAGTTTCGTGTTCCATGCCATGTACCTCGAGACTCTCGGCACCATGCGTGACGTGAGAGGCTATGGCTGGAAGATAAACTACCGTGACTACTACAACCGCGCACTTAAACGCTGTCAGAAATACAGCATAATACTTGAGCGGTTCATATCACCCGACGGCACATTCCCTGTATTCGGGCGCAGCATACCTTACCGCCTCGCTGCCATGCAACCACTGGCGCTGATGGCATGGTACCAGACACTGCCGCAGGAGCTGAGCAACGGACAGGTGCGCGCTGCCCTCACGAAGGTAATGCACCGTATGTGGGACGCACCGGGAAACTATAACGAGAAGGGTTTCCTGACGATAGGCTTCTGCGGTCGTCAGCCTGAGGTGGCAGACTGGTACACCAACAACGGTTCGCTATATATCACCTCAGAGGTATTGCTGCCATTGGGACTGCCTGCCGACCACCCGTTCTGGACCTGCCCAGCAGAGAAATGGACGCAGGTAAAGGCATGGGGCGGAGAGCCGTTCCCTAAAGACCATATATGGGAAGATAAGAAATAACTGTACTCAAGCTATAAAACAAATGGCGCAGACATGAGGCAACACACCTCATATCTGCGCCATGCTTTTTGCAACAACACTCAGAAATCAATGTCTATGTCAACATTATCAAACCACGAGCACAATTTCTCTCGTGCACGCTGCTTCACCTCTGGTGTTATATTTGAGCTGACTGTATGCAGCACATACACCAATGCAGCTAAGTCATCTGAATAGCCCATGCCGAGTATTGCGTCAGGTATCAAGTCCACCGGCAAGATAAAATAGCCCAATGCGCCATATAGCCTCGCCTTCTCCTTGAAGGACAAGGTATCAGACTGAACGGCATAGAAGGCCACAAGCACAGCATAAGCCATCTTGATGCCAGCCTTGCGCGCTATCTTGGAAAGTTTCTCCTTGAGCCCCTGCTCTGAATACTCACTGCCAAAGCTCTCTATCTTTATAGGTACGTTTTCCATCTTTTACAGTTATATGCTGCAAATGTATCTATTATTTTCCTTACCAACACATGAAAACAGAAGAAATAAGGCACTGAAAGAAAAAAAACTTACGTTATTTTGGTATGTAATAAAAAAAACGTAACTTTGCATCTAATTATGAAACAATTTCTGCAGATAATGCGACGTTATCTCAGCCCCTACAAGTCTTCACTCGTATGGGCTGTGGTCCTCAACATCTATTCACAGGTAATGAATGTGGTATCGTTTGTTGTCTTGATACCGATACTCAACATACTATTCCAAATAGACCAGAAGGTTTATCATTATCAGGAGTGGACATGGTCAACACTCAACAAAGACTTGCTCGTCAACAACGGCTACGCATACGTTCAGGAGCTGATGGCACAACACGGAGCATTTGTCACACTGTGCATCATGGGCGGCGGACTGGTTGTCATGACACTGCTCAAGACTCTCGGATATTTTGCCTCGCTCTTTGTCATGCTGCCGCTGCGCACCGGCATAGTGAAGGACATACGTATGGAGCTGTACCGCAAGGTACTATCACTGCCGTTGGCTTTCTTCTCATCTGAGCGCAGGGGCGACATCATAGCACGCATGAGCTCTGACGTAGGACAGGTGGAGAGTTCTCTCACCAGCTCCATAGATATGCTGATACGCCACCCTATAGCTATCATAATATGTTTTGCTACCATGATATTCGTAAGTTGGCAACTTACCCTGTTTGTCATCGTCGTGGCACCAATAGCAGGCATAATAATGGGACAGGTAAGCAAGCGCCTTAAAGCTCAGGGGACCACTGCACAAAGGCTGTGGGGCAACATACTGTCACAACTTGACGAGACACTCGGCGGACTGCGTATCATCAAGGCTTTCATTGCCGAGAAGAAGATGACAGACCGCTTTGAGGCTGTTAACAACACATATCGTAACGCCGTCATCACAGTGTCAGCACGTCAGTCACTGGCCCACCCCATGTCTGAGTTCCTCGGAACAGTCATCATTGTAATAGTTCTGCTTTTCGGCGGATGGCTCATACTTACCGGCTCACGCCTTATCGACGCCTCCACCTTCATATTCTACATGGTGATACTCTACAGCGTCATCAATCCACTGAAAGAGTTTACAAGAGCTATATACCAGGTTCCTCTCGGTCTGGCATCCATGGACCGTATTGACTTCATACTCAAGGCTGAGAACCCAATCAAGGAACAGCCGGAACCTAAGCAGCTCAACGCCTTCACTGACAAGGTGGAGCTTAAAGATGTAAGTTTCCATTACGTTGAGGGACGTGACGTACTGAAGCACATAAACCTCACCGTAGAAAAAGGCAGGACCATTGCTCTCGTGGGACAGTCAGGCTCTGGCAAGTCAACACTCGTTGACCTCATACCTCGTTACCACGATGTATGCAGCGGCCAGATACTCATTGACGGCAAGGACATACGCGAGGTTGGCATCAGTGACCTGCGCCAGCTCATAGGCAACGTAAACCAGGAGGCCATACTCTTCAACGACACTTTCTACAACAACATAACATTCGGCGTGGAGAATGCCACGATGGAGCAGGTGATAGAAGCGGCAAAGATTGCCAATGCCCATGACTTCATCATGGAGAGCGAGCACGGATATGACACCCTGATTGGTGACCGTGGCGGTCGCTTGTCTGGTGGTCAGCGCCAGCGCATCAGCATAGCCCGTGCCATACTGAAGAACCCTCCAATCTTGATACTCGACGAGGCCACCTCAGCACTCGACACAGAGTCAGAGCGACTGGTGCAGGAAGCTTTGGAGAGACTGATGAAGAGTCGCACCACTGTGGCCATAGCCCACCGCCTGTCAACCATCAAGAACGCAGACGAGATATATGTGCTTTACGAAGGTGAGATAGTGGAGTGCGGCCAACACGACGAGCTGATAGCCAAGAACGGCTACTACAAACGCCTGTATGATATGCAACAGTTATAGAAGACCCCAAAACATAAAATCAATATATGACATTATCCATTATAACTATTAATTACAATAACAAGAATGGTTTGCGTATGACCGCGGAAAGTATATTCCAGCAGTCTTGGCAAGACTACGAATGGATTGTTGTAGATGGTGGTAGCATCGATGGCAGTGCGCAATATATATCATCTGTTAGTAATGAAACATCATGGTGGTGCAGCGAGAAGGATACTGGAGTTTACAATGCAATGAATAAAGGAATCGCACATGCGCAAGGCGAATACCTGCTGTTTCTTAATAGTGGTGACACGTTATACCAACAAGACACATTGCAGAAGGTGTTTGACAAGCATACTGATGCAGATGTGCTTTATGGGAATGCCTTATTTGACAATGGGAAACGCCCGTCTGTTTTCAAATATGATGAGCAACTTACACTAAAGTCCTTATACAAGTATTCTGTTAATCACCAAAGCTCTTTTATCAAAACAAAACTTTTAAAAGAAAGGTCATATGACGAACGCTTTGCTATCACTGCAGACTGGAAACGCTTTATGGAAATGTTTCTGTCTGGATGCAAATTCGTTCACTTGCCATTCATAATAAGCCGATACGACACTCATGGCATCAGTTCCGTTAATCAGGACAAGGTAAGGAAAGAGCGTAAGCAATGGATAAAAGAACTAGTACCAAATTATGTGTCAGACGTGTTGGAAGACTGGGAATCTTTTCAAAACGACCAGTGTATACAGACTCGCGAATTTCGTGACAAGAACCGACTGTTTCGTAGAATGATACGCTCGAACTTGCATTTAATCAGATGGCTTAACAAGATACTATAGGAAAGAGTACAAAGAGTTCTACAATAACAAAAGTGCCGTCAGAAACTCTATTTTGAGTTTTCTGACGGCACTTTTATTATAACAATATATTTCAGAAATAACGAATATCGTTACAAAACGTCAAAGTGATTGACTGGTGAAGATGTAACTAAAACAAAGATTCTAAATATATCTTGTTGCTACGCAGGTGGTTTATCTGGCGTGACAAGAACCGGCGTAACCTGTTGTCTGCGAAGAACAACATACCACCAGAATCACGGATTGCCCTTGACTTAATGTCCCCTACTACCCTTACTTGTTCCTCTGCGTCAGCCAACTTAAGATTATGCCTGATGAAATCATACGAGAAAAAGAGATTATCGCGTGACAGACTGACTGTACGTCGCGGGAAATGACATTCTTTCATTCGCTCGTAAATATAGAGAGAAGACGTATAGTCATCCAAAATGCGCAAGTCCTTTCCCATAGTACCAATCGTGCTTCCAAGATGCTTTACATAATTATAGATGATATCGTCGCATGTCTTTGCCACGCCCTTCATGGCACATATATACTCTACGCAAAACAAACGGTCCTCATTGAATCTGTATCTCTCATCAAACCTGATATTATTCTCTAATACCACAGAGCGCTTGAATAGCTTATTCCATATATACCCCTGATAGCCATACTTATTTTCCAAGAACAACATATTCGCAGAATCTATCTTGCTCAACTCAGGCTCACCTACCCGAAGCACCTCTACAGTCTGCTTTTCCTTGTCTTCTATCGCATAAGCACCTACGACGAGGTCAGTACGCTCATCTCCACGACATGCCATGAAATTACCTAATGCGTTATCAGGTATCTTGTCATCCGCATCCACAAAAAGGAGCCATTCCCCCGTGGACTCTTCTATTCCGACATTGCGTGCGCTACTGACACCGCCGTTCTCCTTATGCTTATATCTAAAACGAGAGTCTCTTTCCGCAAACTCCATACATATACCAGCGCTGCCATCCGTACTACCATCATCTATCATCAACACCTCAAAATCAGTGTACCCCTGCATCTGTATGCTCTCAAGGCATTGATACAAGTATCTTTCACCGTTATATATTGGTATTATTATTGACACGCTATGCATAATGCAGTCCTTTCTATACTTTTAACAAGGCTTATTGTCCTGTTTGCTGAAAATATCGTTCCAGCACCATGAGCGAGATTATCTTCTCCCGCTTTGTGTCTTGAAACTGCCTCACCCATTCATGGGCATGTTCTACTATAGCCTTAGCCTCATCAGGATGCGCCTCATAATACTCTACCTTGTCTATGAGGTCATGATAGTCGTCTGCTATCTCTATATAGTGATAGCCAGGTATAAGCCTTCCTTCCATAAACCACGACTCACATGTAGGGCGAGGCATAACGGCAATGGAGTTTGAAGACATTACCCATTTCAGGTTAGACGCAACATCATTTCCCTCCAGACACATAATATAGCGATAACACAGGTGATCATAGAGCGCCATACTACCAGTACTCTTCAAATCACACAAAGCATTATCACTCCACATTTCAAGGAAGCGTTCACGTCGTGGCTTACCCTCTGTCGCACCGCGGAACAGTATGCGACATTGTTTCTCCTCCCAACAGAACGGGTCATCTATCCACAAGAAATGACGAACCTTATCAAGGTTAAGCAATACATTGTTACTGTTTCCCTCTCTTACCAGTCGTGACTTACATATTGCCGGCGCAGACAATTCAATAAACACATCACCGGGAATCATAAGGAAACGCAACTGGGTATCAAAGCATCTTATGTGCTCATACGAATCAAAAAAATAGACACTGTTACCCCTTTTGTTTACCAACGAATAATCACCTACAGTACATGGCATATACGGTGGGGCCATCTTGGTACGGGGCAGTTGCTCATTTATCTCCCTGACGCTGGCACCCGCCGGCAACTTACAGTAATATAACACCCTTTCCGTTATATTAGCCTTATCATCAGCCCCCATCGCATCAAACTGTCGCATAAGCGACCGTCTCCTTATACGACAGAACACATTGGGCAACAGCATTGCAAGCACTGCCTTGCCATAGTATATCCACTTCCTGTTTTTGTGTATGCCACGAAACAGAGTATAATATATTCTCTTGAATGTCATTATATCATTTGCATTAAGAGTAACAAAGAAAGACAGTCCTACAGTCCTATCTGTTTCTCATAAAGTTTGCAAAGCATCGTGAATTTATATATCGCCGAGCGCTGTGCCTGCACAAAGCCCGCTATACCATAGAAACAGCCGCCCTTGAGGAAATAGAGTTTAATAAATCGCATCATCGGCGAGAATATCATATACGGCAGCGTCACATGCTTGCCTCTCTTTTTCTCCACCTCATTGTCGGTATAATTGTTCAGTCGTCGTATCGTGGCCTGCGTGCTGTCATCAAGATGGTCAAACGCCACGTCCTTCCTCTTCTTATCTATATACTCCACCTTTCCCTGCACAGTCGGGAATGTATGTACGTATGGCGGCCACACTGTACCTTCCTTTATGAAGAAACGCAACTGGTAATCAGGATATGATGACGGCAGGAACACTCCCATTGTGTAATTCTTGCGCGGTATATACAGTCCCCGGATATCGCCAGGGTTCTTAACGAAATCATACAAATAGTCATGTAGCGCCTGTGGAATAAGCTCATCCGCATCTACCACCAATACCCAGTCTGATGACGCTGACTGTATAGCGAAGGTACGCGCAGGCTCTGCACTCTTATGATTTGCCTTAGGAAAGGACACCACCTTGCAACCATACCTTTGAGCTATAGCCACCGTACCATCTGTTGACTCCATGTCGCATACTACCACCTCGTCAAACGAGCTTGCCGTCTCTAACACACGAGCCAGGTATTTCTCTGCATTATATGTATTTATGACTACCGATATCTGCTGATTCATCTTTTTACTTTATGTTTAGATATATTACAGGCATCACCTTGACTTTCTTTCCTAACGCCTTACTATATTGAATGAAGGCATTGGTTAACATCTCTGCCAGGTAACCTGATATTCTGGAATATGCCTTCTCCTTGCTTACATCAAGCAAATAGCCTTTGCTTAATGTTGCTTCCTCATGCTTGCGAAGTATATCAAATAACATTTCGCAATAAGTGCCGAAGGTATCATTATCCATTATTGACATATTGCAGTTATAGAACCATGTGCCATTCATTGCCTTCTGGTAATACGGATAAAACTTGGGATAATTGTTCTTGACAATCTCTTCAAGCATATCCAAGTTGTATCCTCCCACCTCATTACACAATGTACGGCGGACACTCATATAGAACCGTCCCGGATGTGGTGCTATAATGTTAGTCCCATCGCTTAACAAGGACTCTAACTGTGCAGACAGTTTATCAGAATATCCACGGAATACATCCGTATCGTCACATCCATACTGTTTCTTCACTCCCACACTATTATACTTACTCCATAGAGAAGAGAACTGCCTGACCTTATATTTTACCCTTAAAAGAGCACGGTATAACACAAATGACCTCTTCTGAACAAATATCCTGCGGTAGTGCATCAGGCCTTTATAGTCAGCAGAAGTGTTTTTCCATAACCAATACAGAGCCGTCAGTTCACAGTACCATGGATTCTTCTCACTAATACTATCGCCCTCATCATCACCCTGAATACGTAAGTCATACGTACTGAGAGCCTTTCCTGCATGTATCGGCAAGAAATGCTTACAGTCAAGAATGACGGAAGGCTTATGGTATGCTATAGCTATCTTTATATCCATGGCGTAACAGATTCTGAAGTTTCTTCTATATTATGTGTTATGCCAAAGCCTTTTCTCAACAGATACCACACAGCTTTCCACTTCGACATACCACGTTTGCTCCTTATACGCTCCACATCCAACGACTTATCTCTATTCTCCCAATCTTCCCCTTGACGCGTAATCTGACGACGCATGACCGAGTTTGATATACCCCATTTCAACAAGAACTGCGTGTTGCCGTCATTCCTTTTTACACGTCCTGTGGTCTTCGTCTCAAAATGATATACGCGACTATTACCCAAGCCTTTCAAGTAAGTTACGCCTATAAACAACAACTTAGCAGTAAAGTCTGGGTCACTATACATTCCCGGTGACAATTCTATGCTATATCCCCCCACAGTGTCCCATATATCTCTGTGTACCAGACTTGGCGGACGTGTAGCCCCCTGCCAGTCACCACACGGGTGTTGCATATACTCAGCCAACAACTTCTCCTCTCTGAAAGTCTCTAAGCTGTCACCATAATCTGCACATACGCCCACATCATTACGGTCATGCGGCTGTATCATGGTTGATGAGAGATAGAACCTGTTATGTCCTATGCTGTTAATCTCTGCCATCAAAGCCGTATCCCATCCCGGCAACAGATACATATCATCGTTCACGAAATAGATGTAGTCTGTCTTGACCTTGGTGCGCATCATGTTCATTGCTATGCACACTCCGGCGTTTTGCTGTGTATAGGTATAGTCCAGTCCCTCTTCCTTTACCCACTGCAATGTTCCGTCAGAACCATCGTTCACATGCACGATTATCTGATGCTGCATAGCAGAGTTCTTGCGTATGCTTTGCACACACAATTTCAGAAACGACAGGTTATTCCATGATGGTATGAGTATGGAGAATCCGTTGTACATCAATTATTTTCTTTATAGTCTTTATAACTCAGGTTCATATCCAGGAAGTGGAAGTTATGCTGTCTCTGATGGTCTCCGTCCGGTATTACCATATACTCCCCGTACTTCCTGCTCAGATATGCGTGGGCCTGCTCCACTCCGCAGAACTGCTGTCCCTCAAACTCCACCAGCGTAGGAGTACCAAGGATTTCTTTCGGCATCACGCCTTTCAGACCGTCGTCATGGTCAACCACCAACGCCGACTCGTCATAGTCATACTCCGTCTGCAGCCGCTTCAGTTTCTCCTGCAGCCCCTGCATGGTATAAACCTTCCGGCATAGCAGCGGCAGCCATGAGCTTACGCCATGACCATGGCGGTAAGGGTCTCTGTGGACGAAGTACAGAGCCTTCTTGTACCACTGGTACTTCATGAAGTGCCAGCGTCTTTTCAGACCGCAGTCACTCACACCGTCAAGCGGAAAGATGTCTATATACACACCGCCGAGATAACTGAGGTGTGCACGTTCTATCAGCGTAGTGCCCGCATCCTGCAGTTTGGCGAAAGGCAACGGATAATTCTCCTTGTCCGTCTCATAGCTGACAACCTCATATTGAGCCGGTAGCCATTTACTTGCATTACGCATAAGCAAATCATAATCCTTACGCGGCATCGCAATGTCTATATCATCATCCCACGGAATAAAGCCCTTATGTCTCACCGCACCAAGCATAGTGCCTGCCCATAGATAATAATGCAGTCCATGCTCCACACACACCTTGTGTATTGCACTGAGATTCTGCAATATTCTCAGTTGAAGCGGTCGAATGTCGTAACTTGGCATTTTTATTGTAATCTATATTCTTGCATTTCTCTATTCTCGCAAAGATAAGAAAAAAAAGTGAATTACACAACATATAGCAATAAAAAGGGAGAAAAAACGTTTTTTTAATAGATTACATCTATATATATAGAATTACCAATCAGTAATGAGTTACAATAAAGAACGATTTCACAAACTAAAACAGACAGCCTACTATATACTGTTTGGCGTATGGTGGCTGGTGTCACACTTGCCTCTGTGGTTCCTTCATGGCGTTGCCTCCGTGGCATCTGTATTTTTATTTCATGTCATACGCTATCGCCGCAAGGTGGTACATGACAACATCAAGAGCGCTTTCCCCGAACTGTCATCCCGCGAGCGCCTTATCATAGAGCGTAAGTTCTTCACACATTTCTGCGACCTGATGATGGAGAGCGTGAAGTTCTTCTCTATCTCTAAGAGCGAGATGCGCCGACGCATGAAGTTCAAGGGCATCGAACTACTTGAGGAGTCTTGTCGCAATGGCAGGTCGTGTGGTGTATTCCTTGGTCATTACGGCAACTGGGAGTGGATAAGCAGTATGCCGCTATGGATTAACTCCGAACTTTGTACATGTACGCAGTTGTACCATCCGTTGGAGAACTATGTCACCGACCAGCTTGTGCTATATACCCGTAAGCGTTTCGGCGGCAAGAACATCACTGCCGACAAGTCTATCAAGTACATGGTGAACTATATGCGTCAAGGCAAACCTATACTCGTAGGCTTCATAGCCGACCAAGGCCCTTCATGGGAGAGCATATATCATTGGAACGACTTCCTGCACCATGAGACTCCTTGGTTCACCGGGGCTGAGCGCATAATGCAGAAGCTTGACATGGATGTGTACTATCTCGACGTACGCAGGATAAAACGTGGCTACTACGAGGCAGAATACAAGCGCATCACCACCGAGCCTAAGAAGTTTGAGCAGTTCAAACTTACCGATATATATTCCGAGATGCTTGAGGAGACCATCAAGCGCGACCCAGCCTACTGGCTGTGGAGCCACCGTCGTTGGAAGCGCTCCAAGGAGGAGTGGCTGAAGGTTACCCACGGCGGACTGTCGCTGCGTCATAAATAACGTGTCACACAGAAATGAAAGCTATAAGGATTTTTATACGTATCTTCCTACTCTGGACTTTGGTTGGCATTGTAAGCAAACTGTTTTTCATCCTGATATATAACGGTTTGTTTTCCAACCCTCTGCCGTCAGACTATCTCAACATATTCGTCTATGGCCTGCGCCTGGACATCGCCATTGCCGGCTACCTGTCCATGCTCCCCGGACTAATGCTCATTGTGACCCTTTGGCGGAGGGGCAAGGCTCTGCGTCATCTGTGGCACGGGTATTTTGCCATTACATCTTTCTTGTATTCCCTCGCCATCGTCAGCAACTTAGGTCTGTACGGCTATTGGGGCTTTCCGCTCGACAGCACCCCGGTGCTCTATATCACCTCGTCGCCTGCCGATGCTATGGCAAGCATGACAGCCACCCAGATGTTCTTAGCGCCTTTGTCCATCATATTATTGACCATTGGCATATACCTCATGTTCAAGAGGTCCACCAAGTGTATCTTTACGCCTTACCGCCACAGGTCTTTAATATCTTTTATCGGTGCACACATTGCCCTGCTCTTGCTCACTGCATCCATGATTCTGCCCATACGCGGCGGAGTGAGCACAGGCACCAACCATACAGGCAGCGTATATTTCTCTACCGACAACCGCAAGAACCATGCAGCCGTAAACCCTGTATTCAGCTTTATGGAGTCAATGCTGCACCGTCAGGACATCGGTACGAGGTATCGTTTCATGTCTGACGAGGAAGCTACGGCGTTGTTCCGTAAGATGACTCACACTGCGCTGAGACCCTCCGCCACAGCCAAGCGTTATAATATAATCCTTATATCCCTTGAGAGTTTCTCTGACTCTATAATGCATATCCCGGGAGTCACACCTTGTCTTAACAAACTTGCTGACGACGGACTGCACTTCCATAATTTCTATGCCAACAGTTTCCGCACCGACAGGGCTTTGGTGTCTATACACAGTGCACTGCCTGCACAGCCTACCATGAGTGTGATGGACATGCCTCACAAGAGCACCTCACTGCCTTCCATTGCCGGCACACTGGCTCATAACGGCTACTCCACCACCTTCTATTACGGTGGCGACATCAACTATAGCAATATGCGCTCGTATTTCGTCGGCACGGGTTTTCAGCACATAGTGTCTGACGTTGATTTCCCCAAGAGCCAGCATACCGGCAAATGGGGAGTGGCTGACGGACCTGTCTTTGACCGTCTGCTTGCCGACATCAAGTCTGACAAGAGCGGCAAGCCTTTCTTCCGCAGCATCATGACAGAGAGCAGCCATGAGCCTTTCGATGTGCCAAACTACAACAAGATTAAGTCTTCTCCTGAACTCAACGCCTTTGCATACGCCGATGAGTGTCTGGGCAGGTTCATGAATCAACTGGCTACCCTACCCTGCTGGAGCAATACATTGGTGGTCATCGTGCCCGACCATCTCGGTGCCCACCCAGCTAATGCCGATAACTACCAGCAGTGGCGCTTCCGCGTACCTCTCATTCTTTCAGGCGGTGCCATTGAGAGTTTCAGGACTGAGGCACAAGAATCACTCGACGTCATAGGCTCACAGATAGACATTGCCGCAACACTGCTTGCCCTGCTGGGCATAGACCATAGCGACTTCACCTATTCCAAGGATCTGCTCGACCCTGCAGCACCTCATTTCGCTTTCTTCACCTTCCCCGATGCCATGGGCATCACCACCACCAGCGGCAGAGTAATATATGACAACACCTCCAACAAGGTGACGCTGCAGATGGGCACCAACAGTGCTACACTCACGAAACAGGCGCAGGCTTTCCTGCAAAAGCTATACGATGACTTGGATAAAAGGTAGAAATATCCAGTCTAAACACTGTAGTGGATAAAAAAGTAACTTTTTTATCCACTACAGTTTGTTTTATTGGATAAAAAAGTGTAACTTTGCACCCAAAATCATTTCCTATGAGAGCAGTTATACTTAATCAACGAAAAGAGCGCGACGAACTGTTAGAGCGTCACTATTTGGAGCGCAAGACAAAATTCAATTCCGATGAACTGTTGGCAAACAATCTGATTAAACTGGTCAGTGGTCCACGCAGAGTTGGAAAGTCAACTTATGCGCTTTTAATGCTAAAGGGCAAGAACTTTGCCTATCTGAATTTCGATGATGACCAATTGCTTGCAATGTGGGAAGAAGAAACCGTCATGCAGATGTTAGATGAGGTATATCCTAACTATGAATATATGTTGCTTGATGAGGTGCAGAACCTGAATGATTGGGATTTATGGATTTCAAAACTCTACCGAAGAGGAAAGAACTTGATAGTTACTGGCAGCAATGCAAAGATGCTGAGCAGCGAGATGGCTACCGTACTTACAGGGCGTTATATACAAATAGACATGATGCCATTCAGTATGCAGGAAGTGGCAGAGTGGAATAATACCGATATCAGGAGTATTGCTGACGACTACCTTCACAATGGGGGGTATCCCGAAACGGTACAGGCGCGTAGCATTGTCAAGAATTATCTCTTTACACTATTCGACAATATCGTATGGAAAGATGTCTGCAAGCGTCACAAGGTGCGCAACTCTACAGACTTAAACACCTTGGCAGTATATCTTCTTGCAAACTTCTGCAACCCTGTTAGTGCCAATGACTTAAAAACAGAATTGGGATTCTCGAGTGTTACCACCACGAAGAAATTTATGGACTACCTACATGAACCTTTCCTGTTTTTCTTCCTTATGCGTTATGATAACAAGATGAAGATAATGAAGAAAGCGGCGCAGAAGATCTATGTGGTAGATAATGGTTTTGTGACATCCAGGGCTTTCAGCATAAGCGAGAACATCGGACGATTATTGGAGAATCAGGTCTTCACAGAATTGCTGCGCAGAGGTTATAATACAGAACGTACACTTTTCTATTATCGCTCACGCAACGACAAGGAGATAGATTTTGTAATACGTGACGATTTCCACATCAAACAGCTTATTCAGGTCAGCTATACTCTTACGAATGCAAAAACTGAAAAGAGAGAAGTTGATGCCCTTGTAGAGGCAGCAGGAGAGCTTCACTGTTCTAACTTGCTGATAGTAACCGCAGATGAGGAACGCACAATTGAGAAAAACGGATACACAATAAAAGTCATACCTATATATAAGATGTAATATTCTATGTATTTCAAAATGATTAATTATGTCAATATCAAACGAACTACGTAAACTAAGATACAGATGCCTGTCATGGAGCTGGCATCCGGAACTCAAGCCTTCAGACGAACCTATCGACGTGGTGATACCCATCATTGCGAAAGACCTGAAGATACTGCCCCTGTGCCTTGAAGGTGTCAGGAAGTGCGTATGCCACACCATAAAGCAGATATACATAGTGGCTCCTGCCCAAAAGGAGATAATGGATTTCTGCACCGCCAACAACCTGGAGTTCATTAATGAAAACAATGTCTTCGGCTATGCTCCCAAGGAACTCAACATCAAGCTCTCTAACGGGAGCGACCGCAGCGGCTGGCTGTTTCAGCAGTTTGTCAAGTTGTCTGGCGCCATCGGCTCTTGCCGCTATTACCTGTGCATTGACGCTGACCACGTGCTGATACATCCGCACGTGTTCCTCACCGACAAACAAGAGACGGTATTCTACCTTAGCTATGAGGACCACCAGCCTTACTATGACATCATACGCAGAATACTGCCCAGCATAGAGATAGGAAACCTGTCGTACGTGGACCACAAGATGCTGTTCGACAAGGAGCAACTACACGAACTGCACAATGCCTTGAGCAGCAACCATGACGGCAAGCCATGGCAGCAGGTCATCATCGACAATCTGGACCGCAACGAGCAGTCGGGCTTCTCTGAGTTTGAGACCTACGGCAACTTTGTACAGCGTAAGGTGCTGCGCCCATGGCAACAGAAGCGGTTACCATACAAAAAGATTGCCGACTACGACACCCTGCGTAGCAAATATGCGAGATGGTTCAGGTGGACTCTCACGTTCCCTGACTATATGAGAGAGAATAAACAGACCCACCCCAGCCCTCCCCGTGAGGGAGGGAGGTCCAAACGACTAAACGACTAATCCCCCAAACGACTAATATGATTTTTGCCAGAGATAAAAGTCAGATGTGCAACAACCTGTTGCAGTTTGCCCATGTATATGCCTGGGCACGCGAGCATGACCGTTCTGTCATGTCCATGCGCTTTAGCTATAAATACAGGTTCTTCAAGATATGCCATACAAAGTACACCAGCTTCCCGATGTACCTGTTTGCCAAATATGCTGCTGCTCTACGGCTGCTGCCTACCGCACGCTTTAAGCAAAACGATGACCCTGCGGTATCTGAACAACTGATGGTGCGCCATAAGCATGTAGTGGTAAGCGGATGGTTCTGCCGTTGGTATGACCTCTTCCTGAAATACCGCAGTGAGATTTGCGACCTCTTCACTATTGACAGCCAATACTCCACTGCAGTGTCTCAGCGCATGAGCCAGTGCGAAGCGGAGCCATGCAACGACAGGGTTAGACTGGGCGTGCACATCCGCCGTGGTGACTACAAAGACTTTCAAGGTGGTAAGTACTTCTATAGCGACGAGAAATATGCCGCATACATTGATGCCTTCGCACAAATGATGCAAGGAAAGCAGGTTGAGGTATATCTGTCCACCAATGACCCAGAGGTTACTGCTGACAAGTTCCGCACCTTGGTAAAACAACCTAACGCACATATCCATCTGCTGGGCGGCAACGCTGTGGAAGACCTGTTCATGCTCTCCGAGTGCGACTACGTCATGGGACCGCCAAGCACCTACTCGCTTGTAGCCGTGATGTACCGTGACATACCGTTGCTACGCATGGACACCGCACCGGCAGACGCCCTGACGATAGAAGATTTCAAACTGTTTGATTATTGGTTCAGACGTATTATCTAAACAACGTCCTTATCAAATAGCATTCACACATAATTAAAAAGCCAGCCGCGCCATAAATCGGCGCGGCTGGCTTTTTTTATTATGCTCCTGCGGAGCAGAAATCATAGAGAATCATCAGGACAATCTTTGGAGCCTGTCGGCTCAGAAATATTTCTGGCTCGAAGATCCTGAGATTACAAAAAAGATTCTTAATTGATTTCTGCCCGTAAGGGCAAATAAACCTTTCGCTTTTGGGGCGTTCATATCGTCGTATTCTATCAGTGCTATGCCGCGGTCGTTGTGACCGGGCATAACACTGAGTAGAAATATCGTCATCACATCTTTTTCCTGAATTCTTCTGGAATCATTGAGTCTGGGGCTGCATAGATAGTTCTTTGTTGATAATCATTACGGATAACTATACTATCATCATTTATCTCCAATATATCCAAATCAAATCCATTAATATTCAATATACTATCATTTTTAATTTCCCATCTTTTTTTGTAAATGACATCATATCCACCGTCATATTCTTCGAATCCAGTTTTGTATGCGACAAATATTGTCCATTTGCCTGTATCATCAAAATAATAAAAAAGTGGAACGTTCCATCCTTTTTCTTTGAAATACCAATATTTGTAGTTGCCGCCATGTAATATTTCTTTATTATCACGATGACATGAATATATGCATAAAATAGAAAAACAAATGAACAATAACCTTCTAATAACCATGCTTAATCTTATTTAATAATCTATTCCCAGTTCTTTACATCTCTTCATAGCTTCTTGTACGAGAATCTGCCTCTGTTCATTATTTTCCTCTTTCTTCATTGCTGTTCTGATATAACTTTTGAATTGTCCAACTTGGCCTTCTTGATATTCTTTGCTGCTATTTGAAAAATCAGAATGTTTCATTTCATTGAGTATGATCTCAGCATGCCTTGTATTTGTGGCCTCAATATTCTTTTGCATATCTTCTTTATGCTGACCTTCATGTCTCAATGTACCTCTCATCTGATATATGTTGTACATAAATTCACTCAACTTTCCATTCATCATCTTTAGAAATATATTGCCATGGACTGTAGCAGCGAGTACATCATTTTTTGAATTATCCGTTCCGTGCAATGTACTTATCCCAACAGTCCCCGTACCACCATTCTGATTATAGCTGATGCCGACTTCCCTGGCATAATGTCCTACAATATTGGCAGCAGTCTGCATATTAGCGTTGTTTCTCAGATCAAGTGAACTTAAATTGACAAAACTGTTTCCACGCTGTACATACATTGATGGCTCTGTCCCTCTGGAATATAGATATACTCCTTTATTGCTGAAATAGTCTATATTTCCGTCAGCATCAAATCTGTTTATTGGATTGTTATGACAATACACATAAGGACTTGTGGCATAGTCTCTCTCCGCCAGTTGATCCATTCTGTCCCACCTGCCGACGAGGGAGCTATATTGCCTTGCGCCGTAGTCGTAGGTGTTCAGTCCATGCATGGTGTCAAACTCCTTGCCGTTGTATTTGTGGTTCTGCAGGTCAGGGTTATGAGTGGCGCAGTCCTCTGCACTGTACGGAGTGCCAACTATAGAATAAACGCAATAACAAAGGAAATAGTATTCACATAGAAGAAAAAGCCAGCTGCACCTGTTGATGGTGTGACTGGCTTTTATGCTTTTATTATGCTCCTACGGAGCAGAAATCAGAGAAAATCATCAGGACAATCTTTGGAGCCTGTCGGCTCAGAAATAAATAATAATTTCTGAATAATTTATGGTCAATTTATGGCAATTCATGTTCAAAGAAATATATGAATACGGTGTTGAATTGGGCTTGATTTATGTTAACCAATGACAAAAATGTCCTATTTTGGACTTTCCGTTAACGCCTTATGCTCGCGATATTTCAAAATTATTTCCTGCTGGCCGCGTACAGCGAAATCTACGGAGGGCTGTAACTTATTGATAATCAGTAGCGGGTTATGAAAAAGCATGAAAAAAGCATAGCTTTTGCGTCGCAAAAGCTATGCTTTCAGGGTGTAAAAGCTATCGTTTCTCACCGTGAAAGCTATCACTTTACATTGTAAAAGCTATGCTTTCACGGAAAAGAGGGGGTGATAAGAACAAAAAACGTGTCTTTTTCTCGTTTTTCGTGCCTCATTTTCTTCTAGTTTGTGTTTTTTTGTTGACAAAATTAAAAAGGCGAAATCACCAAAATGTCCTATTCTCACAATACATATATGATAAGCAAGAAACAGAGGAACCAACATGCTACCACACACTGCATAAAGCGGTCGTGGAGCAGCACCTTCGTCGGGTCTCCGGTCTGTTCGTCAACCACAGCCAACTGCATATAACGCAGGAGTCCTATCATGACAAAGACTGTGGTGAGATACAGGTATTGTGTATCGAAATTCTCTGTCACCTCTGGTGAGATGGTGTACATTATATAACACACGAGCATTACCGATGCCGTGATACACAGCGCTGTATTGGTAAAGGTAAGGTTATACCTCTTGGTGTTATGGCGCGGAGCAACGCCCGTGGCATTCATACGCAACACGTCATCGCGGCGCTTGGCTATGCCGAGGAAGAGCGTCAGCAGGAATGTCATCATTATCAGCCAGTGACTGATGATTATGCCAGTAGCGGCTCCGCCAAGCAGTATGCGGAAGACGAAGCCCATGGAGAGTATGCATATATCAATGATGGCATAACGCTTCAGGAACGTGCAGTACAGGAACTCCATGACCACGTATGCCGCTATCACCAGCATAACCATATACTGATGCTCATTACCGAAAAGCAACGATGACACGGCACTCAACGCTATGAGCATTACCATCATAACGTATGCCGACGTGATGCTTACCCTGCCGCTGGCTATGGGGCGCTGGCACTTAACAGGATGACGATGGTCTGCCTCCACGTCAATGATGTCGTTGAAGCAATATACCGCCGAGGCTGCCAGGGAGAATGCCACGAAAGCGATGAAGGAGTTAAGTAATGACGAGGCGTTTGTCAGCTGATGACCGAAGAACACCGGCAGGAAGATAAACAGGTTCTTCACCCAGTGTGACGGTCTGAGCAGTTTTATATGGTCAAGGATATTCATATTTCTGTTATGCTTTTTTCTGTAGTTGTGATATTATCATTCTGAATAACATGGCGAGCATTACTGTTGCCACGATATAGAGTACCAAGCCGTCGAGTATAGCACCGCCACGGCTTATGGGTATGAATATCTTTCGTGTGATGGGGTGGCACACGAAGATGGCTGCCGACAAGGCTCCTACCCAGTCTAATGCACGTACACCTATCTGTGGCAGAACCTTAACGAATGCCACGTTTACCACCACGATGAGAGCCGGTACCCACAGCCATGTATGGAAAGTCATGGAGAACGCTGCTGTCAGCGCCACGGATATGCCGAGCACAGCCAGCCATCCACACACTCCTACTGACGACAGCCTTTGCTGTAGTGCCTGTGAGCGTGCAAGTAACACGCCCATGCCAAACGGCAGCATACCGCCGATGCTGTTATACCTGATGCGATTAAGCACCTCGCCGTCAGGAGAGCCGGCACACATGGCCTGCAATGCCCAGCAAAGCAACGTAAGGCCTGCCACTACCGTCCAGTGGCGGTAACGGTGTATCACCAATATATAGACAAGGTACAGTTGCATCATCAGTCCGAAGAACCAGTAAGGACCCGGCCATATTATATGGTCTGGGTCAGGCAAGAGGTTGATGGTCATAGTGAGCTGGGCTATGATGTCTGTCCATGCCCAGTGGTGTCTGCCCGGCGTAATCCAGTCAACCATGGCGAAGCACACGAAGCCGAGCACCATCATAGGGAAGAGTTTCATGAAGTGATGGCGCAGGAACGGCATAGAGGGTTGTGTGGCTTCACGTTCGTATTTCAGTACCAAGCCGTAGCCGCTGAGGAAAAGGAATACCGGCACACCGTAGTGTCCGAAGAACGAGAACAACTGGAAGAGCAAGTTCTCATCAGGGCAGGACACCAGACTGACCATCCAGTCCACATTACTCTGAAAGAACTGGTATTCATTCTCCTTAACCATAGGCCCGAGCCAATGCAGGTAGTTATGCAGGAATATTCCTATTATAGCCACACCTCTCAGCGCTGAGCATTCTGTCTTTGTCAAGAGTGTCATTACTTACTTCTCCTCCTTATTATTATTCAACTTGTCATAATCCGTGGTATGCTTCAGCAACCTCGGACGAGACTCATTATACTGTGGTGACAGCAGGTCATACTCAGGCTTATAGTAAGGAGTGTGTATGCCTGCCAGTCCCATAAGCAGATGTGAGAGGGCATCGGTCATATACTTCTTTGTCCTTGCTTGTTTTACCGCCTTGTATATATCCCTGTGGCGCCTTATATACTTCTGCGAGCAGTATATCCACATCGGTATGCGGAACTCCTCGTCAGCCAGTCTCTTGGTGATCTTCGTGTCATGCATACGTCCGAAGAAATGTCGCGCTCCCGGTCCGAACACCTCCTCACCATGGTCTGGCACATATATTATTATCGCCTCCTCTTTCTTGAAGCGCTTTACTATCTGGTTAACCACAGAGTCGTTAAACCACACAGCGTTGTCATAGTCTGCCATAACCTTACGGCGTTTCTGCGGCATGTCCATGTCGTCAGGGTAGTCACCTGCGCCCCATTTCTTCTTAGAGTTAGGACAGCGTATGCGATAGTTCACGTGCATACCCATGAAGTGGAATATCGTCAGTTTGCCCTTGCTCTTGCTACCGGCAAGGCAGCCTCCCGGTTTCCTCATCACATCATAATCGGAAAGCAGTCCGTCATCAAAGATGTGCAAGTCTGTGTTGCGATGGTCAAACTGCTTGCGTGAGAGCACAGAGTCATTAAGGAAGAAGCCGCCGCTGAAGTCCCATACGGGTTCCTTTGCCTTAGGCAGGAACTGATTGGTAAGGAATGTAACCTCATAGCCAGCCTCACGGAATATCTGGCAAAAGAGGGGATAGTCACACCAGTCCTTTGGGTCACCTACGCAATAGGTGGTCATGAGATGTTTGAACACGAAGCTTGTAAGGTTCCACGGTGTCACCACATCCTCCATAGGCATCAGGAAGCCCTGTCTCTTCATCCTTACCTGATTAGGCATATTGGGTTTGTCATAGCCATACAACTGGGCATGACGCTTGTTAAAGCTCTCACCTATGATAAGCACAATGTTAGGACTCTTATACTCACAGGAATCCACTTGCACATGGTCTGTAACATCGAGCAGTATATCCAGTTGTCTGCCTATCAACTGGTTGCTGCGTATAGAGAAGAGCAGTCGCATAGGGGGCTGGTACATCTCTGTACGCGGGCTGACAGCGAGCGTATGCTCCACATCGCCTATCGTGTCACGTGTCATTGTCTTAACATAAAGCTGCTTGTTATCTATGCTGACAACGGCGAGCCACACCAACAGTCCTGCCACGATGACATTACATGCCAGACTAACCCACTTGCCCGGCTTCAGCTGCAAACTGATATGCAGGCGCTTGCACAAGAGATAGCACACAAGGTGAAGCAACGGCACCAGCATGATGATGCCTACCTCAGAGAATATCACGTCAGTAGTGACATAACTGGTAAGGAACTCCGATGCCTCGTTGCTCGTTGTCTCTCCCATAAGCAACAGCATGGAGGGATTGAGCGTGCTGCCGAACTTCACAAAGCAGAAGGTGTCTATAATGTACAGCGGATACATAAAGCCATACAGCAGCACCTTCACCAGCGCACGCAACGGAAACCGCTTGATGCGACGGGGAATAAGCAATACCACCGCACTCAGCACATACACATCTATCAGCAACTCCCACGGAGCGTTTGAGTACATGTGGGCATCCTTATATGGTGGAATAGTAAGTATGCTGCTCGTTATTCCGAGCAGATACATAAAGAAATATAGTCTGGTAAATATAGGTTTTAATAGTAAAGGCATATCGCACGTATTAATGTATCTGTGCAAAGTTACAAATATTTATTAAATTACACAATAAGAATACATGATTATGAGTATATAAAAAAACGCCGCATACACAGTGTATGCGGCGTTTTGTATCTCTTAGATTTCTGCTAACGCACAGATTAGAAGTAATATGCCATGCCTATCTGCCAAGAGTTGTACTTACTCTTCACAGTGCCAACCACAGCATCTTTCGTAGCATTCCAAAGTGTTGCATCACCAGTCTTGCCACAGGCTATATTATAGTTGGCCTTCAGCTCCACATGACTGAGGATGGTACAACCAATACCGACGTTGACAGAGAAGTTACTTGTTTTCCAACTCCAGTCTGCTACATCATTAAAGAGGCTCTTATCCTTTGAGAAGTTGAATGCTACCTGAGGACCGGCAAAGAGGAAGATGTCAGCCACTGAGCCTAAGCCCCAACCATAGCGTACATTGACAGGTATAGCAAGCTGACGTGTTATAAGGCTCTCCTTCGTTCCATCCGTGCCAGTCACCTCTGTGCTGCGCTGGTCATACAGAGCGGAAGCGTCCAAAGAAAGACCTACGATAGGCACAGTGAACTTAACCGTAGGACCGATATAGAAACCGGCGCGGTTATCCTTGTCTGTAATATTATTCACAACATTTCCACTCAGTTTCATGTTCACGAGGTTAGCACCACCACGGAAACCGAACTTCACCTGCGCCTGTGCAGGCATTGTCATCAGCAGCGCTGCTGCCATAACGAGTATTGAGTAAAGTTTCTTCATAATGTTTTATTTTTTGATTATGAGTTTGTATTTTTTATTTATTCTATAGGAACTATAGTTACTATAGATACTATAGGCACTATAACCACTATAACCAGCCCCCCATTAGTGTCTCTGCCTCCTGACACTAAGAGTGCCGCCGCCTCCACTTGAAGAACTGCGAGAGCGTTTACGAGCAGCAGAAGCCGACTTACGCTCTGTAGCCGCCACACCGCCTTCATTGCCGGCAGCAGTGGCTGTGGCCTCTGCCCCACCCTGCGCGCGACGGTTAAGACGTGACTTCTTTGTTTTTGTCTTAGGCTGTGATGCCTCTACCTTAGCTATGGAGTCAAGGGAATCCTTACGGGCCTTGTCGCCCCAGATGTTCTCCTCAAAGGCTTTCAGCTCTGCCTCTATGCGCTGCTGTTCCTTAGCCATGGCCGAGTCTGACGGACAATACTGTGCAAGCGTCTGACCAAGCATATTGTTTGTCTTGTATATCTTGCCGCGATACATGTTCTTTACGAAATAGTCGTCCATGCTCATCGTTGCGGCATTATTGATGTCACTCGTCATGATGGTCTGCTTTGTAAGGAACGGTGCAATGTCATCATACTTTACCCAGAAGAGCGGATAACGTGCCACGCCGTCACCGAAGTCATCGTCACGGAACATGATAGGACAGAGTGCAAGCACCTTAGTATGGAAGGTAGCCGAGTTCTGGTCATAGTATGAGGTCTCTTTTATATAATACCCCTTGACCTCACGCGACGGGATGTCTGAATTGTCAAGCTTCAACCTGCCATCCTTGCGCTCATAATATATATTATAGTCATCAAGGAGTGACAACGGCTTGAGCTGATTATCCGGCTCAAACGACTCGTTGCCGTCAATATTATACTTGTAAGCCTTTATCTGACCGGAAAGCACCAGTTTGAAGAGATAGGTAAAAAGGTTCATCTGTGAACCTACCGGCTCAACGGGATAATACATACCGGCATTAGCCCCTTGTGTGAGGTCGAGCTCACGATATATATCACGACGCCATACAACATCCTCACTCATCTTCATCGTGGCAGGATATGAAATCTGCGCACGCGTAGTCAGCGTGGTGGTGTTCTTGCGCTGTGTTCCTGTTTGCTGTGCGTTACGCCTCTGTGCAGGCTGTGCGTCTGAACAAAGAATGAAGAATGAAGAATGAAGTATTAACATTCCTACCAAAACCATTATACGTTGTCTCATATCGTAATTTCTTTATTTAGTAAGAGTCAGCCTGCTGGCTGCTATCTACTCATAGCTAATAATTCAAAACCTTGTAAAACTTTATTTTACAACTACCTCCATACCACCAGGCAAGGTACGCTGTATGCCGTCAGGACCAACAGCGTGTACCTGTGTGATGAAGAAACTCTTTGAACGTGACAGTTTGCGGAACAGTTCCATTTGCCTTGAGGAGAACGACGCGCCGTTTGACACTATCGGCACACGGTTACCCATGTTGTCAAAGAATACGGCTACGAAGCCAGTCACCTTAAACTCTATGTCGAGCAGACCGTCATCAATAGCGGCACGCAGGGTGCTGACACCCATAAGGTCTGCCTTTGCCATATTACCACCCTTGAAGCGGTTGTCGCCTACCTTGATGTAAGGTGTAGGGTCAGGCAGCTTACGCACATGGAACGTGAACTCACCCATTCTTACAGGCTTACCTGTAGCAAGGCTTGAAACCGTTATTGTGACATCCCTACCTACAGCAGAGGGACGCGCTATGTAGTGTCCGGCACTCGTAGGGGTGAATGAGCCACCTGTCATCGTGGCTGATACCTTATTGAGAGGTACGCCCGGTATGCTTACTGATATTGGGTTATTGAAACCTGCATAGAGCACATTCATAAGGTCGGCGGAAACTGTTGCAGAAGGGTCCACCACAGTGTATTTCTGCTCAAAGTCACGACGCAGTATCTGACCACCGCCGTCTCTCATCGTCATATATCCTGAGAGCGTATAGTCACCCGTTTTACCGGCAATGAACTCGTATGTATTATTTTTGAGCTGCACCTGTCTGCCGCCTATAAATATCTCTGGCTGCTGTGTGGTGTCTATAGCAGCCATGACAATCTGTGCGGAGAACTTGTCACCTCGTATCACCGTCTTTGACTCTGGAATAACGAAGGCAGACAGTTTGTTCACACGTATATCCTTAATGTCTATGTTGCTGACAAGGGTATGCAGCACCTCTCCCTCTGCATAGCGCACATCATTCTGTAACTTGGAGAGCAACGTGACAGCAGCAGCCACCGGCATCTGCTCAAACATATATTCCTGCCAGTTCTTACCTAAGGCCTTGGCTTTGGGAGACACTTCGGTGGACAGGTTACCCTCTATTATCTTACGTAAACGCTCATCTTTCAACAATGAGGAGCACTTCTCACGATACTCCTCTATCATCTTCTGAAGCTTTGGGCCCTTGCCACGTCCCGGCGACAGCATCACCTGTGACGCAGCCTCCAAGTCCTCACGGTTCTCTATATTGTGTATATCACCGTCAGCGCCGTCAGCCTCTTTCACGATAGCCATCTTCAGTTCCTCAGCGAAGTTATATAAGTCATCGCTCATCTTCTTCACCTGCTGCGCCTTTTCAAACCATTCCTTTGTCTTCTGCGGATTGGCTTTCATCTGTGCGTCAAAGTCTGCATATATGCCGAGGTTCTCCTTCGTCGCATTCAGTGTGGAGCGGTCCAATCCCTCTGCCACAATAGAGAAGCCGTTGAGCACCTCTGTAGAGACGTTCATCGCAAGCATCGCCATCAAAACCACATACATGAGGTTAATCATCTTCTGGCGTGGGGAGACTGGTCTTTTCTTTATAGCCACTATATTTCTAAGTTATGAGTTATGAGTTATGAGTTAAGAGTTACGAGACCCTACCCTACCCTTCCTGTGAGAGAGGGAGATCGGGCGACGAATTATGAATTATGCATTATCAACTTGCATTATCAATTATGCATTATTATGCATTATGAATTATGAATTATGAATTATGCATTATTCTGTATTCCCCCTGGCATATTCACCGTCATTGCCTCTATCATACGTGTGTAGATGCCATTAAGCTCCTGTATCTTCTGTGCCATGATACGTGTCTGCTCATTGATGGAGTCTTGCGTGGTTATCTGCTGTGAAGCAGACTTCAGCTGCATCTCATATACACGAGCAATACCTGTAAGCGTACGGTTGAGGTTCTCCATCTCCTCACTGTCGGTAGAAAGACGTGATGTCAGCTGACCAACCTTTTCAAGCATCTCATTGAGTTCAGCAAGACGCTCTATATAAGCCTTGGTAACCACCTCCATCTCTGCCGCTGTCTCTTGTGATACGGCTGGAGCAGGAGTGATGATACTTGCAGCAGATGGCTGCGATGTAACGCGTGGCTGGCTTTCTGATGATGTCTCTGCTACTGACGCCACATGCTCCTCAGCTACCTTCTCCTGTGGAGTTGCCTGTCCACCATCACCCTGAGCAGGACGACCTTGTGAACCACCACCTATGATTATAGTTCCACCAGATGGCATACCACTGCCAAAGCTGATGCTTCCACCATTATTTCCGCCAGCAGCAGCTGTGTCTGCAGAGCCTGCACCGGCTGAACCCGTGCCACCGATAATGACTGTACCACTCGATGCGCCAGTGCCTACAACGCCACTGGTACCGCCAACCACACCGCCGGTATTACCTACTACGCCGCCAGAAACAACAGGCTGAGCTGCGACTGGCTGGGCAGCAGATGCCTGAGCGACAGGTGCCTGTGTAACACCATGACGTACAGATGACGGTTGTACCGCAACAGGCTGTACTACTGCCTCACCGAGAGGACTGGCAGCCACACTGTCAATTACCTGGTCTGCCATGTGGTTATCCAGTTCCATATCGATAGTTGTCTTATCAAACGGCCTGTCGAAAGCAGAGATAAAGAACACCACGACCTCCGTACCCATTCCGAGGAACAACATAAAGTTAGCTCCCGGCAAGTGAGTCAGTTTGAATAGAGTACCAAGGATTACCACTGCGGCACCCCATGAATAAGCGTAGTTAAGGAACGTTTGTCCTGGTACGCTGTCCATCCATTTCTGCAGGAAATAGATAAAGTTTATCTTGCTATATTTTGACATCTTGTTAGTTATGAGTTATAAATTATGAGTTATGAGTCGCAAACCTATACTGTGCGACCCCACGCATCGCAGGTTATGAGTTGGTTTTCCGACTGTTAACCATCATCATCTTTTCTTCTTTCCCTTGGCGTTAACGCTGGCAGAACTTGCCAATGAGCGCACACAACGGAAACCAATATAGCATCGTGGTTGATTTTGATACTCCCACGAACGCCAAGCTGAGCGGATATGGCTCTCAGGGTCTTTCCATGAACCTCCACGCACAGACTTCTTCTTCATCTTGTAAGGGTCCTCTTTCGCTGCCTTATACTCCAGCTGCGGATTAAGGTCGTTCATGGCCTCCACACCAGCCTCTGTGTATATGGTAGAAGTCCACTCTGCCACATTACCGGCCATGTCATACAAACCATTAGAGTTAGCAGCATATATACCCACCTTGCTGGTAATGAGGTTTCCGTCCTTGGTGTAGTTACCACGGTCAGGCTTAAAGTTTGCGAAGAAACAGCCGTCGCCATTCTTCACATCCTCATTCTCCCACGGGAACTCCGTACCCTGCTTTCCACGCGCGGCATACTCCCACTCTGCTTCTGTAGGCAGACGATAACGCTGCACATAACGTGCTGCTCCAGACAACCCTTTCAACAGATAATCCGTGCGCCATGCACAGAAGGCATTGGCCTGTTCCCATGTAACGCCCACAACCGGATAGTCATTGTAAGTAGGGTTGCTGAAATAGTTACGCAGATACATCTCATTGTCACTATTCGTAAAGTCGTTAACCCAGCATGTTGTATCAGGATATATGTTAACGATGTAGGTGTTTACGAAATCCCATGCGCCCGATAGCGGACGGTTGATTGTCTCACGCACTATGTTTCCCTCATCATCTATGTAAGCGGTATCCTTTGATATCATCACCACCTCATTCGGGTCAACCGTAATATCTGTATTGAGAATACGCTCCTCTGGGTTTATGCGGTTACGACGCAACGCCGCCGTTGTATAGTCATATATCTCATAACGATAGTTAAGTTGCCTGTAATCCAGCAGTTTCTCACCCGTAACAGGGTTACGCACATACATACTCTCTATTGCACGCAACTCATCCTCGTTTGGCTTACGCGGCAAAGGCTTCTTCCAGTTTATATGCGGAGTCACAGGGTCACCATTCTTGTCCTCTGTTATCATATACGACTCGTCACCGCCATACGCTGGGTCTGCCAATCGTGTACGCAAGATACTGTCACGTACCCACATAACAAACTGACGGTATTTCGCATTAGATACTTCTGTCTCGTCCATCCAGAAACCATCTACTGACACGTCTTTCTCAGGAGTCATCTTACCCCACAGCGAGTCGCTCTTACTCTGAATACCCATGTGCAGGAAACCACGGTTCACGAGCGTCATGCCGTATGGCGTAGGCTCCTGGAAGCCTCTGCCGCTTCCCACGCCTGTCACCTCACCGCCTTGCTGCGAGCCTGTCAGCTTGCCGCCAAAGCAACTTGTAAGAATCAACGACGTGATAAAAGATAATGATATTATTTTGTACACTTTCATTTCGAGACTTTTAATTATTAATTATCAAGTTATTTATTATCATAACGTTCTCGTGGTCTGATGCCTGTTCTTGCCTCTTTTCCCCAACTCTATATCCGTCTGGTAACCAACGAAGAGCTCATGCGAGCCATTCTTTATGCTTATGCCATTTGTGTACATCTCAAAGGAATATCCTATCACCACGCCCTTGAACTTACCACCTACCAACAGTGTCGCTGAATTTGTAGGACTATATCCCACGCCAGCATACATCATATTGTCATCATAAGTATATATCACACGTCCGGTAACATCCGCACGATAGGCTACCAAATCACTCTGCACCAATGCCGACGCCGCTACTTTCAGCAACGGATTGGGCAATTGGAATGTCGCGCCGCCAGTCAGGTAGAAGTTCGGATCCACTTTCAACTCATTCGTCGTACCCAGCTCTATCGTCGGGGATGTTACATGCTGCGCACTCAGCCCCACATACCAGTTCTTACGCTGATACAACAGACCTACTCCTATATCAAGTCCATTACCATTGATATCGCTTTGCGACAACACTTCGTCTCCCGGGTCATTAAACTCCGCCTTGGAGCCTTCCCACTTCTCATTGAGTAATCCCAACAGGAAACCACCCGACAGCCAGCCGCCTCCCAAACGCTTGCGAAGAGCATATTGCAAGGAGATACGCTGGTGAGCAAACAGACCTATCTGGTCTCGCATTAATATAGCACCCACCCCGTGTACCTGTTTCAGTGCCTCAAACGGCATATCACCTGCCACCACGAAGGTTTTCGGTGCGTTTTCAAAACCAGCCAAAGACATTGCATAGACACCTATGATATTCAACTGGTCCTGCTTTCCCACTGCCGCCGGATTGGAAACCGACTGCATATCGAAGTAGTGAGAGAAATATGGGTCATACTGCGCCAGCGCCTTAGCTGACACCAGCGTTAGAATAGCTGACAGTATGATATATCTACACCTCATTACTTTTGAATAAACGCAAAAGGGATGGTTTTATTTTCCATCCCTTTGTATCTTTTTGTTAAAAACATTAAAAAACATTTATTCCCTAAGCATAGCTGTGCATTCCTCCTAACAAATAGTTCACGCCGAAATAGGTTATCAGCACCGACAGGAATGCACATATTATATATATATGGTAGAAACGCGGATTGCCAAACCTGCCTATCATTCCCTTGTGCATCGGCACCGCATACACCATCATGGTGATGAGTGCCCACGTCTCTTTCGGGTCCCACGACCAGTACGTGCCCCACGACACGTTGGCCCACACTGCTCCGAGGAAGATACCTATGCAGAGCAGAAATACCGCAGGATAGAGGAGTAACTGTGACAAGGCCGTAGCCTGCTCACACTCCTTCATCTCCTTCTTATGTATAAGCCACAACGCCTGCACACCCAGCAATACCTGCAGCGCAAACAGCGCATACGCACACATGACGGTCATCACATGGACAGAGAGCAGCGGCGACTGCAACACCGGCATCAACTGCGTAATCTGCGGCGTACCGCTCGCTATCATGGCTACCAGCATACAGAACGAGGCTATAAGCAGTCCGAAGGCTGTCAGCATAGGGAACTTACGCCGCATCAGCAACGTAATGATAAGTATTGCCCACGCCATGAACTGCATAGTCTCATAGCCGTTGCTTACCGGCACGTGTCCTCCTATCACCCACCGCAGTCCGAGCAGCAGCGTAAGATAAGCTAACAGAGCAGCGGCAAACGCCGTCACCATCACATCAAACCACCGGCTGCCGCTTCGTCTCCACTTCATCATGACAGCTATACATATCAGCAGGCTGAACGTAAGCGAGAGCATCACCGGCCACTTCACCGCGTTTATCTTGTTATAGAATATCTCCGCCCCAGTCATCTGCGTGGAAGGCAGCATATCACCTATCATGTCACGTTGGAAGAGTTTTATCTTCGCTATAATCTCCATGGCACGCGGTTTCTGTCCCGTCACTATGCTCTCAGTAAGGAAGTCCATTGACTGCTTGATAAAGAACTGCTCCTTCACCGGTATCTCGCGCGGCAACACCTGACTGCCTGGAGAGTACCACTTCACGCCCTCTTTCAGGTTATACGGGAACAAGCGCAACATCTGTCCCTGATAAAACATCGCCACCACATTATATTTCTCGTCAGCATCTGTCAGTCCCTTACGGTCAGGACAGTCTTCTCCACGCCGCATCTTCTCCACGGCAGACTTGAGTTTGTACTCATTATACACATCTATGAAATCGCTGTATGATGCCCACTTGCCCTCAATGCCGAGCAGTTCCTGCACATAACGGCTCTTTATGCGTATAATGGGCTGCCGCTCCCACGGAGAGTAGTATATCATCCAACTGAGGAATATCTCGTCCGCCGAATATCCGTTCCAACTGCTGCTGCCCGTCAGTTTCCTCACAAAATCAATCGCGACAGTGTTGAGCGGGCATATACGGTCGCCATACTGCACGTTGACGGTTCCCATACGGTGCGCTATATCCCTGTCAACCACCGGCAGCGACTCTGCCATCACAACAGTGCCACACGACAATAGCAGCACCATCACAAGCGGTCTTACCGCCTTACGGTACAAGGTGCGTATCTGCGTCTTTTTTGAGAGTATGGTGAATATCATGGACAGAAGCAGCATCAGATACCCGGTGTATGTCACCGTGATGCCCCAAGGGTCGTGATACACTCCGAGCGTCACGCCCTTGCCGTCGCTGTCATAGCTTGACTGAAACAGCCTGTAGCCTTCCACGCTGCCCACATTGTTCATCGACACCGTCACCTGCGCACCGCGCTGTCCGTGTACCGTAACAATGCTCTGATAGTCTAACGGCGCATCAGTGCCGGGATAGTTTATGATGCGAAACTCGCTGAGCTTCAAGGCTGCCGGCAAACGGTGGGTCACACTGTCGCCTTTACCGACGAAGGTATCAACGCTCTTTCCTATCCTGAGGTTCAACTCGCCGCGCTCTGCCGTCAGATAAGTCAGCAACGCTCCCACCAGTATCACCACGAAAGACATGTGAAGCATCATCACCGCCATTCGCTGATACACTTTCCTCCTTATTATATATATAAGAGAGAAGCCTGTCAGCACCGCCCACAGCACCACGAACCACCACGCGCCGTATATATTCTCACCGACGTATGGCGTACCTTTGTATTTCTCTATGATGGTAGCAAGCCCTATACACACTACCACGAGTGCGTATAGGGCGAAGATAGTTTTCTTTATCATTGATATTGTTTATATCGACTCAATGAAATATATCACCTGGTTACGCTGCTGCTTGGTAAGCTCACGGAACTTCAACACGGCATTGTAGGCATCACTCGTGCCACCCTCATTCTTACATCCGTGCCACATGATAGCCTCCATGACGTTGCGCGCACGGCAGTCATGCATACGCTCCACGCCACTACCGCACTTACTTGCCAATCCGCGTCCCCACAGAGGTGTGGTACGACACCATCCTGTACGTATGTCGTTCTTCATCCACAGACGATGCTGCACGAAGTCGGTGTAAGGCCATATCTTCTGCTTTGGATAGCGAGGCATATCGTTGTCACCGAAGAGTTTGTTAGGATCCTGTATGTGGTCATCACCCGTAGTCCATGATGGACGGTGGCAGTTTGCACAACCTATCTGGCTAAACAGTTTCTTACCCTCCTTGAAGTCCTCCGTAGTTGTGTTACGTGCTGCTGGCACAGCCAGTCCACGATGCCATATCATAAGATTCTTGTACTGGTCCTGTGACATTTCCGCATCAAGAGTCTTGCTGGTGAGGTATGTGTATATGTCGCTTTCCAAGTTTCCCGTATGCCACTCTGGGTGAGCCTTGTCAGGATCAATGCGGTTAATGTATTCCGTGAAGCCTTCCTGTACGTCAGGGTCTTGTGACGACTTTTTGGCATAATATGTGCCTGCAAGGTCGAGGTAGTGGTAACGGCGGTCAGGGCGTGTCACGTTGGTTATGTTCCATATTGCGTTTGCACCAGCGGCGTCAAGTATCGGACCACGTGACATTGCGTAGGTATAGCGGCGCACGTACTTCGTTCCGTCACCCTGCAGCGAGTTGCTGTAGTAGCTGTTCCATGTATTTGTTGACTGGTTCCACATGGCTGGATTCAGTGCATCCGTCTTGCCTATGCTGTTATAGAAATTGCTTTCCTTTTCCCACTGCTTTGTGATGGAGTCATCAGGAATAGCATCTGTAAGTCCAGTGCCATAGATACCTATGGTTGATTCCAGCAATACACCAATTTCGTTGTTGTATTCTGCCTCTGTAAGGGTGACGTCAACTCCGCCACGCTGCACCATTACTGGAGCATAGAAGGCACTGTAATCAATCTTCACCTCTGGGTATATGAGCGAATAGGACTCGCCGTCAGGGAACTGATTGCCCCACTCGTCGGTGTATTCATTCCATGTGATGGTAATCTTATTTTCATCAATAGGAGCCTTGAATGGCTTCACCGCACCAGTCTGAGGCATGCCTGCAACCGAACGTATGTAGGCATTGGTTTTCTTGTCGTACACCACGAGCAGATAGCCGTTTCTGTGAGTGTCAGCCTTGTAACTTGTCTGACGCGCACCGTGTCCGTAGCCTGGATGGCAATAGAGGCATCCGCGACGTACATATACAGGTCCGAGTCCGTGAAATGCACCTTCTGTGTTTGAGTTATAGTCTTTCTCAAACAGGTACTCACCCTCGTTGAAGGCAGTCATCATGCCTGCGTTTTCTACTGCCTTTGTAGGCTGTTCAAATGCCGAAGCGGTATTTACTGACGTAGTGCCAAGCAGGCCGCCTGCATAGTAATCTTCTGGGTAGTCGGTAGTTGTAGGATCACCTATTTCCCATGAAACGGGTGCATCAGCATCGGATGAAGAACATCCGGTGCTGATGATAGCGCCCATGAGAACAACTCCGAAAGTCGAAAGTTTGCTCATAATGTGGTATGTTTTTATAGTTATACTTATTAGTTCTGTATTTTCAGGATAGACTGATACAGTTTGTATGCATTGTCTGCCAATGCGCGGTATGTAGCCACGATGACGTTGTCAACATAGTTCTCGTTGATTTTCTGACACTGTGCCTCCACCGTAGCGTTACCAGCGTATGCGGCAAGGGTAGTCTTCATCGCGTCAAGGGCTTCGTCAAGCTCGCCGAGCGCGAGGATAGCCTGACCGCAAGATGGGTCGCTATAGTAAAGAGCGAAAGGCTTCTTCATTGCGTCAATCTTAGAGAGGGCAGCCTCAAGCTTTGCCTGAACATTCTCAGCCTGAGACTTCAGAGTGCTGTTACCTGAGTTAAGGCAGAAATATATCAGAGAGTTCTGGCCTGGAGCAGTAGCGTCAACCGCGCCATAGAGAGCGTTCTTACAACTTACGATGTTGTCATAGAAGTCAATGATTGAGTTGTAAGCGTATGGAGACTCAATGTATGTATAATCTCCGTGAATATATGGCAGTCCAATCTTTGAGTCGCCTACCTCACCTATGATGTCCTGACAACCGGCAATAATCTCAAGCGTAGCGTCAAGAGCTGTAGCCCAGTCGCCCGTGCCAGGGTTCTTGAAGGCCTTGCCGAAGTTTGTATAGCTGTCAAGAGCCTCTGTCTGCTCGTCCTCGTCATTCACACCGTAGTGAGTCTTGATGTAGTCGAGTGCTATCTGGTGGCGCTCAGCATTGCTCTCCTTTGAGTCCCATGCAGCCTCAAGAGTAGCGGTGGCGTTGTAGAGGTCCTGTGCCACAGCCACAACATACTTGTACTCAAGGTTTGTCAGCTGGCTGATGTCACGTGCCTTACCCTCGCGGAACAACACATACTCTATGCCGTGATAACCCAGGATGCCCACGCTGGCAGTCTTAATCTGGTTGTTGATATCGCCCATAAAGTCATTGTCACGCAGCATATTAGCAAGTGCGTTGGCATCCACCGGCCATGTATCGGTGTGTGGATCAATAGAGTAAACGTCTGCCGCACCGAAGAGGAAAGCCTCACTCTTCTCCCAGTCAGCACGTGCCGTCTTCCAATCCACGCAAGCCTGATCAAGGGCTGCCTGTGTACCTGCTACTACTGAAGTGTCAACGCTGTCGTCATCAGAGCATGATGCGAAACCAGCCACTACTACGGCAGCCATTGCTGCCATCTTTGAAAGATTTTTGATTGTCATTATACTAATTTGTTTTTGTGTTATGAATTATTACGTTATCTTATTATTACATTATACTGTTATTTCGGTACAACGTAATATTCCTTGATATTAGTTTTTCAGAGAAACCTTCCGCAATAGGTAACGGCGAGGCTCAGGCTCGGCTCGTTATTATATGGCTGTATGTACAGCGGACTGTCAGATGTCAGACCGTTATTATTCGGCTTCTCAAAGAAGCGGTAAGAGTACTCACCCTTGAATGTCACCTGTTTTATCGGCGAATAGTTCACACCAAAGGCACAACGGTATTTCTTCGTGTACTTATAGTTTGCCTCATACGTGCCTGACGACATCGCATTGTAGTGTTCAAAGCGTCCGAACACATACAGTTTCTCATTCTTCTCACGCAGTTTCCTTATTTGCGAGAACACGTTGTAACCAGCCTCTATGGCATAACATACAGCATGGCTGCCTATGTTTGAGTAGTGGTGTGGGTTACCGTCCTGATACTTATGGTGTGTCCAGTTGGCCTGATTGTATGTTGAGATAGCATCAGCATCAGAGAAATGCGCGAAGTCCACATTTCCGCGTACTATCCAGTTCCAGCGATCGAGCGTGAAGTCAAGTGCGATGATACCTAACGCGCCAGTAACGTCCTCATACTTGTCGCCTGGTGTGCGCAGCGTATTGCGGAAGGTGTATCCGTAGTATCCGCTGAGTCCTATGCGCAGCCCCTTCACTGAATAGTTATCCATGCGGAAAGCACCGGCATAGTTGTTTGCCACCTTAAACTCATACGGACTCGTTGCTCCATAATGTACGAAATTCTCACCCGTAAAACTCTCCGAGTTAAGGCCCGACAGCAACTGTACCTCATAGCGCCAGTCTTTCAGTTTGCCCCACAGTGACAATCCCACCTGATGCCAGGTGTTAGGCATGATGGTTGCCTCGCCTTCCGGACGATATACGGTAAAGAACTTGTTTGGCTCATGATAGGCGTTGGAATAGCCTACCGGCACTATTATCTCGCCGGCCTTGACATTAAACTTTCCGTCCCAGAACTCCTTGTTTATCCAGAACTGTTCCAGCGCCACCTCGCCGCCTTTCTCCACCTCGGCCTCGTATTCGCCAGCCTCTTCAGCCTCTATCTCCACGGCCGATTCGGTGCCGCCGTGCTCAAACTCTACCTCGCTGCCGAAGGTCCAACCCTTGCCGAAGTCATAACCTATATTAAGGGTCACGTGCGGCAGGTCAAAGCGTCCGTGGCTCGGATCATCCTTATATCTCTCCGGATACTTGTAGCGGTTAAAGCTCTGACTGTAGAAATTACGTGTCATTACAGCCTCGCCATAACCGCCTATACTCAAGCGCGACACGGCGTCCACAAAGCGTGACACCTTGCCGTCTTTTCTGTCTTTATTCTCTCCACTCTCCCTGTGCTGCTGCGTAGCGCCGGTAGTACCGTCAACGTCTGCGTCTGTTCTCTGAGCCATGGTGCCAAGTGTCATCCCGAGGGCAAGCATGGCTGTCAGCAATGTCTTTGTTGTCATTTTGTGTGTAATACTTTTTTCAATCGATCAAAAAAAACGTTTTCAATCTTGACTGCAAAAGTACTGCTTTACCACAAAACCGACAATACCTAAAAATTATGAAATTTTAGTTTTCGTTAAGCTTTGCTATACCAAAAAATGATTAATGGCCGCCAGCGTCTCCTGCTCGGCCGTGGCAAGGTCATCATTTATTATTACGATGTCAAACCTGCCGGCATACGTCAATTCATACTCCGCCCTGGCTATGCGTTTCTCTATCTCCTCCTCTTTCTCCGTTCCACGACCTGTAAGACGGCGGCGCAGTTCCTCTACCGAAGGCGGTTGTACAAACAGGCTCAGGGCACGGTCGCCGTATGCTTTCTTAATGTTTACGGCTCCGTGTACATCCACGTCAAAAACCACATTCTCGCCTGCCTCCAGCTGTTTCTCCACCTGCGACTTCAGTGTGCCGTAATAGCGGTCGGTATATACCTCCTCATACTCCACGAACTCGTCGCACTGTATCTTCTCACGGAACTCCTCCGGGGTGAGGAAGAAGTACTCCACCCCGTTCTGCTCCTGACCGCGAGGCGGACGTGAGGTGCAGCTGACGGAGAAGTGCATGTTCAGTTCCGGATGCTCCTGCATCAACCAGTTTATTATCGTTGACTTGCCGCTGCCGCTGGGAGCGGAGAATATCAGCAGCTTTCCTTTTTTCTGTTTGTTATCCATTGCTCTTGTTATTTACTCAACTTTCGCAAGCTTCAGTTTCGTTGAGGTTTAAGGTTCTTGCTTAGGCAAGCGTCACTGCGTGCCGAGCGTTGAGGTCGCTTCGCTTCAAGGTTTTAAGGTGATATTAGGCAACTATTCACCACAATTAAACATATTTCACCTCATGACCTTACGACCTAATAACCTGATAACCCAACAAGTTGAGCGCATGCGAAACTTGAATTATTTATTTTCGGGTGCAAAACTAAACATTTTTTTCTAAACGACAAAATTATTACATAAAAAACATTTCTTCGCAAAACGGCACTTAGTTCCGAAAAAGAACATTGCCCAAATATGTGAGTTTTCTGTTTTTATGGTAAAAGCTATCACTTTAGGTCGTGAAAGCTATCACTTTACCTTACGAAAGCTATCATTTCTCACGGTGAAAGCTATGCTTTTACGACACAAAAAGGTACGTCACGGCTCACAAAACGAGTCGAAACGTACCTTTTTTGCCTTTATCCTCTTTTTTCAAAAAAAGCCCACCCTGAAAATCACGGTTTATAGCCACGCTGTCGCATTTTACCCCCACGATGGCATCATGTTCCACCGACATGGAGTTAGTCGCTTAGAATGAGTTTTCAGTTTTTCGTACATTTAGAACATTTTCGTTAAGCCAGATGACCAAAGCCAAACTTGTTTGAGCTTTGGCATGGCGAGAAAAGGTGCATGAATATGAACAACTGATTTCACCGATTATACGGATTATTGCCATTGCTGATTATCAGCTGACTGTCAATCCGTATAATCGGTGAAATACGTTGTTCGTTTTATTTGACACACCCCTGTCCTGTCTGTAGAAACTGCCACTCGGCGAAGCACTGATGCTTAACCAAACAATAATTTAAAATTGCAACATACTAAGAATTATCTGAAGATGTCATAATTGTCACCAACAACAATGCGAAAAGACTATTTACCGTATTTTTTTGAGTTAACGTTAATTTATTAAGTATCTGTTCAAAATTAATTGTACATATAATTTATTTTTCCCATTAATAAAAAATTCATGGTTAATTCATAAATTATTATATAAACCATTTCTGTTCTTCTACTTATATTAAACAGAGTACCCGAACAAGTAATGTGATAAAGTCGCGAATAATTTAATGTTAATATAGTTATATTCCTTTATAACATAACAACAACCAGGCACATCTATACAACCTGAGTCTGAAAGCGGAAAAAGCAAAACAACAAACAGATAAAACCAATATGACGACAGATATTTTTGATTTCGTATGCTATCAACTAACGAGAAATATTTGCAGTCCAGCGACCACGGCAGATGTAATATTATTTTTTCCTTACAGAGATGGTAATGCATAAAGATAGACGATGCTACTACATATAACACCGTCCGACAATAATCGCACGATAATACCGTAAACATCGGTATCATACATATTATTTGAAATAAGAGAATCGCAGACAATGACTTTGTATTATCAACCTTTGAGACAACACCCTTTCTGTATGTAGGGTTTAACAATATAATATATTGCACCATAACAAGCATCAGAACCACCATTAACACATAATACAAGATTACAGTGCCGCCTTCATGGTATCTAAAGTTTAATTGCAAATGGAAGTCAACTATTTTATCAATACTCCACGACAAAAATTCAACAGCTTGCCCCATAGGCATTGTTCCTTGTGTTTCTGGATACAAAGTAAAAGCTGAATTCCAAGAATCCCAAATATCCATAGCAACTGGATAACTACCTTTACATAAAAATAGCAGAATGGCCGTGCCTATGGGGATAATAAAGATACTCAAGGCCTCTCGCATTTTATTCTTACAAAATATCTTTTCATTATCATAAAACCATACAACTAGAAAAGATATAGGTATAATGAAGAAAATCGCCACTTCGTGGATTAACAAAGTCAGACTGGATGTTAGTTGAAAAGCTACCAATACCGTAATCTGCTTATGCTTCAAATATTTAATCAGCAAACAAAATACTAAAAATGCAAGTAACAATATAATAAAATCCTTTCTGTATGCATTTGCGGAAGATGTCCACCCACTGATAATAAGCAGTACAGGCAACATCGAATAATTCATTCGTTTGCAAACTTCATACATTACTACAAGAAAGACCGTCATTGAAACTACCAATATTAGCGCAACACACAACTTTGGAGAAAACTGTGTAGTTTCAAATAACCATAACAGGGACTCACCAACTAATCCTCTACGCACAAATCCTCCCTGGTAATTTATCAGCCAATCACTAACATTAAAGTCTTTATAATATGATGTTACAGGAAGATTTAGCAAAGTACCAGCCATTCTTCCTATAACAATCAACCACATATAGACTGTCAGAAATATATACAATGTATATTGTATTTTAGCTGCCTGTCGTCTCATCATCAAACTTAACATCAGTACATCACGCCGAAGAAGCGCAGCACGTCGTTGAGGTTTGCCACTACCATAAGCAGGAGCAGGATGCCCATACCCACGTACTCGGCATATACCATAAACTTGTCACCTGGCTTGCGACGGAATATCATCTCATAGAGCAGGAACATCACATGACCGCCGTCAAGGGCTGGTATAGGCAGGATGTTCATAAAGGCCAGAATGATAGACAGGAAGGCTGTCATCATCCAGAACATGTGCCAGTCCCATACCGGAGGGAACATACTGCCGATGGCTCCGAAACCTCCCAGCTGCTTTGCGCCCTCAGATGTGAAGACATACTTCAGGTCACTGACGTAGCCACCCAGCATATCAAGGGCATAGCCTATGCCGGCAGGTATGCAGGTAAGCAGGTTGTAGCTGTTATGGGTAGGCTCCATGTAGTCGGCTATGGTGGTCATACCGACACCGAGGTGTGCCTCATTGTCAAACACCACTTTGGCGGTGGTGGTGTCGCCTTTCTCCTTATTTATATATGTCACCACTGTGGTGAGCACCTTCAATGAGTCGGCTTTCGTCTTGCAGTCGTTAAGAGCGTCTGCCATACGTCCGCTTTCGTAAGTGAACGTATTCCAAGAGTCCACAGGCTTGGCGCCGAGAGCAATGATGCGGTCGCCTTTCTTCATGCCTGCCTTGGCTGCTGCGGTATTAGGAATGATGGTGTCAACATCTGCTGGCACAAACGGACGACAGAACACCGGCTCCGTCTTCAGCATCTCAAGCAGTGAGAGGTTGCCCGGCAGCTGTATCTTAACCTGCTTGCCATTACGCAGCACCGTTGCCTCTTTGGCTGTGGTCAGCGAGCGCAGCATGTTGGCATTGAACTCACGGAACTCACCTTCTTCGGTGCCGATGAGCTTGTCGCCGTCGCGGAAACCTAACTGCTGTGCCTGCTCGTTGAACTTCATGCCGTATGGCATATCCTTCAGTGCGTAATAGTCCTCACCCCATGTAAAGAACACACCGCAATATATGACGAGTGCCAACAGGAAGTTGACAAGCACACCGCCTATCATGATAAGCAAGCGCTGCCATGTAGGCTTACCACGGAACTCCCATGGCTTGGCAGGCTCCTTGAGCTTCTCCACATCATGCTGCGTCTCGTCTATCATGCCCTCTATCTGGCAGTAGCCGCCAAGGGGTATCCAGCCTATACCATACTCGGTACCTTCATATTCATAAGAGCCGTCCTTGTCTTTCTTTGCCGGTATCACCTTGCCGTCAGCATCGACCTTGCCACGCAACTTGCGCCACCAATTGAACTTGGTGGAGAAGAGTGAGAACTTCCAGTCAAAAAAAACGTAGAACTTATTTACCCTTACACCGAAGAGTTTTGAGAAAAAGAAATGTCCGCCCTCGTGCAGTGCCACGAGTATTGTTATAGCGAGAATAAACTGTAATGTTCTTATAAGAAATACTTCCACAAGTGTTATGAGTTAAGATATTTTATGTTTTACAAATTATCGAGTGCAATGTATCGCACGAAGCAAGCAACGAGGGTCTGCGAAGCTGGCTCGTGGTCGCCTTTAGCGAGCTTACGAGTGCAATGTATCGTACGAAGCAAGCAACGAGGGTCTGCGAAGCTGGCTCGTGGTCGCCTTTGGCGAGTTTGCGACTGCAAAGTTACACATTTTTCGTGATATTCCAACTTCTACCTTTCATAAAAAACTATAAATAACAATAAAACGGTGTCATGAAATCCTCATGACACCGTTTTATTTTCACAATTATCTATACACCACACTGATATCCACTATCCCTGATGCACGACCTATTTCTTTACAACATACTCCTCTGCTATGCGTCTCGCCTCCATGTCTGAATTGATATAGTCCTCAAGTGTAGGCTTCTTTATCACTGCGGCCTTGTTGAGCGTCCTCTCTATAATGTCTCCCATGTCAAGGAAACCTATCTGTCCCTTGCGGAAGGCAAGGTTGACTATCTCATTGGCAGCGTTAACCACGCAACAGGCGTTGCCGCCTCGCTTGATAGCCTCGAAGGCGAGTGCCAGACACTTGAATTTCTCCATGTCAGGCTCAAAGAACTCCAGCGAATGCTTGAACAAGTCAAGACGCTCGCCCGTCATTGGCAGACGGTCGGGATATGTAAAGGCATACTGTATGGGCAGGCGCATATCAGGCACGCCAAGCTGCGCCTTCACCGCACCGTCATGGAACTGCACCGCACTGTGCACTATAGACTGAGGGTGCACCAGCACCTGTATCTTGTCTGCCTCCACGCCAAACAGCCACTTCGCCTCTATCACCTCAAAGCCTTTGTTCATCATCGAGGCAGAGTCTATTGTTATCTTCGCACCCATGTCCCATGTAGGATGACGCAGTGCGTCAGCCGCCGTCATTGTGCGCATCTCATCGAGAGTCTTCAGGCGAAACGGACCACCGCTGGCTGTGAGCAGTATCTTCTCCACCTCGTTATCACCCTCGCCTACTATACTCTGGAAGATGGCGGAGTGTTCTGAATCCACAGGCAGTATTGGCGCACGATACTGTTGCGCCAGTTCGCAAATCAGCTCGCCAGCCACCACCAGCGTCTCCTTGTTGGCAAGGCATATCTTCTTGTGTGCCTTGATGGCATGGATGGTAGGCTCCAGCCCGGCAAACCCCACCATGGCGGTAAGCACCATATCGATAGGCTCAGCCTCAACAATATCGCACAACGCCTGCGCACCGGCATACACCTTTATGTCAGGACAGTCCTCAAGCAGCGCCGTCAACTGGTCATACTTCTCCTCGTTGGCTATGACCACTGCTGCAGGCTTGAACTTACGAGCCTGCTCGGCGAGCAGCTCCACCTGGTTATTCGCTGTAAGACAGTAAGCCTCGAAACGGTCACTGTGCTCCTCTATCACCTCAAGAGCCTGTGTGCCTATGGAACCCGTACTGCCAAGTATGCATATCTGTTTCTTCTTCATCTTTTCTCCTTCTGTTACGGGGACTAAGCCACCCACCGTAAGATATTGCAAAGGTACGAAGTTTTTTTTGATTTAGCAAAAAGACTTATAACAAAAAAGGGTTACATCCTAAAGATGCAACCCTTTTGCTTTTGTTGGGATACCCGGATTCGAACCAGGAAAGGCAGGACCAGAATCTGCAGTGTTACCATTACACCATATCCCAATCATTATGTAATGAAAACGTGAGTAGAAATAAGTTTCCATCTGTTTTCAAGTGCAAAATTACTACTTTCAATTGAAACCTCCAAATTTTTTCACAGTTTTTTTTGAAAAATCTTTCAAAAACTGCAATAATTGTCGCATCTCAAGTATTTCCCACCCTATTTCCTCCCATAATTCCTGAAACGAACTAAGCTACAAATATCGCAGATCAATCTTCTTCTGAAAATTTGCAGCTAAACCACACTCTACGGAACAAACGTCCTAACATAACCCATATCAATATAGGCATCCCGAAAATTGCCAGAAATTTTGAATACGGATCATCTATACGACTAGAAAAACCGAGCCCTATCAGGACGGTACAAACTACATAAACAATTAATAATATCATCATATCTTTCGCTCGTTTTAAATTTAACTTTTACATTTGCGGCTCTACTTCACATCGAAGCTGACTTACATCAGTACATATCTTTAATTTTTCACTCTGGTATATTATGGAGCTTACGCAACCATTCCACTTCATCTTCATCATGCAGATGATAATGAGACATTATCCCATGGAACACCTGCCCTAACATAAACCATATTAATACAGGCATTCCGAAAATTGTCGTAAATTTTGAATACGGATAATCCACACGACCAGAAAAACCGAGTCCTATCAGGACGGTACAAATCACATAAACAAATAATAATATCAACATATCTTTCGTTCGTTTTAAATTTTACTCTTACAATTGCTTAGTTCAACTACACATTGAAATATCCTTGCCTCCACACTCGCTGAATTTTACATCTAGGGATTTTTATACCTGATGATTATTATTATTCAAAAATAAGCAGATAGTTGTCTCATACAGATTGTTACATATTTGAATTATCATCTTCGTTTATTCTACCCAAAGCATTTTTTACACTTTTTTCTTATCTTTTCATCCTTCACAACACCTTTTAGGTGAGTTCTGGGGTTGGTTTCGTCAGAATATAAAGTAGAATTATTATAAAGTAGAATTATATTTTTGTTAATAATCTTCAAAATGTTTTGCAGAGAAAACTAAAAGTAGTAACTTTGCACTCAAACAAAGAAAGGTAAAGCTATGGAGTTTGTTGATAGACAGAAAGAAACGGAACGTCTGCAGAAAGCATTAAAGCGAGAAAAATCGCAGTTCATAGTAATGTATGGTCGCAGACGAATAGGTAAGTCCACACTGATAAAAAAAGTGATGGACTTCGAACGTGGTGACATATATTTCCTTGCTGACAAAACTACAGAACCAAGTCAACGACAATTGTTTGCCTCTGCCATTGACATGACAGTGGAAGGTTTCAGCATGCCAAACTACCCCAATTGGGAGACGCTTCTCGTTAGTCTGAACAGAGCCATAGACCACCGCATAACGGTGTGCCTTGATGAGTTTCCATACCTCGTTAAGAGTTGTCCTGCCCTGCCGTCAATACTGCAAAAACTGATAGATGATAAGAAACTTAAATTTGACTTGATTATTTGTGGCTCATCACAACAGATGATGCAAGGTTTTGTGCTTGACAGCAGAGAGCCACTATATGGGCGTGCGGACGAGATTATCAGACTAAAGCCTATTCCCGCAGCTTTTGTTCAGCAGACGTTGCAGTGTGATTCCAAACAAGCCGTCAGGGAATATGCCGTATGGGGAGGTGTGCCACGATATTGGGAGTTGCGCAGTGGCTACAAAGATTATTATGAGGCAATAGAACATTTATTGCTGACATCGGAAGGCACTCTGTATGATGAACCCTCACGATTGTTGCAGGATGAGATGCGCGACACCGTTCAGGCCTCATCTATATTGTCATTTATAGGAAATGGCGCGAACAAACTTTCAGAAATAGCATCGCGAGCAGAAAAACAAGCAACAGACATCACCCCGCAGTTGTCGAGGCTTAAGGAACTGGGGTTTATTAACAAAGAAACGCCCTTTGGCGAAAGCGAGAAGAAGAGTAAAAAAGGACTCTATCACATCTTCGACCCATTGCTGCGTTTTCACTATCGCTACATACTTCCCTATCGCTCGCTCATTGAATTAGATAATAGTCAGGCTGTGCTTGATGTCTTCAAACGTAGCGAAAGCGATTATGTCAGTCAGACGTGGGAGGAGCTATGCAGGAACTACGTCAGCGCCAATGGTATTGACGGGGTAATGTATCAGATGGCGTCGCGTTGGTGGGGCAGTTACTATGACGAAGCAAAGAAACAGCACATCCCCGTAGAACTAGATGTAGTGGCAGAATCATTTGACCACAAGCATCTGTTTCTTGGCGAATGTAAATGGCAGGAGCATATTGATGCAAAAGAAGAAATGGAGCGTCTGCACACCATAGCGCAGGGTTTGCCATTCGCAAAAGACCACGAAGTGCATTACGCTCTATTCCTCAAAGAGCCTCCCAAACATCCAGATGCCATTAAAACTTACTATCCCTCCGATATCATGAAATGACATAATGGCTTATTTTGCACTTAAAAACGTATTCACTATTGCGTTAGCATCTGCCATAGAGATATTCCCGTCATGATTCACATCTGCCGCTTCTAAGTTAATTCCTTGTATTATTGTCATATCAAATGCTGGAGAATTTTGTAAAAACGGACCCCTGATAACAGAATACTCCAAGAAAACAATTCAAGAGCAGAAGTCCGTACTCTTGAATTTCGTGCTGACTACTGCTAAGCGGGTAACATATGACATGATACCTGCCAGACCACCAACGCCATAGTAGCAAAAAATGGCAGAAATCAGTCATTCAGACCTACATAGCCTGAATTTTTTGAACAATAGCTCATTTTGCAGGCTATAATCGGTCTGACTTCTCAATAACCACTAACTTTGCAGCCATTTAAGGTGTCATAAAAGTGGTGTATAACTCAAATTGTAAGCTATTTTTGAGCTATACACATAGATTTCTAATTCACGTCTGCTTCATTCTTTCACTATTGCACGCACACTCTGACCATATTCTTTTCCATTAAAATAAATATTAATATAAGTTTTATAACACCATATATGAAAAGCATTAACTGAGGAATAAGAAGTACTACACCAGTAAAAACAGTCCTCTCCTAAATCTTTTTTTACACCAAAGACAATATTTCCTGCTGCTGGTAAAAACACACTATTAGAAGAATAATGCCCCCTTCCCTTTACTAATAACCCAAAATATCCATTTTGCGTGGTCATAGTCTTTATCGTATTATCACTATTCAACAAATCACTTAAATCTTGCGAAGTCGGCAAGCACCAATTATCTCCCCATGTGGCTGTTGCCATATCATATGAAGTCCCCTGAATATCTTTGTTCACTTTGTAACATTGAGTTGTGAATTCATAAACAAATGAACCCGCTCCCCACTGAAAACAATCTCCATAATCCTCTATAAACATAGCACCTACATTCATAGTTGCCCATTTGGGACCATTTTCCCATAACTGCACCCAATCATGACCATCCAATGTACCTGTCGTATTGTCCAAATACTCCACTTGTTTTTGTGGGTGAAATACTACCGAGTCAGGCTTCTCAACGGTAATACTTCGTAAGCCTTTGTGTATTGTTACCGACTGCCCATATACCGCACAGATTATGCACAAGTACAAAAACATAAAAGAAATCTTTTTCATACTTTATCATTTATTTTTTATACGTTTACCATCCATTCTATAGATATTGCCATTATTGATAATAAATAATCCTTTTCTACTATCCAATAATTTATAGTTATCTTCTTTTGTCTGAGAATATTCAATATTATTCTGTTGTATTCCTGTCATTTCTATATAATCCCCATACTCCACACTAATCCAGCCGTCTGCATTAATAGGAAAAGAATACGACACACTATTTACATGAGCTTCAAGCATATCTCCATCTTTGTTAAAAACGAATTTTATATAGTTTCCCAAACTACAACTCATGACGTGCTCTTTATAATACGCACCATTTCTATATATATTTAGAACGTTTTCGTTAAGCCAAAAGAGCAATGATAAGCTTGCTTAATCATTGCCTTGGCGAGAAAAGGTGCATGAATATGAACAATTTCAGAATGCTGTGAAAGAAGAACAGATTAATACATTAAAGAGAAGTATGCGAGAGAGGTTGGCTAAGCAAGGTAAAATAGTAGAGGATTGGAAAATCGTGCCATTGAACTAAACATTAACTAAAAGATGTACAAAGCTATATGTGTAAAGGAAGAGTGACTTTATTCTTGTTGGTATTCTTAATGTTAGCGAGCATCAATATATGTGCTGAAGAGGAATCAAAGGTTCAATTAACTCCTCACATTTTTCTCCTGTTACCAAATTAGCAATCACTCTTACTTTTTTTCCTTGTAAATTCATATATAATCTTTTTTCCCGCCCCCAGCTCCTCATGGCAGATGTTAATTGTATTAGGTTCGTTAGCATACACATACAAGAACGTGGAGCCAGCCTGCTTGCTCGTTCCACTCAATAAAGGCTCTCGCATTGCCCGAAATGTCGAAACGAGCAACGCTGAAAGCCCCACGTAAGATGTATATTGTACCATCCATCCTGCCACACATTATATATAAGGTAACATGACATCACCTATACAACGAAGGCAGAATGTGTCTGATAGAAACATCCTAAGGGGCGTTCCCGTTGCTTTGTTTTTGACATTTCGATAACGAATTTGCGAGATTCTTATACAGTCAAAACCAAAGCGTACAGTTACGCCTTTTATATGTATGTGTCAGCCCACCCCTCAGCCCACAGGGCTTTCAGCGTGTGGTTAACAGTTGCAAATATAATTATTTTTTCTTAACAAAGCAATATTTTTCTCTGTTTTTTTTGCAGAATCATCTTAATTGTGCGAGATATGAAAGGATGGAAGGATGAAGGATGAAAAGAGGAAAGAGATGTCTAGGGCAAATAACGAGTGAGTATTTCATTGCAAGTAGCATTACCAGGGAGGGAGGGCTTTTCATGAAGATGCAGACATAGGTATTAGCAAAACGCATGGCACACGAGTTTGTGTGCCATGCGTTTTTATTATCGCAACATATCTATATTCCTACAAATTATTTCAGTCTGTAGAATACTCCGACGGTGCCATAGATTGGATAAAGCGTCTGCTCCACTGTCTTGAAGTCTGAATTGAAGATACCAGTCAGGCCCCAGTTGAGGTCTGCTGACAGTCCCCAACGGTTGCCGACCTTGAAGTCTGCGCCTAAAGCTATGCCGAATTGCAGGCTGCGCATGTCGTCAGAGAAATCGTATGTGGCCCACTCTCCTTCCTTGTTTCCAAGAAGAATCTTCGGTCCGGTAGAGGTTCCCTGACGCAGGTAACCGTCAGAGGCAATACCGTCAAAACTTCTGCTAAAGACATAAGAGATGTATGGTCCCATCTTGAGTTTTACTACACGGCTCACATTCAGCGTGGCCTCCACAGGAATGGTTACCATCCACTCTGTCACGTTCTGCTCCACCTTACCAGTGAACAAACCGTCCATCACACTGTTGCCGCGCACCAGTTCCATGTGGTAAGCCTTTGTCTTGACTGCACCCTTCATTGCCTTGTTCTCAATGCGCAGCCCTGCCATCAGTCCCCAATTGTCATCAAAGCTGTGCTCTGCATCCACGCCGACCATGAACGACGGTGTGAGGGTGTAGCTCTCTATGCTGCGAATGGTTCGCGGAAGGGGTACTGGCGCAGTGCCGCCAATGTTATAGCCTACACGTCCATTCACCTGCAGGTCGCCCCAGAAATCGCCGGCCACAGCCTTGGCTGGCATGAGTGCAACCAGCATTGTTATTGCTATGATATTATATATAGTCTTTTTCATACATTATTCCTCCTTGCTATTTTACTGAAAGTACCACATCATCTATGTACAGCGTGCTGCCCACGGCGCCCTCAAAGGTTGCGCCACTCTTGCTGGAAGAGAACACGAACGCCAGATTATACCCCAAGTTCTCCAGCAGTACTTTGTCTATAGGTGTATCACCCTCAAAGAACATATCGAAAGGTGTCCACTCATCGGTCTCTGGCAGTGAAGCCACGCGTGCCTTGCGCACTATGTATGGACTGGTGAGTACATTGCCGCCATTGAGCATCACAGCATTGCCGTTCTCGTCTTTATTACGATAGAGTACGGCATAGATGTCAGCCTCATCCTGACGACCGGGTATTACTTTGCTGTCGGCTCCCGTAAACTCCGTACCGCGCTTGTACTTATAATAACCTGTCACTCTCACAGGCTCGTCGGCAAACGGTATTCCCATCTCGGTGGCAAGCAAGGAATTTGTGGCAGCGTATGTGATATTGAACTTACCAAGGAAGAGGTTACCCGCCGCAATGGGACGATTGGTGGACCTGCCCATGTCACCCGTGCTCAGTGTCTGCAGTTTCACGCAGCGACCAGTGCGGCCGTTGGGATCAGACACGGTAGGGAACTCCTCAGGAGTTGCGCCCTGACCGCCTAAAATCTTACTGAGCATTGACAGGCAGAAGCCCTCATTGCCTGAAGCCCATATATTTGAAAGTTTATTGCCGTCTTTGTCCAACTCGAAGAAACGGTGATAGTATATATTACTGTAGCTGTAACGCACCTCCTCATAGTTCTCAAAACTGTTAGTCCTGTTGGTCGCCGCCTGCGACACCTCTCTGAATCCCACGCGGTACACACGCTTTGTCTTACCATCCTCGGCGGTCACGGTATAAATCACGTCGCCATCACTGAAATCCTGCACAGAACCGTTCTCCGGAGATATCGTTGCACCGGGAGTAAGGTCAAAGTGCACCGCTACCTGCTTTGGCATGAGGATAACCGAGCGTACAGAGAAGTCGATATCGCTCTCAGTAGATATTACCGTCCTCTTCATATCGTTAGCATCATAGAAGTACTGCTCTAAGTCTTCGCCTTCCACCCACATCTTCTCAATGTCGCACTCCATACCCGGAGCCTCGTCCCTTATACAGGACGACAAAAATCCAAGTGCCAGTGCTATGACGGCACAGGCCTGAAGTAACAGTCTGTTTTTTCTCATTTTGTGTATTTCTTATGGCTTTTTATATTCTTGCAATTCGATTGTCAATTTACTCACTGCAAAGTTAGTAAATATTATTCTTTCCTGCAATCTTTTCTTCCTCATTTGCAGATTTATTTTAATTCAACAACTACACTGGTTCTGAGTTCTTCTTTAATATTCATTTAATGAGTGCATAGTTGATAATTTTTCCGTAAATAAGAACTGGGAATAAATCATAATGTATTTTTCGTGTTCCCACTCTGAAAAAACGCGTATTTACGCATTTTTTCAGAGTGAAAAGACGCTTTTTGTGTTTCTTACTCTAAAAAAATGCGTATTTACACAATTTTTCAGAGTGAAAATAATTTGGTAAAGAGAAAAATTAGTAACTTTGCACCAGACAAAAACTAAATATTTGTATGGAAATCAAAAGAGACTATCATCTTCAGAGGCTGGTAAGCCGTAAACATAACGACATGGTAAAGGTGGTGACAGGCATGAGACGCTCTGGCAAGTCGTACCTGCTATTTACGATTTTCTATAAGCATCTGTTAGAAGAGGGCGTAGCTGACGACCATATTGTCAGGATAGACTTAGAGGACCGTCTCAACAAGGCATTAAGGAATCCTGACGAACTGCTGACTTATGTGCGTAGCAGGATAAAGGATGAAAATATGTATTACATACTGTTAGATGAGGTGCAGCATGTCAATGAATTTGAGGATGTGCTTAACAGTATGTTGCATATAGGTAACGCCGACGTGTATGTAACAGGCAGCAACGCAAAATTCCTGTCTAAGGATGTCATTACTGAGTTTCGCGGGCGTGGTGACGAGGTGAATATACGTCCGTTAGGATTTAAGGAGTTTCTCTCTGCAAGGCCGTCTTTGGGAAAAGAGGATGCCCTGCGCGAATATATGACGTACGGTGGTTTGCCTCAGACAGTGACGATGCAGACTGTGGAACAGAAGGAAAACTATCTGAAATCGCTTTTCACGAATACCTACTTGCTGGACATTAAGGAACGATACAACATCAAGAACGATGATGATCTTGAGGAACTGATAAGCATGCTTGCATCGGGCATAGGCGGACTGGTAAGTGCTAAAAAACTGCAAGACACTTTTCACAGTGTGAAGAAAAGCACCATATCATACGAAACAATAAAAAGGTATATAGATATGTTGCAGGATGCCTTCATACTTGAGAGAGCGGTAAGATATGACATAAAGGGAAGACGGTATATAAGCACTACGAGCAAATACTATTTTGAAGACTTGGGACTACGTAATGCGCGGATAAACTTCAGACAGTCGAAACGTACGCACTTGTTGGAGAACATGATATATAATGAATTGCGTCTGCGAGGTTTTTCTGTTGATGTGGGTGAGGTATCCGTAAACGGGAAAAACAGCGAGGGCAAGAGTTACCGTAGCACGCTTGAGGTGGATTTTGTATGTAACAGTGGTTACAAGCGTCACTACATACAATCGGCACTGGCACTTCCTTCGCAAGAAAAAATGGAACAGGAGCTAAACTCCCTGCGCCGTATAAATGATGATTTCCTGAAAATACTCATAGTAGGCGACGCAATGCAGCCTACATATCAGAATGAGGACGGCATACTGATATTAAATGTGTATGATTTTTTGCTGGATTCCCAGCCTTACTAAATCATAAATATAAGACAGGTTCTTCCGTCATCGGATTTTTCACCTTTAACCTTTTTTGTCCTATTTTGGGCCTTCCGTTAACGCCTCATACGTGCTTCCTATAGAATTTTCAAAATA
>DFLE01000056.1:0-9149 GCA_002373375.1 Prevotellaceae bacterium UBA3627
TGGGTAAGAAGAAGAAGGACATCGTTGACCAGATGAAGCCTATGTTCATCGAGGGCGGCAAGAAGAACGGCCATGACCCGAAGGTGTTGGAAAAGATATGGGCTGACTGGGAGAAGTTTGCGTCATATGCTTTCAACAAGTCACATGCAGCTTGCTACTCTTGGGTGGCTTACCAGACGGCATACCTCAAGGCGCACTACCCTGCCGAATTCATGGCTGCATTGCTCACGCGTCGTTGCTCAGATATCAAGGAGACAACGAAACTGATGGATGAATGCAAGGCACTCGGCATACCGACGCTGGGCCCTGACGTAAACGAGTCGTTTGCCGACTTCGGCGTTAACGCGAAGGGTGAGATTCGCTTCGGACTTACTGCCATAAAAGGCATGAGCACCGCTGCTGCTGATGCAATAATAGAGGAGCGCGAGGCTAACGGACCGTTCAAGGACATTTATGACATGCTTGAGCGCGTACCTGCATCAGCAATGAACAAGAAGGCACTTGAAGTGATGGCTCTGTCAGGCGCATTGGACAACTTCGGCATAAAGCGCGAGCAATACCTTGCACCATCAGGAAAATACAACGCATTCCTCGATGCACTGACAAACTACGGTTCACAATATCAGTCAAGCAAGGCAGAGGCTGTCAACTCTCTCTTCGGTGACTTTGACTCCATCGAGATTAACAAACCAAAGCCTATGCAGGTGGAGGAGTGGAGTACCATTGAGAAACTGAACCGCGAACGCGACCTGGTGGGCATATATCTGTCCGCCCACCCACTTGATGAGTTTGCCATCGTAATGGAGTGTATGTGTAACACATCATGCGAAGAGATATCACGTGAATACAAAGATAATCACATGGACGTGCTATCCAATCGTGAACAGATAACCGTGGCTGGCATTGTAACCAATGTCGTTGACAGGCTCACGAAGGCTGGCAAACCCATGGGCATTGTCACCTTGGAGGACTTTAAGGGTGCGGGAGAGATTTTCATGGTTGACAAGCAATGGGCACAATACAAGGGTATGTTCACTGAGGGGGTTGCGGTCTTCGTCAAGATGAAGTGCGAGGAGCGTTTCCGCGGAACCGGAACTTACTCACTCAACGTATATGGCGTGGACTTCCTGCGCGACGTGGCAGACAAGGAGATGACCGACCTGACCATACACATAGACCTTGACACTATGAGCAAAGACTCCGCATCCCCTGCTGACGAGGAATTAGAAGAAGAAGTCAACAGTACCGGAGGAAGCCTGCTTGCCGACCTTGCGTCAATAATAAAGGACAGTCCAGGTACCACAAAACTGTCCTTCTCCATACGCGATGCCCGACTGAGCACCCATCCCGTACGTATGAGGTCGGGCATAAGGGGGGTAAAGGTCAACCGCCAGCTACTCGACTTTATCCATGCGCATGAATGTCTGCGCATATCAATGTAACATATAAACAAACAAGCATATAAAGAAAGACATGTGTCAAGAAAAAGACCCGAGAAATGACATATTGTATTATGCACGCAAATGTTTCAGTGACGAGGCCGATGCACTCACCGCACTCATTCCTCTCATTGACGACAATTTCGTGAAGGCCGTAGAGATGATTATGCAGTGCAGCGGCAAGGTAATTGTGACAGGCGTAGGCAAGAGCGGTCATGTTGGCGAGAAGATGGCCGCTACCATGGCATCACTCGGCACACCGTCGTTCTTCCTCAATCCGCTGGACGCTTTTCACGGTGACCTGGGCATGATATCTGACGGCGACGTAGTGATAGCCATAAGCTACAGCGGCTATACTGACGAGCTTCTGCGTTTCGTGCCATTGCTGACAGAGCGCCACATTCCTATCATCGGCATAAGTGGCAACCCCAACTCCTTGCTGGCACAGTACTCCGCCTGCCACCTGAACATACAGGTGGACCATGAGGCAGACCAGTTGAACCTGGCCCCTACCACTTCAACCACCGCTACCATGGTGATGGGTGATGCACTGGCATGTGTATTGGCAAGACTGAAGGATTTCCGCACACAAGACTTTGCGCAGTTCCATCCGGGAGGCACCTTGGGCAAACGTCTGCTATCCCGTGCATGCGACTACATGGTAAGCACAGACCTTCCCATCGTAACACCTACCACAAACGTGATGGACGCCATCATCACCATCAGCAACGGCAAGCTTGGACTTGCCATAGTGATGAACCATGAAGGTTTACTTGTAGGTATAATAACCGACGGCGACGTCCGCCGTGCGATACAACGATACCGCAACGAGATGTTCGGTCTCATGGTCACAGACATCATGACACCGCACCCGAAGACCATACGTCCTGAGGCGAGCCTCAACGAGGTTGACCAGATACTGCGCCGCTATAACATCCACGCCCTTATAGTGACCGACGAGCACGACCATGTAGTGGGCATCATTGACTCCTTCAGAGTGATGAGCTAAAGAAGCTGAGAATAACAGCCACATATCACTTATAAAGACAGATATCAGGTAGTAAAAACATTACACAATGAATATAGCACTAATAATAGCCGGAGGCTCTGGCAACAGAATGGGGCAAGACATCCCCAAGCAATTCATACATGTAGATGGATGTCCTATCATCATCCATACTATGCGGTGTTTCCAGCAACATCCAGACATTGATTCCATCGCTGTAGTGTGTCTTAAAGGATGGGACACCGTATTGCAAGCGTATGCGAACCAATTTAACATCACGAAACTGAAGTGGATATTCCCAGGTGGAGAAAGCGGCATGAAGTCTATACACAATGGTATATACGGACTGCGTGAGAATGGATGCAAGGACGAGGACTTAGTGCTGATACATGACTCCATCCGTCCATTGCTTAGCCAGGATATTATTTCCAGCAACATAGCCATCTGCAAAGCCTACGGTTATGCCATCACTGGTATTCAATGTCGTGAGGCCATATTAGAAAGTCAGGATGGCTTTGTAAGTAACAAGAGCATCCCCCGTGACAAATTGATACGTACCCAGACGCCGCAGACCTTCAAGTTAGGCAACATTATCAAAGTGCATGAAGCAGCAAAGCAACAAGGCATAACAGACAGTGTCGCCTCTTGCACCCTTATTGCCGAGGTGGGAGGTACTGACATGCACATCGTGCCAGGCTCTGAGAAAAATATAAAAGTGACGACGGTGGAAGATATAGAGATTTTGAAAGCTCTGATGCATACAAAAAAAGATGATTGGCTGAAATGAAAGAATTGGAAAGAAAAAACATTCTGATTACAGGAGCCACCGGACTGATAGGCACAGCTATAGTAAGACATCTGTTAAGCAATGCCGATGCAGACTACGATATATATGCAGTGGGCAGGAATGAGCAAAGAGCGCACGAGCGCTTTGCTGCTTATGAGAAAGACAGCCGCTTCCATTTCTTATGCCATGATGTAACACAGCCGTTGCAAGAAAACATCACATTCCATTATATCATTCATGCGGCAAGCAATGCTTCTCCATCATTTTTCGCAAACAATCCTGTAGATGTAATGATGAGCAACATATTGGGAACAAAGAATCTGCTTGATTATGGCAGACAACATAACATGGAGCGTTTCCTATTTGTTAGCACAGGAGAAATATATGGCAAAGGTGACGGCAGGGTATTTGAGGAGACATATCAAGGCTATGTAGATATAGGTTCTGCACGTTCTTGTTATCCGATGTCAAAAAGAGCTACAGAAACGTTATGTGCAGCATATGCAGAACAATATGGAGTGAATTTCGTAATAGCGAGACCAACCCACGTTTACGGAGCAGAATTCACTAATGAGGACAACAGAGTCTTTGCCCAGTTTATAAGGAATGTGTTAAAGCGCGAGGACATCATAATGAAGAGCAGAGGTGAGCAACTGCGTTCGTGGTGTAGTGTGGATGATTGTGCAGAGGCTATTGTTTGTATTTTACAAAAAGGCAAGTCAGGGGAAGCCTACAACGTGGCTGACCCGGAATCAAATTATACTATACGTGAACTCGCAGAAATGATTGCATCTATCGCTGGCTGCAAAGTCATAATGCAATCATCCACAGAAGAAGAGAAAAAAGTATTTAACCCAGTGGACAAATCAGTATTCTCAACAAAGAAGATTGAAGCTTTAGGGTGGAAGGCTAAAGGTAATATGTATGAGAATATCAAAGCAATAATAAGCCATCTGAGAAACGACTGACAATTCAAATTCATCAAGCGCACAGACAAACCATTCGCTGAATAGTTACAAATAAGAAGATTATAGTTAAAAAAACACAAAGTTAGCAACATCACAAAGCCAAATGTTGTTAGCTTTGTTTTTTTTTACTATCTTTGCATTACGCAAATTGCGTAACGCAAGTTGCGTAATGCATATAACTCCTTAGCTGTAAATATGAAAGAGAATCCTTTTCTTATACACGGATACAAAGGACCTGAGTATTTCTGTGACCGGCAAGAAGAAACGGCCAACATAATCGACGCCCTTAAAAACGGGTGCAACATAACGCTCATCTCTCCCAGAAGATATGGAAAGACAGGACTAATCCACAATGTCTTCCACCGTCTAAAGGAACTTGACAAAAAAGCAAATTGTTTTTATGTTGACATCTATGCCACGCACTCGCTAAACGACTTTGTGCAGCTATTTGCAAAAGCCGTACTCGGACATCTTGACACACCACTGCAGAAAGCAGAGAACATTATCAGCAAAGTGTTCAGATACAGTCAGGTAACAATGTCGCCAGACCTTGCTACTGGAATGCCACAATTCTCCCTAAGTTTCCAGCCGCAATATACGGCAAGCACGTTGGAAGACATCTTCACATATCTGGACAAGTCCGGACAGACCTGCTATGTTGCCTTCGACGAGTTCCAGCAAGTAATGGAGTATGCAGAAAAAGACGTTGAAGCATTGCTCAGAACATACATACAGCAGACACACAACGTGCATTTCATATTCTCTGGCAGCAAGCAACACATGATGATGGAAATGTTCAACTCTCCCAAACATCCTTTTTACAGAAGTACAGAAAAGCTGCATCTTAGCACACTTGCCGAAAAGGTTTATTATGACTTTGCGACAGAAAAGCTAAAGCAGCAAGGAGTAAATCTTCCTGAAGACTTATTCCACACGATATACACGCAAGTTGACGGCGTAACATGGTATCTACAGACAATCATGAACCGCTTCTATCGTATGAGCAACTGTACTCTTACCAAAGAAACATTCCACGAAATAATAAATGGAATTATAAAACGTGAGGAAGAAGAATACAAACACCTCTATCACCTATTGACTGCCAACCAAGCTTCCCTGCTACTTGCCATAGCAAAAGAGGAAACGGTAAAAGAGCCACTGGCAGGTCTGTTTATGCGCACTCACAATCTGAAATCGCCAAGCAGCGTACAACGCGCACTGCAATACTTGATGAATGAAGAATACATATATCATTCTGATAATGGTTACATCGTGTATGACCGTTTCTTCGCTTTATGGCTAAAGAAATACTGAACACAATTTTACAGACGAGCGCACTCCGCTTATTATTCTTTCACAAACCATCCCATTCACACATACCAATAAAAAAACTAATCATCTGATGACACAGGAATACTTAGATAAACTGCAAAAGAAGACTCTTGAAACACTGAAGTTTACAATAGACTTCTTCAACAAACACAATCTGCGTTACTTCGCATGTGGAGGAACGTGCCTTGGAGCCGTCCGTCATCATGGAATAATTCCATGGGACGATGACGTGGACCTATTCATGCCTTATGACGACTACCAGAAACTTCTGTCACTAAAAGCAGAGATAGACAACACGCCAGACTATAAGCTGCTTACTCCTGAAACTCCTGGTTATTATGACCCCGTATGTAGAATAACAGATAAGGGTACCACAATATGGAGGAATTACATAAATCCTATAGTATTCGGTACGCAGATAGACATCTTCCCTCTGTACGAAACGAATATAGAAGACAATGCCACACTGGAACACATGCTTAACAAGAATCTGGAACTCACATGGCGTTACCAGCGTGCTAACCAGAAATACTCTCTCGTAAACTTCCTTGAGAATATTAAGCACAAGCATCTGCGTGGACTTCTCAGAAACATAAAATGGGCATGGTCAACAAGAAACGTGGATAAGTACAAGCAGGAACTTGATGAGTTTCAAAGCACCCTGAACCAGCCGGGGGGCAAGCGACTCGTAAACTTTGCAAGCTGGGTATATGGTCTTGAGACTTTCGAGAAAGAACTTTTTACAGACTATGTCGAGATGCCGTTTGCCGATTTCACTATTCGCGTGCCGGCAATGTATGATGAATACCTAAAACGCATCTACGGCGACTACATGCAGTTGCCACCGGAAGAAAAGCGTCATCCAACACATGGATGCTACTATATCAACCTCCGCGAGGGATTAACAATTGACGAAGTAAGAGAGCGCATTCGCAAAGGAGAGACAGAGGTGTTATAACAACAATGAAAAAGAAATATTATATAGACGCACTCAACAAGAGTACGTATGGAGTAAAGTATTATGATGCATGTTCAAAGCCACATTCCGATGCAGAGAAAATAGCATACAGACTTGGTTTTGAGCCCAAGTACCTCTATGGCTGCCGCCTTTCCAAACTGGGTAAGCCTATATGGAAGAAGGTATTGCTGCACGCATACAACCTCTGTTGGCAAGCTTATGTACTGTGGCAGGCACACAAACTAAACAGCATAAAGGATTCATACATATTCCTGCAGTACGGTTTCTCCACCGAAGCCATGTTCTCCGTTATAAAGAAGCTCAAACGTAACGGCAACAGAATCATACTACTCATACATGATTTTGACACATTCAGAGTCGCAAGCGAGGGGTCCAGCACCAGCAAGACTTATCGCGACAAGATAATCAGAAACGAGAAGAAACTGATAGAATCCGTTGACGTGGCTATCGTCCACTCCAAGCCTATGGAAGAGCGGCTACGCAACATCGGCTACAAGAAAGACATCGTCATTCTTGAGTTCTTCGACTACCTGAACGACTACAAGCAAGAAGAATCCGCAACAGACATTCAGAATAATATAGACATCGTATTTGCGGGTAATCTTGACAAGAGCGAATTCGTCAGGATGCTTCATAACATGGCCCCTGTGCCTGGCACACGTTACTTCCTTTACGGCAAATACAGTGGAGAACTTATAACGAATGACAACGTCATCTACAAAGGTGTTTTCCAGAATGACGACATCGAAGGCATTGAGGGTACCTGGGGACTTGTGTGGGACGGTGACAGCACCGACACCTGCGCCGGGAACTTCGGCGAATATCTTAAGATTAATGCGCCTTTCAAACTCTCCCTTTATCTTGCGAAGGGACTTCCTGTCATAGTATGGAAAGAAAGTGCCATGGCGTATTATGTTGAAAAATATCAACTTGGAATTACAGTAAACTCCCTTAATGACATAGCCCCGACTATCCGTGCTCTTAGTGACAACCAGTTAAAGGCAATAAAAGAAAACATAGCCCTCTACTCACAGAAGGTAAAAGAGGGTGCTCAGCTCAGGGAGGCTCTTATTCAAGCCCTACGCGAATAACGAGTGCCTTCCCCTAACACGCGTCAGTGCATGGAATTAAATGACAAGGGAGGTATGCGAGGCCTAAGGCACTGATACAACCAAACTGCATACACACAACAACAAGGGCGGCAAGTCATCACGACTTGCCGCCCTCTCATTTTTAATCACTATCAAAAATTATCAGACAGTATTCAAAATCAGAATTGAAACCAATGTGTTGTATTATCTTCACTAACCAAACAAATCAATAACCTAAACAATATACTACAAAAACTTCTTCGTAACAGTCTTTACCGTCTGATGTCTGTTCCATTCGTCTCACTTAACGATGGTTGTTGTGTCTGTGTGTTTTATGATGATGCATCTTTGCATTATGCTTAGCATGCTTTGCACGCCACTTCAGGCATTTCTTGCAGTCGGCATGCTGGCCGTGATGCTTCTTCAGATGCTTGTTCTTATGTTGCTTGTCTTTATGCACCACTACCATCTCTGTGCGCTGAGCCGGATGATGGTTTGATACATAAACTACTCTCTTTGCTGATACTGACATCGCGCTCATCATAATGAGGCAAACGAGTGATAATATAGTCTTTTTCATAATCTTCAATCTTTTAGTTGTTAATACTCTTTGTTTCTTTTTTCTGAGAGCAAAGTTACGTCATAAAACTCATGTGACAAACTCTTTTTCCCTAAAGAGAAAAAGAAATTCCCTATCTCTGAGGAGGAAATCCCACCATAAGTCCGCATTTCTTTGGTCAATTGAGAAAAAAGCGTTACCTTTGCATACATATTATATATAGTAATCACAAATTCACGACAGATGAAAGAATTACAACTGAAGTATGGCTGCAACCCAAACCAGAAGCCATCACGTATCTTCATGACCGAGGGCGAATTGCCCATCGAAGTACTTAACGGTCGTCCAGGTTACATCAATTTCCTTGATGCGTTGAACTCTTGGCAGTTAGTAAAAGAGCTGAAAGCCGCTACCGGTCTGCCGGCAGCCGCAAGCTTTAAGCACGTAAGCCCTGCAGGAGCAGCCGTAGGACTGCCGCTGAGCGACACTTTGAAGAAGATATATTTCGTTGACGATGTAAAGCTGCCTCTTACACCTATCGCCTCTGCCTACGCTCGTGCCCGTGGCGCCGACCGTATGTCAAGCTATGGTGATTTCATCGCCCTCTCTGACGAGTGCGACGCAGCAACAGCTACTCTCATCAAACGTGAAGTGAGCGACGGCGTCATCGCTCCGTCATTCAGCGACGAGGCTCTGCAGATATTACGCGAGAAGCGCAAAGGCACTTACAACGTGATTAAGATAGACCCTGACTACGTACCCGCACCTGTAGAGACAAAGCAGTGCTTCGGAGTAACATTCGAGCAGGGACGCAACGAGGTAAAGCTGGACGACCCGGCACTTTTTGAGAATATCCCGACAAAGTCAAAGACCTTCACACCAGAGGCTAAGCGCGACTTGATGATTGCCCTTATCACACTGAAGTACACACAGTCAAACTCTGTTTGCTATGTAAAGGACGGACAGGCTATCGGCATCGGTGCCGGAC
>DFLE01000056.1:9191-9351 GCA_002373375.1 Prevotellaceae bacterium UBA3627
GGTATCGGTGCCGGACAGCAGAGCCGCATACACTGCACCCGTCTGGCTGGCAACAAGGCTGACATCTGGTGGCTGCGCCAGTGTCCTAAGGTGATGAACCTGCCGTTTAAGGCTGACATACGCCGCGCCGACCGTGACAACACCATCGACGTGTATATCT
>DFLE01000055.1 GCA_002373375.1 Prevotellaceae bacterium UBA3627
ACCGCGACAACACCATCGACGTGTATATCTCTGACGATTATGAGGACGTACTGGCTGAGGGCACATGGCAGCAGTTCTTCACTGAGAAGCCTGAACCTCTGACACGTGAGGAGAAGAAGGCATGGATAGCACAGAACACCAAGGTAGCCTTAGGCTCTGACGCGTTCTTCCCATTCGGTGACAACATCGAGCGCGCACACAAGTCTGGCGTAGAGTTCATTGCCCAGGCTGGCGGCTCAGTACGTGATGACAATGTGATTGAGACCTGCGACAAGTACGGCATCACAATGGCATTCACTGGTGTAAGACTTTTCCACCACTAAGAATAGCGGACAGAATGTCACTTGGATGGCACAAGACCTTCCTGATATTCTGCTACGAAAAAGGGGGACATCACCAAAATGTCCTATTTACAGCCTTCCGTTAACGCCCCGTGCTTGCGATATTTCAAAATAATTTCCCGCTGGTCGCGTACAGCGAAATCTACGAAAGGTTGTAACTCATTGATAATCAGTATAAGCATTTGCTGATACATAAAAAAACGATAGTTTTTGCGCTGCAAAAGCTATCGTTTTACGTTGTAAAAGCTATCGAATGACACTGTGAAAGCTATCACTTTACATGGTAAAAGCTATGCTTTCACGAAAAAGGGGACGCAAAAAGCTGTTTTTTTGCGTCCCCTGACTGTTTTTTATGTCTGTTTCTCTCCTGGTTTGCATTTTTTTGTTGACAAAATCCAGAGAGCCAAATCACCAAAATGTCCTATTCAGCGTCAACATCGCAACAGCTGAAAAAATGGCACTTATCTGTCAGCATTGCCGTATGACAGATGACGTGCTTGCAGCTGATAAGAATAAGCCAACGTTGACGGTGAGAGCTTACCCTTCAGGTACTGCTCCATCATCACGGCACCGATAGGCACACCGAATTCTGCACCGAAACCACCGTTCTCCACATATACCGCAATGGCTATCTTAGGGTCGTCCATAGGAGCAAAGCCCATAAACACGGAGTGGTCCCTGCCTCTGTTCTGCGCAGTACCGGTCTTACCGCATGCCACATAAGGATAGCGGCTCAGCGCATGACAGGTGCCGCCTGTGGCAGAGGCACGCATACCGGCAACGACAATGTCGTATGCCTCACGCGACGCCTTGGTATAGTGTTTCTTAGTGTATGCTGTGTCCAAGCGCTCGTCCTGCACATGCTTCACAACATGAGGTGTTATCCAATATCCGCGGTTAGCTATGGTGGCACCAAGATTGGCTATCTGCAGAGGTGTAAGGTTTACCTCACCCTGACCAATGGATATAGAGATAATGGTAAGTCCGTTCCAAGAGCCCTTATATGCATGGTCATAATACTCTCCGTTAGGTATCAGGCCGCGCTTCTCACCGGGCAGGTCAATACCTGTCTTATAGCCGAAGCCCATTGACACCATATAGTCACGCCATACATTCATAGCGTTCAGCGGCCTGCCGTATTTCTTCCTGTTGCCTATCATGTGATAGAGTCCCCAGCAGAAGAAGCCGTTACATGATGTGGACAAAGCCGGGATGACAGCCAACGGCGACGCATGACCGTGACATCCCACATGCAGTCCCTTAAAGGAGAAGCCATGTGAGCAGCCGTATGTGGTATGCGGGGTTATTATTCCCTCCGTAAGGAATGTGAGTGCCTGTGAAGTCTTGAACGTAGAGCCCGGCGGATACTGTCCCATTATACTTCTGTTGAGCAACGGTTTCCACACGTTACGCTGCAGTGCCAGATGGTTCTTACCACGCTTCCTGCCCGTCATTATACGCGGGTCGTATGACGGTGATGACACCATACACAGCACCTCGCCGGTCTTCGGCTCTATGGCTACGATGGCGCCTATCTTTCCTTCCATCAACCTCTCGCCGAGCGCCTGCAGGTCCACGTCGATAGACAGTGTGAGGTTCTTGCCTGCCACTGCCTTGCGATCATACTTGCCGTTCTGGTAATGTCCCTGCACCCTGCCGTGTGCGTCGCGCAGGAGTATCTGCACACCTTTCTCTCCACGCAACTGTTTCTCGTATGAGCGCTCCACGCCGAGTTTGCCTATATAGTCGCCACGCACATAGTAGTCGTCATTGTCAATGTCACCTTGCGACACCTCCGCCACGTCGCCCAGCACATGGGCTCCGCAGGCATATTGATACTGTCGCAACGTACGGCGCTGCACATAGAAACCGGGAAAGCGGAACAGCTTCTCACGGAATACGGCGAAGTCTTGCTCGTCAAGCTGGGTGATGAATGTCTGTTGGGTATAGCGTGAGTAACCGGGGTTCTTGTTGCGGTCCTTGATGTCGGCCATACGCTTGTCAAAATACTCACGCGTGATGCCCAGCGCCTCACACAGCTCAAGGGTGTCAAGGTGCTCGCGCGCCTCGTTCATCACCACCATTATGTCATACGACGGCTGGTTATACACAAGCAGTTTGCCGTTACGGTCAAATATGGCGCCGCGGGCGGGATACTCTGTCTGTTTCAGGAAAGCGTTGGAGTCGGCACTCTTCTGGTAGTCCTCACTCATTATCTGCAGAGTGAACAGCCTTATTATGTACACTACCACAATGATGATAGCCGCACCACCGATGACGTATCTTCTGTTAGTATAGTCGTACACCATCGTTTACCTCCTCACGCTGTCTATGGTATAAATAAAAATAAGCGTAAGCACTATACTGCCTCCCATACTCTGCAACCAGTCAAGCCAGTCAACTACGGTAAATGCCTCCAAAGCGAAGAATGCAAGGCAGTATATCGTTACGAGAATAAATGCGTAAGTGGCAAATTTCATATTGCCGAGGGTCTTGAATCCCGGCATAAGGTCATGGTTATCCTCCTCACTCAGATATAGATCCAGTATGTAAGGCTGCACAAAACCTGTCAAGGTCATTGAAGCAGCCGCCAGTCCCGGGGTGTTGGTGAACATATCTATGCACAGTCCCATGGAGAAACAGAGCAGCAGCTGCAGCCAACGTGCGTAGGTCTTGGGGAACAGTAGCACGAGATATACATACAATAACGGAGTGGCAATACCCATAATGTGGATATTACCTACTATCAACGCCTGTAAAAGCGTAAAGACTATTATCAGTATTACGAATATCACTGTCTAAGATTTTGTAAGAAGGCTCACTCTCCCCTTCTTTGTATCATCAATGAATCTTGCGCTGCACGCATCAGTTTCAACTGCTCATGCATACGCGAGTTATCTATCACACACACATCCTGCAAGTTTCCGAAATCAGTATATAGCTGTACCTTCAACTGATATGACAATCCGTCAGGCGAGTTATACACATGGAGTATCTTACCCACAGGAATGCCCGGGGGGAACACTGCGGAGTAACCCGATGTGACCACGCGGTCATAAAGTTTGAAATGCGCATGACGAGGCACCTCGTCCACATTGGCCATATTGCTCGCGCCACCGTTCCAGCGCAGATATCCGAAGTAATTGGTATGCTCTATCTTACAACTGATACTTGACTTGGAAGACAGCGCAGGTATCACTACAGAATAGTGCTCGCCTACCAGATATACGATACCCACGACACCCGTTCCGCTTACGACACCCATGTCTTTCTTTACACCGTCAGCCGCGCCTTTGTCTATCGTCATAAGATTATCACGCTTGTCAACGCTGCTCTGCACCACGCGAGCCGGTATGACACCATAGCTTGCGGCATCCTTCAAGCCTGCTATATGGACAGAGTCCACACCCTGCTTCCCCAGTTCTTCCCGCAACTCCTGCAACTGAAACTCCAGATAGGTATTACGCCGGGTCAGTTCCGTATTCATCTGCGAGAGCGCGAAATAAGAGTTAAGCCCCGCCTGCTTCTCATAGACGAAGCCGGCAATACTGTTGGCAGAGGATATCCATACTGAACCCTGGTAACTGTTATAGCTGAACAGCAACGCCATGCTGATGCCCTCCAAGAACAGGAAGAGCAACCAATGATAATGTTTTCTTATGAAGTCAAGGAGATTGTTCATATACAATAATTGAGAATTGAGGATTAACAACTAACCCTCAATTCTCAATTTCTTTTCGGTATTATCGCATTAGGAATGAGAAACGTCCGATATTCTTCAGTGCTATACCTGTACCACGTGCCACGCTGTGCAGTGGGTCGTCAGCGATATGGAACGGTATGCCTATCTTTGTCTCAAGGCGCTGGTCCAGTCCACGTAACAGAGCACCGCCACCACTGAGATAGATACCGTTTCTGACGATATCAGCATACAACTCCGGCGGAGTATTCTCCAATGCTGAGAGAACCGCGTCCTCTATCTTTGACACTGTGCGGTCTATACAGTGTGCTATCTCCTGATAGCATACAGGCACCTCCATCGGGAGAGCCGTTATACGGTTAGGACCACGCACGATATAGTCATCAGGCGCCTGCTCTCCAAGGTCTGTCAAGGCAGAGCCTACGTTTATCTTGATACGCTCAGCCATACGCTCAGACACCTTGACATTATGCTGACGATACATATAATCCTGTATGTCGTTTGTCAAGTCATCGCCTGCCACACGTATAGAGTTGTTACTTACGATACCACCGAGAGATATCACGGCAATCTCTGTTGAGCCACCGCCTATATCTACTATCATGTTACCTTCTGGTGCCTCAACGTCTATACCTATACCCACAGCAGCCGCCATAGGCTCAAAGATAAGATATACGTCACGTCCGTCAGCATGCTCCGCTGAGTCACGCACCGCACGCAGCTCAACCTCAGTAGAACCTGAAGGCACACCGATGACCATACGAAGTGAAGGAGAGAAGAGGTGATGTCCGGTATTGACCATCTTGATAAGTCCGCGCATCATCATCTCACATGCAGAGAAGTCTGCAATGACGCCGTCACGCAGAGGACGCACGGTCTTTATACGCTCATTGGTCTTTTCATACATGCTCTTCGCACGCTCACCTACAGCCACCATTTGGTTGGTGTCACGGTCTATTGCAACGACGGATGGCTGGTCAACCACGATTTTCCCGTCGTGCATAATGATGGTATTGGCAGTGCCAAGGTCCATCGCTAATTCCTTTGTAAAAGAGAAAAATCCCATATCTTTTCTAATTGATAATCAATAATAGAATTTATATGTCTTGATTACATGGTCTTGGTAAACCAAGCGTTGATAGCTGTGTCATAGTGTGAGCTGACACCGAAGGCACGCTGAGCGAACATACGACGGTCCTCAATATCTGTCTCAGCACCCTTCTTGTTAAGGATATCCAAGAGCACACCATACTCTGCCTTTGACGGTACAATCACCACGTCCTTGAAGTTCTTGGCTCCAGCACGGATAAGGGAAATACCGCCTATATCTATCTTCTCTATTATATCAGCCTCTGACGCACCGCTTGCCACTGTCTGCTCAAACGGATACAAGTCAACAATTACCAGGTCTATCTCTGGTATCTCATACTTAGCCATCTGGTCGAGGTCATCCTGCAACTCACGACGGCCGAGTATTCCGCCAAAGATTTTTGGATGCAGAGTCTTTACCCTGCCACCCAGTATTGACGGATATGTAGTAACCTCCTCAACGGCCTGACACTCATAGCCGAGAGATTCAATAAACTTCTGTGTACCACCTGTAGAGAGAAACTTCACTCCCTCTGCGTTGAGCTTCTTCAAGAGCTCGTCAAGACCGTCCTTGTGGAAAACGCTCACTAAGGCTGTCTTAATCTTTTTTGCTTCTGCCATTGCTTTTTACGTAAAAATAAAATGAACCGGTTTCGTTGATTTTTTGATGCACAAAGTTACAAATTTTCTTCGTAACAGCAAAATTTTTACTCCGCATATTTAACGAACGACACAAAAAAAGCAACAAAACGAGAAAGAGGCAGGATGTCATCACGACAGCCTGCCTCTACATTTATCAAAAAGTGCAAAGATATAATTGTCTGAAAATTACATCTTTGTTATTAATCCTAACTGTGATGTACGGAGGAAATTGACTATATTGTCAATCTCCACCGATGATGGTATCTGCTGCTCTATCTGGACGCACACATTCATGATGTCATCCTGACCGTGGAACACAAGTCGATAGGCGTTGGCTATATGCGCCTTCACCTTCTCGTCTATGCCATTCTTCTCTATCACGAACGAATTGATACCGCCGTACTTGATAGGATGTCCGCCCGCAACGATGTATGGCGGAACGTCTTTTGAGAAGCGGCAGCCCGACTGTATCATCGCACAGTCACCTACACGCACTCCCGGGTTGGCGATAACGCCTGACGAGAAGATGACATGGTTGCCTATCTCCACGTCGCCTGCTATCTTTGTGCCATACCCCATGACACTCTCGTTGCCCACATGGACATCATGTGACAGGTGTACGCCTTCCATAAGGAAGTTACCATCGCCTATACGTGTCTCTCCACTCTCATAGGTAGCACGGTTTATCACCACGTTCTCGCGGATGATATTGTCATTACCTATGACACACAGGGTATTACCACCGGCATAGTTGAAATCCTGCGGTATAGCGCTTATCACCGTATTCTGATGTACCTTGTTACCACGTCCCAAGCGTGTGCCGTTCATCAGGTTCACGCCCGGATAGAGTACGCAGTCGTCGCCCACCTCCACGTCGTCCTCTATATAGACAAACGGGTAAATGGTAACGTTCTGTCCTATCTTCGCATTTGGCGATATAACCGCCTTGTCGCTAATGTTACTCATAATCTTAGTCCTCCTATGTTATTTTCGTCCGCCTCCGAGGGCTGAATAAAGATTCACCACTGCCTGCATCTTGTTAAAGTCGTCAGTAACCTTTGATATCTTGGCGTTAAGCAGTTGTGACTCTGCCTGCAACACCTCAAGGTACGAGTGGTTGCGGTCGCTGCGGAAAAGTTCCTGAGTGTCCTCCACGTTCTTCTCAAGCACCGCCACCTGTTGTGCGTCTATATTGCCCTTCATGCGTGCGCTGTTATATTCCACAAGGGCATCGCTCACCTCGGCCGCAGCCGTCAGCACAGAGTGCTCCCACTCTTTCTCGGCCACCTCATACTCTATCTGTGACACCTTGTAGGCCGCCTTTATCCTGCCGTTCTGGAAGAGAGGCTGCACCAGCTGCCCCACAAAACTTGCAAGGAACTGTCCTGGGTTTGCCACCATAGAACCGAGGCTGTTGGTAAACGCACCCGTGGCACTGATGGTAAGCTGCGGATAGAAGTTACTGCGAGCAGTCTCCGTGGCATAGAAACTCTGGGCGAGTTTCATCTCCGCCGCGTGAACGTCAGGACGGTTGGCAAGCAGGTTGACTGCCAAGCCTGTGCTGAACTTCTCAGGCATCTTCTGGTTCTCCAGCTTGCCGCGGCTGATGTGCTGCACACTCTGTCCTATGAGCAGTGACAGCGTGTTCTCAACAGAGAGCAGCTGACGCTGCATATCTACCTTCTGCGACTGCACGCCGAGCATCGCAGCCTCCGCGCTCTGCACAGCCGTCTCGCGGACTCCGCGCAACTCTTTCTGCAGTTTCATCATCTCCCAAGTGTCCTTGGTGATGCCCTCCATCTCGTCAAGTATCTCGAGCTGGCGGTCAAGCATAAGGAGAGTGTAATAGCAGTTTGCTATGCCACATATCACCTTTGAACGCGTCAGATGCTCATAGTCTCGGGTCATCTCGAGTGTCATCTCCGCTCCGCGCTTGGTGGAGAGGAGGTTACCGAAGAGATCCACAGTCCATGATGCCGACACTGGCAGCGTGTATGTCTTTGACCAGTCACTCTTATAGTCGCCCGTCAGCACCTTTGACAGGGTACCCTGCGGAGTGAAGAGCACCGACGGCAGGAAGGCCAAGCGCGACACGCTCAGCGCAGCCTCCGCCTTCTTCACATTGGCGGCGGCAGAGAAGATGTCAACATTGTTTTCCAGTCCCTGCTCTATGA
>DFLE01000043.1 GCA_002373375.1 Prevotellaceae bacterium UBA3627
GCAACGTCGGAGGCCATGCCCTTTGTTAGTGTTACGTTGACACCGCAGGGTGCCAGTACGCACATTGTAGGTATAACCACCGATATAGAAGGACGTTTCCACATGGACAAGGTGCCTTACGGCACTTATACGTTGACGTTGGCATACGTGGGCTATAAGACGGTCACTCGTCAGCTTACCTTGTCACAGGGCAAACCGTCAGTGTCTTACGCTGCGCTGCACATGGCTGAGGATGCCACGATGCTCAATGAGGTAAAGGTTACCGGACAGCGCGCCACTATGAAGCTGGAGGTTGACCGTAAGTCATTTGACGTGGCAGGCATGGTGAGTGCTGCGGGATTGTCAGCATCTGAACTGCTTGAGCAGGTGCCATCGGTTGATGTGGATAACGACGGAAACGTGTCGCTGCGTGGCAACACTTCAGTGGAGGTGTGGATAAACGGCCGTTCCAGCGGACTCACCAGCGACAACCAGGCGCAGATATTACAGCAGATACCGGCAGAGAGCATAGAGCGCATTGAGGTGATAGACAATCCTTCGGCGAAGTTCTCCGCTGAAGGCTCCGCAGGTATCATCAATATCATATTGAAGAAAGATCGCAAGGCCGGCTATTACGGTTCGGTACAGGTGGGAGCCGACACGCGCGGCGGCGCTAACACATCGTTCAACTTCAGTTACAGCTCCACCAAACTTGATGCCTTCATAGACCTTGGCTATCGTCACCGCGAGAACAGCGGAAAAAACGAGAGTGAGCAGGACAACCTTACAGACGGGGTGGCTACGTCATACGAGCGCCACGTGACGGAGAACAGCCAGCGCGGCAACAATTTCTTCTCACGTGCCGGTTTCACGTGGCACGTCACGGAGCATGACGACCTCGGACTGACGGGTATGCTCATGGCAGGCAAGAACCACTCTAACTCCTCTACGCCTTATTATTATGGCGCATATACCCCCGTGGGCGAGCAGCTTACACGTACACAGTTGCGTAATAGCAGCTCGACAGGTCCTATGCGTTTCTACTTCCTTGAGTTCAACTACCGTCATAACTTCACAGACAAACACTTTATAGACTTCACAGCGTCACACGTGAACTGGAAGGCGGATAATGAGAATATCTACCAGGACAACGTATGGTATGAGGATGAAAACATAGCAGGTTACAGCAGATACCAGAGTCGTCCGCTCGACATACGCAACCGCCATACTGATGTGAAACTGCAATATGAGAATCAGGTGACAGACCGTTTCAAGGTGGAGGCGGGATATAACGGCTCGTTCTCACATGAGAACACACCGCAGCGCTCTTTTGAGGCCGACAACTGGGAGGGCGCGGACCTCGTGGAGGACCCACTCTATTTCAACAGGTTTATATATGACAACGATATTCACGCGCTCTATGCCACGCTGTCATACAAGATAGGTAAGTTCAGCGTGATGGGCGGACTGCGTGGTGAGTTCTGGCGTATTAACACCGAGTCTTTGTCATGGGAGCAGGAGAACGGGGTGAAAGAGAAGGACGCGCCGTTTAAGAAAGACTATTTCCAGATGTTCCCCTCAGTATTCATGACATACCAGATAACCGAGTCACAACAGTTGCAGCTTAACTACACACGCCGTCTGCGTCGTCCGTGGGGAGGCGAGCTGAATAGCTTCCGTAACACCAGCGATGCCTCCATGGTATCATTTGGTAACCCTTTGCTTACCCCAGAGTACTCCAACTCATTCGCGCTCAACTATCTGAAGACGTGGGAACAGCACTCCCTCCTCGTCTCGGCATACTATCGTCCCACTACCGATGTTATACAGCGCCTTAACTACCGTAACACAGGTGACGGACTGATGTACAGCACTCCGATGAACGTGGCGAAGTCACAGGCCACAGGTATAGAGTTGACGGGTAAGAACAAGCTCTTCAAAATACTTGACCTCACCACCAATATCAATGCGTATTATTATAAGATAAACGACTTCAACTATGAGATAGACGGTCAGACCGTCAGCGGCAAGGGACAGGATAAGTTCTCATGGAACGCGCGCCTCATAGCCACGCTGAAGCTGCCTTATGATATCAGTGTGCAGGCACGCGCGCGCTATGACTCACGTCAGCAGCTGGCGCAAGGATACCGTCCTGCGAGCTATGGACTTGACATGGGTGTGAGAAAGAATTTCTTTGACCGTATGTTCACCCTCTCCATCAACTGCCGCGACGTGTTTGACAGCCGTAAGTGGGAGTCATATACAGAGGGCGACACCTTCTCACGCCACCAGATAAACCGCCGTCGCAGTCGCACCGTGCGCTTCACTCTGACATGGAACTTCGGCAGCAGCAAGGGCAAGAAGAAACCGCAGCAGCAGGAGCAGGAGGACGAGGAGAATGCCGGCTCAATGAACGGATATGATGATATGTAGTCCCCGATTATAAATTTTGACAAGCAGGAAACAGACATCATGACCACAGACGAGCAATATATGCGCAAGGCGATAGCCGAGGCTGGACAGGCCGCCTCCGAGGGTGAGATACCCATCGGGGCTGTGGTGGTGTGTCGCGGCAGGATACTGGCGCGCACGCACAACCTCACGGAGACGCTGCATGATGTCACTGCTCACGCCGAGATGCAAGCCATCACTGCCGCAGCGAATGCCCTCGGAGGAAAATATCTGCAGGACTGCACCTTGTATGTCACGGTGGAACCATGCCCCATGTGTGCAGGCGCCTTGGGATGGTCGCAGATAAAGCGTGTGGTGTATGGCGCGCCTGATGACAAGCGCGGCTACCGCAAGATATCACCTGCGGCGCTGCATCCCAAGACAGAGGTTGCAACGGGAGTATGTGAGGATGACTGCCGGGAACTGATGCAACGATTCTTCAAGGAAAGAAGATAGCAGAATAAAGATATCAATATGGCGACAGGTGGGATTTCTCTCATCTGTCGTTTTTTTGTATTTAGCAAGAAAAAAATATGCGATAAAACGGAAAAGCGTCAATCTTACATACATTTTTCTGTCAAATTGAGTTTTTTGGTGTCATGGGGTTGTTAGATAATAAATTAATGTGTATCTTTGCTACCGAAAAAACTTAAAAAACGATGAAAAGGAAAACTATATTTATGATGGTGCTGGGTGTCGCAGCAGGAGTGATGACGACATCAGCCCAGCAAGTGGTGAATGATAATAACACACCGCTGCACTTGATGAAACCAGCCTACAAGGTGGGGTATGGCATACCTGCCGTGGAGAGCGTGAAGCAGACGATGGACCGTGTGCTGAACTATATTGACGCAGAGACACCTGCCGTGTTGGTGGATAAGGAGACCGGTAAGGAGGTACAGCTGAAGAATGCCAATGCCGGCACACAGTTGAAGCAGGGTGGCTTCAGATTGACGAGTTATGAGTGGGGCGTGACCTACTCAGGTGTATTGGCTGCCTATGAGGCTACGGGCGATGCAGCCTATCGTGACTATGTGGTGAAGCGACATAAGCTCTTGTCAGACATAGCACCGCGCTTTAGCAAGATATATAAGGAGAAGAAAAATATAGACACCAATATCAGGCGCATCATAGACCCTCATGCCCTTGACGATGCGGGAGCAGTGTGCTGCTCTATGATAAAGGCAGAACTTTCTGGGGTAAGTGCAAAGGGAGCGCTCCGTCCGCTGATAGACAACTATACGGACTATATTATAAATAAGGAGTATCGTCTGGCTGACGGTACTTTCGCTCGCCTGCGTCCGCAAAAGAACACTGTGTGGCTTGATGATATGTTCATGGGTGTCCCTACAGTGGCTTACATGGGAAAATATACGGGTGACAAGCGTTACTATGACGAGGCAGCCCGACAGGTGATGCAGTTTGCCAGCCGTATGTGGGTAGAGGAGCAAGGACTCTTCCGCCACGGATGGGTGGAGGATATGAATCCGCATCCTGCCTACTTCTGGGGCCGCGCCAACGGCTGGGCTATACTGACAATGTGTGAGGTGCTCGACGTGCTGCCTGAGGACCACCCGCAGCGAGGCGCTATCCTTGACTTGCTGAGAAAGCATGCCACAGGTCTTGCCAGGTATCAGCATCAGGACGGCTTCTGGCATCAGTTGCTTGACCGTAACGACACCTATCTGGAGACCTCTGCCACGGCTATATATACATACTGTCTGGCTCACGCCGTAAACAAGGGATGGCTTGACGCCAAGGCCTTCGGACCAGTGGCGCTGCTTGCATGGCATGCCGTTGAGTCACAGGTAAATGAGAAAGGACAGGTGGAGAATGTGTGTGTAGGTACAGGCATGGGCTTTGACGCGGCGTTCTATGCCTACAGACCGGTGCATGTGATGGCAGCCCACGGCTATGGCCCTGTTATCTGGGCTGGTGCAGAGATTATACGCCTGTTACGTCAGCAACATCCTAAGTCTAACGACTCCGCAGTGCATTTCTATGACCAGGAGGTGCCGACAGACCAGCCTATATTCAATTATGACGGCAAGATAAGGTTCTAAGCATTTTCGTAATTATACTAACTGACAATAGATATGAGAAGGATTGTATTCTTCAGCCTCGCTATGCTTTGCTGTGCGTCGCTGTGGGCGCAGATGGGACAACGCTTCCCGTCGGAGCGTAAAGTGATAAAGGACCCCAAGACAGGGGTGGAGTTGGTGTTTCTTACAAGTAAGAGTGGCACAGGCGATTCTAAGATATACCAGACGCATAACCAGTGGACGTCTGACGGCAAGTGGGTAATCTTTCGTTCAGACCGTGTGAAAGGTGAGGCAATGGCAGTGAACGAGGAGACTGGAGATATTGTTCAGGTGACGGAAGGCGGCTTCACTGGTATGCTCTGCGTAGCACGCAAGTCTATGAACCTCTACCACATGCGTGAGGCAAAGGACAAGAGCGGCAAGCGCACAGGCATGGAGGTCGTGGAGGTAAACCTTGAACGCCTCTTCGCAGACTCTGAGGCTGGCAAGCTGAAGAAAAAGTCTGCCTATGAGCGCATTTGCGGTGTGATACCGGCGGATATGTGCAGCGAGGGCGATATGGCTCTTGACGGCAGCGAGGAGTTTGTGTATTTTCGTCTTGACAAGGAGTTTGCAAGGAAATACCCTATCGCGGAGCAGATAGCCCCGGACTTTGGTCCGCGCCACATGGGTGCGGGACCTGGCGGTATAGGCAAGATGGATTTGAAGACGGGAAAGGCAGAGCCGGTGGTAGCGGTGCATTTCAAGGTAGGACACATACAGGGTAATCCCTGGCATCCGGGAGAGTGCATCTTCTGTTGGGAGACGGGTGGCAAGGCTCCGCAGCGCACATGGATGGTGAACGCTGACGGCACCGGACTTCGTCCTATATACCGTGAGACGGAGCATGACTGGGTTACCCATGAGGCGGTAATCAGCGAGGACGAACTTGTTATTGCCTTGGTGGGACATCGCCCTATAGATAACGGCGACAAGAAAGACATAGACGGACTGGAGAACTTCGCCCTGTCAAATGACTGGGGGCCGGCGGGTACGAAGGAGTACCCTACAGGTATGGCGGTGGTTAATATGCGCACACGCGAGTTTACTATGGAGGGACAGGTTGACGGAGACAACTTCTGGCACGTGGCAGGTTCGCAGGACGGTAACTGGCTGGCAGGTGACGACTTCGCCCGTGAGCTGTGGCTTGTAGATCGCCACACCAAGGAGCGCATATTGCTGACTGCCGGACATAAGACAACGGCACGTGACCATGTGCATCCTACGTTCAAGCCCGACGGTACGGAGATAGAGATACAGTCGGCTATGCTCTCTGAGGATGGCAGGTCAATGAATATTTGTATAGTGCGTCTGCCACAATATCTCATTGACAGGTATAAGAAATAATCTGTCTGCAGACAGGTTGCGTTGCGTCTCTTCTGAGATGTAAAAAAAGATAGCAAAGTGACAAAAAGAAAGCAAACGGACTTATTTCGTGGCGTTTTGTTATTTTGTAGTGTTCAACTGTAAAAGATAAAATAGAAGCCGCGGAGCATGAAAATGCCCTGCGGCTTCTGATTTTTTGTGCGTTTTTATGCGTTCGAGGAGTAAAGTGATAGCTTTCACGTTATCATTCGATAGCTTTCACACCATGAAAGCATAGCTTTTATAAGGTGAAATGATAGCTTTTATGCTGTCATTTGATAGCTTTTATGGGTCATGTTGTGATGTATGAATGTTGACTACGATTGCAAGCTGTTGAATAACAAGCTTTTCTGAAAATTTGAAAAATTTGCGTATTTCGGAAGAGAATTGAAGTTCGTGAGTAATATCGCAAGGAAATGAGGGTTGCGAAAATCAAAGTGTTACGAAAAAGTGAGAAAAAGTGACGATGTGATATCCGATGCTCAAAGAAAAGTTTGGCAGATTGCGAAAAAATAAGTAATTTTGCGCTTCGTGGGGAATAGGGCCCTGCTGGAAATTCTTATAAAGTAGTCAAACTATAGATAATGGATGATTTTGAACTGATATTGCAGAATGGTATAAACTTTGGCAGGGGAGGTGAGCGCCCTAAGCAAGACGACAAAGTGAAGACCAAGGCAAAGAAAAAGAAGTATATCACCGGAGCGCACGGTTCTGGCTCTGCAAGGCAGAAAGCCAAGTATCGTGAGCAACGTGCCAACAGACACAAGTGAACTTATTCAAGAAGCTTGACATATTCATGCTGCGGCAGTTCCTGATGCTGTTCGCCGGAACGTTCTTCATCAGCCTCTTTGTGCTGATGATGCAGTTCCTGTGGCGCTATGTGGACGAACTGATAGGCAAGGGACTCTCAATAGAAGTGTTGGGACAGTTCTTCTGGTATATGGGCCTGATGATGGTACCCCAGGCATTGCCGCTGGCTATACTGCTGGCGTCGCTCATTACGATGGGTAACCTGGGCGAGAGCTCGGAGCTGACAGCCATAAAGGCGTCGGGAATATCGCTGCTCAAGAGTCTGCGCGGACTTATCATCTTCTCGTGCTTCATAGCAGGCTGCTCCTTCGTGTTCCAAAACAACATAGGACCGATGGCAAATATGCAGTTGCGTCAGTTGCTGCTGTCAATGAAGCAGAAGAGTCCTGAGCTGGAGATACCAGAGGAGGTGTTCTATGGTGGAATACCTAACTGTAACCTGTATGTGCAGCATAAGGACCTGGAGACGGGAATGCTCTATGGTGTCATGATATACCGCATGACAGAGAGCTTTGAGGATGCGGCGATAATACTTGCGGACTCCGGACGTTTGCAGTCCACTGCCGACAAGATGCACCTGAAGCTGACGCTGTATAGCGGAGAGTGGTTTGAGAATATGCGCTCGCAAGAGATGGCGGGCAATGCCAATGTGCCTTACCGTAGGGAGTCGTTTATAAGTAAGGTGATACTGCTTGACTTTGATAATGGCTTCAACCTTGCCGAGGCGTCGGGCATAGCACAGATGGCGGCGGCGCAGAGTCTGCCGCAGCTCATAGAGCATATTGACTCTGTAAAGCACGTGGGTGACAGTCTGGGACGTTTGATGGCGGCAGACATGAAACGCTCAGCCTTCGAGACTCCGAAGATGAGCAAGGGCGACTCTGTGAAGGCTGTGGCTATGGCAGACAAGGAGACAGCTATGCTTGACACCGTATATAACCGCTTGTCGCCGGAACAGCAGAGAAGTGTTATGCAGAGGGCTGCCAGCAGGGTGCAGATGGCAACCATGGATACGGAGTTCCGTGGCATGGTGGCAAATGACGTGGGCAGCAGGGAACGAGACTACAGACTGGAAGTGATAAACAAATTCACGCTGTCGCTTACCTGTCTTATATTCTTCTTCATAGGAGCATCGCTCGGTGCCATAATAAGAAAAGGTGGTCTGGGTGTGCCTGTGATAATATCGGTGCTGGTGTTCATAGTGTTCTATATCCTTGACAACACTGGTACGCGTATGGCAAAGCAGGCATCGTGGACCATAGCCTTTGGTAAGGGATTGGCTCCGGCGGTGCTCATACCGATAGCGGTGTTCGTGACATATAAGGCGAACAAGGACTCTGTAGTGTTCAACATGGATGCATACCGTATGTTCTTCATGCGCCTGTTCGGACTAAGACTGAAACGCAACGTGGCATCAAAGGAGGTTATAATCAATGACCCGGACTACATGGGCGACGCAAGGAGGCTGAAGGCGCTGAGCGCTACGCTGGAACAGTATTCGCAGGAGCACAAGCTGGTAAGGCTGCCTAATCCGGTCAATGTGTTCTTCAAGTATAAGAGGGATACCGTGATAGAACAGATGGCGGCAGAACTGGAAGATATAATAGAAGACCTGGGGAATACCAGGGACAGATATGTGCTGTCATACCTTAACCAGTATCCTGTGGTGTCAGAGAAAGCCCACACAAGGCCTTTCGACACTCCGTGGATGAACAAGGCGGCGGCGGTGATATTCCCCGTGGGTATTATATTATATATAAGGATGTGTCGCTTCCGCTTGAGGCTGTATAAGGACCTGAGGCAGATAATGAAGACAAATGCCTTGATGACGGAACGTATAGAAGTGATAACGCAAGAAGGCGGACGTTAGGAACGGTATGCTGCGGCTTGTCCTTGGCACAGGAGAACGGTGTAGGTGGTCGTAAAGGGCGAGCTCGTAACATTTTGTAAACAAAAAACGCAAAAAGACTGACAAAAGTTTTTTGGAATAAAATAAATTTAGTAATTTTGCACCCAAATTTATTAAAATCATTAAACGATGGGAAAACTATCAAGCAGACTTAACAGGCTGGCTCCTTCTGCTACACTCGCAATGTCGCAGAAGAGCAGCGAGATGAAGGCACAGGGCATAGACGTGATTAACCTCAGCGTAGGTGAACCAGACTTCAATACCCCTGACCACATCAAAACAGCTGCCAAGCAGGCAGTTGACGACAACTGGTCACGTTACTCACCAGTGCCGGGCTATGCAGATCTCCGCGAGGCGGTCGTGGCAAAGCTGAAGAAAGAGAACGGACTTGACTACAAAACCAGTGAGATACTCGTCAGCAACGGTGCCAAGCAGGCTGTGTGCAACGCTATAATGGCGCTGGTAGATGACGGTGAGGAGGTTATCGTACCTACACCTTACTGGGTGTCTTATCCACAGATGGTACTTCTCGCAGGTGGTACACCAGTGCATATTCCTGCAGGCTTTGACCAGAACTTCAAGATTACACCAGAGCAGCTCGAGGCAGCTATCACTCCAAAGACTCGTATGCTGATTCTCTGCTCTCCAAGCAACCCTACAGGTTCTGTGTATTCTAAGGCAGAGCTCGAGGGACTTGCTAATGTGATAAAGAAACATCCTGATATGTATGTGCTCGCAGATGAGATATACGAGCATATCAACTACGTAGGCAAGCATGAGTCTATAGCACAGTTCCCTGGAATGAAGGAGCAGTCTATCATTATCAATGGCGTCAGCAAGGCTTACGCTATGACAGGATGGCGTATAGGATACATGGCAGCTCCTGAATGGATAGTTAAGGGCTGTAACAAGCTTCAGGGACAGTACACTTCTGGTCCTTGCTCTGTATCACAGAAGGCAGCTATGGTCGCATACAACGCTTCACAGGAGTGCGTGGAGGATATGCGTAAGGCGTTTGAGCGTCGTCGTGACCTCATCGTCTCTCTCGTGAAAGAGATACCGGGACTGGAGGTCAATGTTCCAGACGGAGCGTTCTATGTGTTCCCTAAGTGCAAGAGCTACCTCGGCAAGACCGACGGCGAGCGCGTGATAAAGGATACCAACGACTTCGCTATGTACCTGCTTGAGGTAGGACACGTAGCAACGGTTGGCGGTGACGCCTTCGGTGACCCGGAGTGCTTCCGCATGAGCTACGCTACAAGCGATGATAACATCCGTGAGGCGATGCGTCGCATCAAGGAGTGCTGCGCGAAGCTGAAGTGATGGAATCCGAGAGTGCCAGAGGGAACTGTAATGTTTATAGCCCATGGCAGGTATGAAAATGAGAAATAACAAAAGGGAGACCCTCAAAGTCTCCCTTTTGACGGTGAAATAGGGTTTGGCAAAGAAAAAAAATGTTAAAAGCGTGAAAAACATTTTTAGATTAAATATTAATTACTACCTTTGTTATTAGAAACCCTGTAAAGGGGGCAAAAGCCCGACCTTAAACCACCCAAATATAGAAAAACAACTATTCTAAAACAATTATTTTACTAAATTTAATAATCACAAAACCAAACTAAAAACTATGGCAACTAAAAAAACAGCCGGCGCTAAGAAGTCTCAGGGCTTCCAGGGCGTAAGACACGCAATTATCATCATTGCATTCGCATTCGCAGTTGGTATCTGCTTCTATCTGTTCTTCTTGGGTAATCCAGCAAACTTCGCTAATGGCGACGCTGCAAACGGACACCCACTTAACATGCTCGGTACCGTGTATAAAGGTGGTTGGGTTGTGCCTATCATCCTCGGCCTTCTCTGCACCGTTATCGCAATGTCAGTAGAGCGTATCTTCGCTATCTCTGCTTGCTCAGGTAAGGGTAATGTTACAAAGTTCACAGAGAACGTGAAGAAGGCTCTTAAGGATGGCGACATCGACAAGGCAGTAGAGCTCTGCAACAAGCAGGGTGGTTCTGTTGCAAACGTGGTTCTCGCTGACCTGAAGTCTTACAAGGAGATGGAGTCTGCACCTATCAAACTGAAGGAGAAGGTAGCTACTATCCAGAATGCACACGAGGAGGCTACAGCACTTGAGATGCCTACCATGACAATGAACCTCCCAATCATCGCTACCATCGTTACACTGGGTACTCTTACCGCTCTGTTCGGAACCGTGCTTGGTATGATACGTTCATTCGCCGCTCTTGCTGCTGGTGGTGGTGCTGACTCTATGGCACTGTCAACCGGTATCTCTGAGGCCCTTGTGAACACAGCCTCTGGTATCGCTACATCTTGGGTATCAGTAGTTGCTTATAACTACTTTACCAACAAGATTGATAAGCTCACATTCGCTATGGACGAGATTGGTTACACCATCGCACACACCTACGAAGACAAGCACCCAGAAGCTTAATCTTTTACTAACCCTTTAAAATTTTATTCAGAATATGGGTAAGTTAAAAGTTAAGAAAAGCGACGTCTGGATAGACATGACCCCGATGTCTGACGTGATGGTGCTTTTGCTGACCTTCTTCATGCTTACATCTACGTTCGTGAAGAATGAGCCGGTGAAGGTTAACCAGCCACAGTCTGTGTCGGAGATCAAGATTCCAGAGAAAAACGTCTTGAACATCGTTGTCGGCAAGGACGGCAAGGTGTTTATGAGCATGGACAATCAGAATGATGTGATGACTGTCATTCAGGATATGAACGATAAGTTCAACCTCAACCTGACTGCCCAGGATATGAAGAAGTTCCAGACTGACCCTATGTGGGGTATGGGCCTGAGCAAACTGCAGAACTATCTCCGTCTGCCTTCTGAGAAGATGACAGAGGCTATCACAGGCGCTGAGGCCGGTGTTCCTCTTGACTCTATCAACGGCGGAAAGAGCGAGTTCCAGGAGTGGGTTACATCTGCTGTTGACGCGGTGGATGACCTGAAGATTGCTATCAAGGCTGACTCTGACACACCTTACAAGAGTGTGAAGAAGGTTATGTCTGAGCTTCAGGATATGGATCAGAACCGTTACTACCTTATCACATCATTAAAGACAGGGGAGGAATAAAGAATGGCAAAGAAATCAACAAGTAAACAGAAAAAGGCGAATACCCGTGTGGACTTTACGCCTATGGTTGATATGATGATGCTTCTTATCACCTTCTTCATGCTCTGTACATCGTTGGCAAAGCCTCAGTCAATGGAGCTCTCAATGCCATCTAACGATAAGAACCTGGATAAGGAGGATAAGACAGTAACGAAAGAGTCTTACACTATTACTATCTATGTGGGCGCTGATGACAAGATCTATTATATCGAGGGTATTCCAAAGTATGATGATCCTTCTTGTATGAAAGAGACCACATGGGGTAAGAATGGCATACGTAAAGTCCTGATGACTCACGTCACTGAGGACGGTACTCAGCCAGTTCTGCAGGTGATGAAAGCTAAGCGCGAGTTGGACGAGCGCAAGGAAAAAGAGAATATGGCTGACTCAGTTTACTCTAAGGAACTCTCTAAACTTAAGAATGGTGAGATGCCTACAGGTAATAAGATTCAGACTATGACCATCATCATTAAGGCTACTGACAACGCAAGCTACAAAAACGTAGTTGACGCTCTTGACGAGATGCAGTTATGCAGCATAGGCAAGTATGTGATTGATAAGATTTCCGATCAGGATCTGAAGCTTCTCACAGAGAAGGGTATCAAGTAAGACCTGTAAAACGTAAGTCAGACTATTGATCACAAAAAGTATTAACACTAAAAAAAGATAATCAAAATGGCAAAAATTGATCTTATATCTGGTGCGTGGACAGACCTCGTGTTTGAAAACCGTAACCAGGCATACGGCGCCTACGTACTCCGTAAGGGTACTGGTAAGCGTAATGTCATTGCTATCCTTGCTGTTATCTTGCTTGCCATTGCTTGTCAGATAGGTCTCACCCTGAAGAATATCGCGGATGAGGCTGCTGCTAAGAGACAGGCTATGCAAGAGGCCGTAGAGCTCTCTGCCCTCGAACAGAAGAAAGAGGCTAAGGTCGAGCGTAAGGAAGTAGTGAAGCAGGAAAATGTGGAGAAAGTGGTGGAGAAGGTTAAGAGCTCCGTTAAGTTCACCGCTCCTGAAATCAAAAAGGATAATGAGGTTCGTCCAGAGGATGAGATGAAGTCTCAGGATGAAATCATGAGTTCTAAGCTCTCTGTCGGTTCATTCGACGTGAAGGGTAATGATGAAGGTGGTGAGGTGCTCAAGGCTAAGGAAGTAATTGCCACTGAGCCTGTGAAGCCTAAGGAGGAAGAGAACAAGGTGTTCGACGTAGTTGAGCAGATGCCTTCTTTCCCTGGCGGCAACGCAGCACTGATGAACTATCTGAGCCAGAATATCAAGTATCCTGTAATCGCAGAGGAGAACGGTATCCAGGGTCGTGTGATAGTACAGTTCGTGGTTGGCAAGGACGGACATATCTCTGACGTCAGAGTGGCTAAGTCGGTTGACCCGTCACTTGACAAGGAGGCCGTACGTGTGGTTAAGGGTATGCCTAGGTGGATACCTGGTAAGCAGAACGGTCAGGCCGTTACAGTGCGTTACACTCTGCCTGTTACATTCCGCCTGAACTAATCACTTGTTCTTAATACTGAACAGCACATTTTTATGAAAAGAACGATATCTTACATTTTCGTAGGATTAATGCTAATGACCGGCTTTTATTCTTGCGTAAGCGAGAATAAAAGCGGTCGTACAGACACTTTTTCGTCAGGGGCGATTTCTTTCGCCTCTGACGAAAGTTTTAGTCCTATTATTGAAGAGATACGTGAGCTCTTCGAGTATAAGTACCCTGATGCCAAACTGACTCCTATATATACTAATGAGTCAGAAGCGGTGGACCTCTTGATGAAAGACTCCGTATGGCTGATAGTAACCTCACGTGATTATAAACCAAAGGAACTCGAGTACCTTAAGGCACAGAAGCAGTTCCCACAGAGCATCAAGATGGCATATGATGGTCTGGCTATTGTACAGCATGAACAGAACACTGATTCTTGTATCAGTGTGAAAGATATACGTCGCATACTCTCTGGTGAGGTAAAGCGTTGGGATGAGATATTCCCTAACTCAAAGTTGGGTGAGATAAGCGTTGTGTTTGATAACAAGCGCTCTTCTACCGTACATTTTGTGGAGGACAGCATACTTGGAGGTAAGCCTATCACTGCTCCAGGAGCTTTCGCTGTCGATTCTACGGCTGAGGTGGTGGAGTATGTGGAGAAGCATAAGGAGGCTATCGGTCTCATTGGAAGTAACTGGCTTAATGACAAGCGTGACTCTACCAATCTGACATTTAAGAGAGGTATTCGTCCTATGGCTATATCTACGCTTGATGTGGCAACACCGGCAAACTCATATAAGCCGTATCAGTATTATTTCTATAACGACAGCTATCCATTTACACGTACACTTTATATATTACTGAATGATACAAACTCTCACGGCCTGCCTACAGGTTTCAAGAATTTTATCATCTCGCAGAATGAAGGACAGATGGTGATACTGAAGTCGGGATTACTTCCTGCATACGGCAATATCACGTTCCGCAGTGTGCATGTAACCGATGAGTAATTATCACAGAGGGTAACCTGATAAGTAATTATCATAGAGGGTAACCTGATAAGTAATTATCACAGAAGGATAATTATCGGAATAGAAGAATGCTTTTGATGGATGAAAGAGTTTTGTGACGGAAACTTAAACTTTGTGTTTGGGTTTTCGTCATATAGACAAAGAATACTAACAAATAGGAACATAAATAAGGAAAAAGAGAAACTAATTAACTGGTAACACAAACTAAAAACTTAAATGACTATGAAAGTACGTAATATTATACTTGGAGCCCTGGTAACAGTTGTATCAGCTCCAGCAATGGCTCAGCAGACTGATGAAATACAGCAGCAGGTAGCTGCTATCATCAAGAGCGGTGCACCTGACGCTAATAAGCAGGTTGCAGCTATCGCAAAGCAGAATAAGAAGAATGTGGATGCGCTTGTCGGCATAGGCAAGGCTTATCTTACAGAGAAAGACTATGCCAATGCAAAGCTGTACGCTCAACAGGCAGCGGATCTCGTGGCAAACAAAAAGGCTCAGGCTACGGCAAGTCCGTTTGTGTTGTTAGGTAATATCGCCGTTAGCGAGGATGATGGCGGTACAGCGGCAGCCCAGTTCCAGCAGGCAATCTACTTCGACCCGAAGAACCCTGATGGTTATCGTCGTTATGCCCAGATAATGAGCAAAACAGACCCCGTGGGTGCTGTTCAGACATTGGAGGCATTACGCAGTGAGCGTCCTGACTATCCTGTTGACCTTATCGCAGCAGAGATTTATTCCGGTGCAGGTAAGATGTCAAAGGCCATAGAGTACTATGATAAGGTTAACCTCAGCGAGATGAAGGACTATCAGATTTCAGACTATGCGACAAACCTCTTCCTCTCGAAGGATTATGACAAGTCACTCAAGGTTGCGACAGAGGGCCACAATAAATTCCCTCGCAATGCATCGTTCAACCGTTTGATGATGTTCAACTACACAGACAAGAAGGACTATGACAATGCTCTTCTTGCAGCAGACAAGCTTTTCAATGCTTCAGACTCTCTCAAGGCATCAGTATATGACTATACCTATTATGCAAAGGCTTTGAAGTCTGCAGGAAAGTATCAGGAGGCTATCGCTGCCTATCAGAATCTGCAGGGCGTGAAGGACTGTGATGCTGCTACAAGTATGGAGGCAGACAAGAGCATCTCTGACTGCTATAAGTCTCTCTCTGACTATGAGAAGGCAGGTCAGTATCTTGACAAGTATCTCAAGGCTCAGCCACAGAAGTCATTCTCTCTTGATGAGTTGCTCGTTATGCTCTATGCTGACCAGTTGGCTGATGAGAAGTCTGCTGCCGACGTAAAGAAGACTGCATACGAGAAGGCCGATGCACTCTATGCTCAGCTTGTAAGCACATATCCTGACAACGCTGCATACGTAGCTATGAAGCGTGCACAGCTTCCATTCTCACTGCCTCTCTCTCAGGTAGAACAGCTGAAGCTTGCTGGTCCACACTACATCTCATTCACTGAGATTCTCGGTGCTAAGAGCGATCGTTCTGAAGGCGAGACAAAGATGCTGATCAATGCATACAACGCCGCAATAGCTTACTATGCTCGCTGCATGGACGACCTTGCAAAGGCTAAGGAGGTTGCTGCCAAGCTCGTAGAACTTGATCCAAACAATGATAATGCCAAGCTAGTGCTGGGAATGAAGTAAAGACTGGAAAAGAAATTAGACTAAATAGTAAATAAAAGACAGCGGATATTGATGTGTATCCGCTGTCTTTTATATTTGTGGGTGTATGGTGGTTGGTTAATGGGTTTGCTGTGTAGTTAGTGTGCTGTTATGGCTTAGTGGGTGGAATAGGTTTGCTGGGTGGTTAGTTATGCTGTTAAGGGGTTAATGGGTGGTTAATAGGCTTGTGGGTGGTTATAGGTATTGTGGGTTGTCTTTGTGTTTTCCCACTATTAGGTGTGATATGATGAAAGGGGAGGTGAGAAGGTCATTTAAGTTTAATGACCTTCTCCTTGCCGTTATACTTCACTGTGATGCCTTTAGCATCAGGGTTGAACTTCTGCGCGTTGTTCTTTGAACAATATACTATGGTGAAAGTGCGCTTTGTCAGCATGCCAGGGAAAGAACCTCGACGCTGGCCTATTGTAAGCGTCTTTGCTGCATCATCGTAGCATAACTGTATGTTGGCGTACCTGCCTGCCTCATATCCATAATTGGTGCCCTCGTCCTCATACAGGTTGAACTCTCCGTCGGCACCCTCATATATAAACAGTCGGATGTTGTCAGCCTTCTTCTCCTGAGTATATTCCATCTTCGGTCCTACAGGAATGATGCTGCCACCCCTTACGAGCAGAGGTATGCTCTCATACGGAGCGTCAAGAGTCTTTGTCTCTCCACCTGTGCGGCTCACCACGTTGCCAGAGAAAAGGTCATACCATGTCTGTCCCTTCGGCATATATACCTTGCGACTGCGCTCTCCATACTTATATACGGGGTTGACCATAATAGCCGGTCCGAACATAAACTGATAAGCCACGTTAAGAGCCTCTGGGTCGTTGTTGAAATCCATGACGAGTGGTCTCATTATGGTATAGTCATTAAAGTGAACCTCTGCAGCCAATGAGTATATGTATGGCATCAGCCTGTAACGCAACTCCAGGCATGCCTTGATAGCCTCATACGCCTTGTGACCTTCTGGTGCGATGTTCCAAGGCTCACGCAGCGGGAACTGTCCGTGCGACCTGTACATTGGTGCGAACATACCCATCTCGTGCCACCTTACGTTAAGCTCACGCCATTCCTTCAAGTCCTCATTCTCTATGCCCTCCTTGTCAAACAGGCTTTGTGCCTTGGCATAACGGTTCTCCACAGAGAAGCCGCCAATATCCTGACTCCAGTAAGGCACTCCTGATATAGAGAAGTTAAGTCCGGCGGTTATCTGCGCCTTCATGTCCTCCCAACGTGTGCCTATATCTCCAGACCATGTGGCAGTAGAGTAGCGCTGTTCCGATGCGAAACCGTTGCGTGTAAGCAGGAACACACGCTTGTTCTCAGGTGAGAAAGAGTTATTGTAACCATACTCATTCCATGATGTAGCCTCCTGCAGTCTCCTACTGTCATCTGCGGCTATGCCCTGTTTCTCTATGGCAGTCTCATACGCACGCTGTCCGTCATATATAGCCTCGGCATTCACTATAGAGTAAGCGTTGAAATACTCATCGCTTGAGCCGTATGCCGTAGGTCCGCACAACAGTTTGCGATACTCCATGTCCGTGCAGTCCCTCACGTTAGGCTCCGAGGCATCCATCCACCATGCATCCATGCCTATGGTACCCAGTTTCTCATACAGCTGTCTCCAGAATATGCGCCTTGCCTCCTTGTCATACGCATCATAGAAGGCATACTTATATCCTAACCAGTCATACAGGCTGTCCTTCACGCTCTGTTGGTAGATATACCCTTTGTCGTTCAGTTCCTTGTAGTTGTCCACCGTAAGGTAATACTTCGGCCAGCATGATATCATAATCTTGCCGTTCATGCCGTGTATAGAGTCAATCATAGCCTTAGGGTCAGAGAAGCGCTCAGGGTCAAAGGTAAATGCTCCCCATGAGTCTGGTACCCAGTAGTTCCAGTCCATTACGATGTTGTCGATAGGCAGATGTCTCTTTCTGAATCCCCTGAGTGCATCAAGAATCTCATCCTGAGTCTTATATCTCTCGCGGCTCTGCCAGTAGCCCAACAGCCACTCCGGCATTATCTGCGCCTTGCCAGTCAGTTTCCTGTAGCCGGCTATCACCTGGTCAACCGGACTGCCTCCAGCCAGTGTCTCCGTCGTCTTTGGTGTGGTTGTGGCAGTAATCACATAGTAATCCAGCTGCTGCGCCATCTCGCTATACATGGATATGCGCTGTTGCTCCTCGTCGCTTACCGGCTCTAACGCGCGCAGTCCGCAGTAAGCCTCTCCGCCGTCAGGCTTCCATTCAATCCTTATCTTATACTCCTGTCCGGCATTCAGTGTCACTGCAAACTTACGCGCATTAGGATTCCATGCAGTGCGCCATATCTCCTGTGCGTCGCTTCCGCTGCCTGTAAGGTCCTCTGTATATACAGACTTGCCGTCAATAAAAATCTTTTGATATCCGCTGTAGTAATGAGAGAAACGGTATTCGCCGGTCATCTTAGGCGTGATGGTGCCTTCATATATCACCGTGGCCTTTGCCAGGTCATACTTAGGCAGGAACTTGGCAGACTTCAGGTTCTCAAAGTATATGCTGTCCTCACGTCTTACCAGCGTCTCCAGTTGCGGTGCGCTGTACGTTCCCGTCAAAGCTCCCTCCACACCGTTCTTGTCCTTCAGCGTGAACACCCTGCCCAACTGTGAGTAGTCGTCAGGGTTGCCAAAACGGCTCAGTGAATAATTGTCGAACAGCACGCCGTATCCCTCGGAGCTGACGAAAAAAGGTATGCTCACCTTCGTGTTATATTGAAACAACTCCTCGTTACGTCCCTTATAGTTCCACTCGTCCGCCTGATGCTGTCCCAATCCATACAGAGCCTCGCCATGGTGCAGGTTTTCAAACACCGTGCGTGTGCTCCATCCATAGTATGTCTCAGGTCTGCCGTCGGCGTGCGTCTGAGTGCAGGTATAGCGACGGAACCCTTTTCCGCCTCCCTGCACCTCTTTTATTATAGCCTTACCCTCATGGTCGGTAAACCATACCTCACCCGTGGCCTTCAATACATGTGCGTTGATAGCTGGTGTAGTGATGGTTACCATACCCTTGTCCTCCTTCACCTTGTAGTCGGTGTAAGCCTTCTGCGGCGTCACTATAAGGCTGGGACGGTCAGCAAAGTTCTCCTCTGCCGTGGCAGACACATGTATGATGTTGGCGTCAATCACCTCAATACGCACCAGTTTAGGAGCCGTTTCAAAGCCCCTCACCGCCGTAGTGCCGTTATTAACTTTAACGGTTATGCCTTTCGTGGTCTGTGTATGTTCGGCATTGATATCTGCCGTTGCTAAGGTTACGAGTAACAGGGATAGGAAAATCTTTTTCATATTGATTAGCTTAGTTTACTTTCACTACGGCAAAGTTATAACTTTTTTGTAGTTTCCAGTCCCTTAATTGTTTCAAAGAGTATAAAGTAATGTTTCCTGATGTCCGTCAGCGTGGCAACAAAAGTGTAGGGTTCAGGTCGTCGGTGACACTGCTCAGCCCGTTTTCGTCAGCCTGGTTGACATCAGAGAGGATTCCCCTCAGCATAGGCTCCAGATACATATTGTAAGCTATTGACAGCAGAAGCATTTTTGTGTCAGTCTCCTTCTCCGTCATGCCGATGTCAGTAAGTCGCTGGCGCAACATCTTCAGTGCTCCGCTTTTCAGTTCTTCCTGTAGTTCTGCGGAGCGTGGGTTATTTGCCTCGTTGCCCTCGGAGTGTATTAAGTAAGCCTCCAAGAGTTCCTTGCCTATGTACTTCTTCAGCAGAGCAGTCAGTTCATTAGCGTTGTCGGGCAGCAGCTCAGGTGGCAGATTGTATTTCTCCAACATCCCGCGGTAACTGTCCACCCCGTCCCATACCTCGTTGACAGATGCCTCCAGTCCGCTGAATATATTGTCTTGCAGCATTTGCTTACTCTTTTGCTGTATATCGTCGATGCTTGCCGTGCTTGTTACATATTCCGTTTCAACCCTCCATTTTGTGAAGTTGTTGCTCGCCGTTATCATCCTGTAGGCATTGGGGTATGCTACGGTAGAGCTTGTGGCTATATCCACCAGACTGTCAATCCTCCCGTCGTGTCTTGTGCGCAGCTGTGCCACGTCGTGCAGGTGCAGGTGCCCCGTCAGTGCAAGGTGTATGCCGTGAGCCATCAGTTTCTCAGCCACCTCCTTGTGGTCTTCTATCAGGTAGTTACTCTGTATTGTCGGCTCTGCATCGTGATGCGGCACCATGTTGTGGTGTTGCACCACCACCACCTGCTTGCCTTTCTCGCGAGCCTTGTCAGCCTGTTCGCACAACCATTCCAGCGTACTCTGGCGTATGCGTCCAGCTGTCAGGTTCATGTCGCAATCGTCACCCTTCTCCTTATACTTGTTCTCGTCATACCTGTTGGTGTCTATGCATAGTAATACCAGACCCTCTAACGGTTCGGTGACGTAAGACAGAGATGTCGCATCGCGCTCTATGGCGTTGCCATAGCCGTAGTTACGGTAAATAGAGGTGAACGTCTCAGGCGAGGTGCGCTCAGCCGGTGATGTCTCGCTGCCGTCAAAATACTTGCCGTTAGGATTCTCTATGTCATGGTTTCCCGGCACCACCACCACGGGTATTCCCTCGTCGTATAACGGAGCCAGCAGGCTTGCCACCTTCTGGTGACTCAACAGCTCGCCGTCCTTTGTCAGGTCTCCCGGTATGATAAGCAGGTCGGGCCTTGCCTCCAGAGCCCTGTCCACCAGCGTCTGCAGCACCTCCTCGCTATACTCCAACAGTTTAGGGTCTCTCTTTTTATAGTTGTCAAAGGCCTCACCCCCTGATATCAGCAGTTCCTTCGCCATCACGTGGATGTCAGTTGCCAGCATTATGCGTTTCGCCCCCTCTTCTCTTTCCGGGTTAGGGTAGTCGGCTCCCGGCCATTTCCATGCCTCGGCGCTATCTTCGTTCGTGCATGCCGTCATCATCATCAGGCATGCCATAGCAGGAAGTAAAAATCTGGTTATATGCATAAGTCTTAAAGAAAAATAGGTATAGAGCATATCCCTATGCTCCATACCTATAGTGATAAACAAATAATTAAACTAAGTCAAATTCTTTTTTAGAACTGGTAGTTGAAACCGAGTGACATATCGTCGCCGTCGATGTCAATGCCAAAACGGTTGATAGAAGGCTTAACGCCTGCGTCAGAAGCCTCAGAGCCGAGGTTCAGCTTCGCAAACTGATAGCCGAGGTTACCAATCTTAGCCACAACCTGTGCGTTCTTGGTCACGTTGAAGATGATACCCGGGCGTATGCCAATCTCCAAAGCATTCACTGTAGGATCCTCATCAAGTATACGTACGATATTTCCCAAGTTCTTTGCCTTGATGTTGGTGTAAGCCACACCGCCCTCAAGGAAGAAGTCGAAGTTGCCGGCCTTGAGGAATGTGAAGCGTGCGTATGGAGCTACGCGGAAAGAGTTCAGCTTCACGTCAGTGAGGTCGCTGTTGCCCAGTACGTCCAAGACAGAGCCAACCGCAGTGTGAGCGAGAGAACGGAGGTCGTTAACGTCGAATGTGCCGAAAGAGGTGATACCCTGAGAGTAACCCACCTGCAGGCCTACTGCCCAGTTTTCATTGAGCTTGTAGCCCACCTCTGGCAAAATCTTGAAAGAGGTGCCGCTCTTGCTGTCGCCGTCACTGTAGACCTTCACGCTTGAGCTGGTGAAACCTATCTGACCACCAACATAAATCTGTGCTGATGCAGTCATTGCGAATACTGCCATTACAGCTGCTAATAATGTTTTTTTCATGTTTTTAATAATGTATTAATTAGTACTGAATGTTTATCAAGTCAAAGGTAATTCTTTTTTTTTATTTTTTCAGTAGCTATTAACAAAAATTCAGTATTAGGGTAAAAAAAAGTAAAAAACCTTGCATATATGAATAAAAAGTAATACCTTTGCACGGAAATTTAATTATGAATGACAAAACCGCCTATTTGCGGCGGCATAAAAACAAGACAACAATGAAAAAAGACCTTCATCCGGAAAACTACCGTGCAGTGGTTTTCAAAGACATGTCAAACGGCGACATGTTCCTCTCAAAGTCAACATGCAAGACTAACGACACAGTAGAATTCGAGGGCGAGACCTATCCAGTAGTAAAGATAGAAATCTCTAACACCTCTCACCCATTCTACACAGGTAAGAGCAAGCTTGTCGATACCGCAGGTCGCGTGGATCGCTTCCAGCAGCGTTACGGCAACATCAAGAAGTAAGCAACATCTTTTTACCGATATCGTGTTCAACGATAATAACAGGCACTGGCTTTATTGTCAGTGCCTGTTTTTTAATATTAGGTTATTAGGTTATTAGGTCGTAAGGTTAAAGGTGAGATATGCTGTAGTCTGTGCTTTGATATACATATCTCACCTTAAGACCTTATGACCTGAAACCTTGTCACCTAAGAAGTGGAGCACATGCGAAACTTTATATATATATAATGTGAAAAAGTTTTGCTATCTCAAAAAAACTTAGTACTTTTGTGGTGGAAAAAATAACTAATTAACAATATAATCATAAAGATGAAAAGTATATCACTTGACATTACAAAGGCGCAGCAGTTCCTTCCCGCAGGAGCCGTGATGGCGCTTAAGGACAAGGCAATGGCTGCACGTAAGGGACTTGAGGACGGCACTGTGCCGGGTAACGACTTCCTGGGCTGGCTCCACCTGCCTTCATCCATCACCCCAGAGTTCCTTGCAGAGGTAAAGGCTGTGGCTGCTGACCTGCGCAGCCAGGCAGAGGTTATAGTAGTGGCAGGCATCGGCGGTTCATACCTCGGGGCAAAGTGTGTCATTGAGGGCCTCTCTAACAGCTTCCAGTGGCTGGTTAAGGATGCCAAGACTCCTGCCGTGGTGTTCGCCGGTAACAATATCGGCGAGGATTACCTCTTTGAGCTTACCTCATACCTCAAGGGCAAGACCTTCGCTATCATCAATATCTCTAAGTCAGGCACTACCACCGAGACCGCTCTTACCTTCCGTCTGCTCAAGACTCAGCTGGAGGCACAGGTGGGCAAGGAAAAGGCCAAGAGCCTTATTGTGGCAGTGACCGACGCCAAGAAGGGCGCTGCCCGCACTTGCGCTGACAAGGAGGGCTACCGTTCATTCATCATTCCTGATAATGTGGGTGGCCGTTTCTCTGTGCTCACACCGGTAGGCTTGCTGCCTATCGCTTGCGCAGGCATCGACATTGACGCACTCGTGGCTGGTGCACAGGCTATGGAGAAGGAGTGCGCCGTTGACGTTCCATTCGAGCAGAACCCTGCAGCTATCTATGCTGCAACACGAAATGCCCTCTACCAGAACGGCAAGAAGATAGAGATACTCATCAACTACCAGCCTAAGCTGCACTACTATGCAGAGTGGTGGAAGCAACTCTACGGCGAGTCTGAGGGTAAGGACGGCAAGGGCATCTTCCCTG
>DFLE01000042.1:0-16525 GCA_002373375.1 Prevotellaceae bacterium UBA3627
GTAATCTGTTTAATCTGTGGTCGTTTATTACTTTATAGCCTGTGAATGTTTCAGATACGTGTCAAGGTCCTTGTCGCCGCGACCTGATACGGTAAGCACCACTACATCGTCCTTCTTGAACTGTGGAGCCACCTTAGGCAGCAGAGCCAGTGCGTGGGCAGACTCCAAAGCAGGGATGATGCCCTCCATGCGTGTCAGTTCGAAGGCGGCTTTCAGCGCTTCGTCATCGTTTGCCGGAAGAACCTGTGCACGACCAGTCTCATAGAGGTTGCAGTGCATTGGACCAGTGCCAGGGTAGTCAAGTCCGGCAGAAATAGAGTAAGGCTCGATTATCTGTCCGTCCTCTGTCTGCATCAGCTTAATCTTAGAGCCATGCAGTATGCCGGTGGTGCCTACCTGCATTGATGCTGCGGTTTTGTCAGTGTCAACACCCAGACCGCCAGCCTCACCGAGTATTATCTTCACGCGCTCGTCATCAAGGTAATGGTATATGGTGCCGGCGGCATTAGAACCACCTCCTACGCATGCCATGAGATAATCTGGATAGTCGCGACCTATCTTCTCTTGTAACTGCCATTTTATCTCCTCTGATATCACGCTCTGTAGTCTTGCCACCATGTCAGGGTAAGGATGTGGACCCACCGTAGAACCTATGATATAGAATGTGTCGGCAGGATGGCAGCACCAGTCGCGTATAGCCTCGTTTGTACCGTCTTTCAGAGTCTTGTTGCCACTCTCCACCGGATGAACCGTAGCACCGAGCATCTTCATACGCTCCACGTTGACGTGCTGACGCTGTACGTCGAGTGCACCCATATACACAGTGCAAGGCATATTCATCAGGGCGCATGCCGTTGCCGTAGCCACACCATGCTGTCCGGCACCTGTTTCGGCTATGATGCGTGTCTTGCCCATCTTCTTTGCTATGAGAATCTGTCCCAAGGCATTGTTTATCTTGTGAGCACCGGTATGGTTAAGGTCCTCACGCTTGAGGTACAGCTGACAGCCATACTTCTCACTCATACGCTTGGCAAGGTACAGAGGAGAAGGGCGGCCTACATAGTCGCGCAGCAGTGCGTGATACTCCTTCTTGAATTCCTCGCTCTCAATGATTGGCAGGTAAGCCTTCTTCAGGTCTTCCACTGTCTTGTATAATATCTCTGGGATATAGGCACCGCCATAGTTGCCGTAGAATCCCTGTTCGTTTGCTGAATATTTCATATTATTTCGTTTTGTGATTTAGAAGTTAGGGAGTTAAGACATATGTGTAAGACTATCAAACATGCAAATGGTAATGTCTTAACTACTTATCTACATAACTACTTAACTACAGTTGTCTTAACACATCATATTCTTTTTTATTTCTCCAAAGCCTCATACAGTTTGTCTATTGCTTTGTCTGCATCGCCACCAGCCTCTTCAAGCAGTTGTACGAACTTTGAGCCTATGATGGCACCGGCAGCATTCTGCTGTGAGGTCTCCAGTGTTTGCTTGTTGCTTATGCCGAAACCAATCATGCGAGGATTGCGCAGGTTCATGCTGTTGATGCGATGGAAGTATTCCTGCTTCTGCTCGTCGAAAGACTTCTGCGCACCTGTTGTTGAGGCTGATGACACCATATATATAAAGCCGTCAGTGTTATCGTCAATGAAACGTATGCGCTCGTCGCTCGTCTCAGGTGTTATGAGCATGATGATACGTATGTCATATTTGTCAGCCAAAGGCTTCAGCTCCAGATAGTCAGCGAAAGGCAAGTCAGGTATTATGGCACCGCTCACGCCACATTCCACGCACATCTTGAAGAATTTCTCGAAACCATATTGCATGAACACGTTGAGATACCCCATCAGTATGAGAGGTATGTTTACCTCATCCTTAATGGCTTTCAGTTGTGAGAAGAGCAGACGCAGTGTCATGCCGTTCTTCAGTGCCTTTGTAGCCGCCTCCTGTATCACAGGGCCGTCAGCCATAGGGTCAGAGAATGGTACACCCACCTCTATCATGTCGATACCGCGTCTCTCTAATGTCTTGATAACCTCGCCGGTGTTATCCAGTTTGGCGCTGCCTGCGCAAAAGTATAGTGACAGAAGTTTTCTGTCCTTGTTATCTGTAAATAGTTTGTTTATCTTGTTCATAGTAACTTCGTAAGTTATGGCGAGGCTTTGCCTCGCAAGTTATGAGTTATGAGTTATGAGTTATGAGTTATGAGTTATGAGTTATGAGTTATGAGTTAAAGAGACCCACCCCGTCCCTCCCTGTGAGGGAGGGGGAATGGAGTCGTGCATTATGAATTATGCATTATGAATTATGCATTCAATAAATCTCTTCAGCTTCTCCACATTCTTTACTCCCGGCTCATCCTCAAACCTTGAGTTTAGGTCTATGCCTATGCACATGGGATGATTGAATTGCTTCAGTCTGTCGGCATCCTCAGGACCTATGCCGCCTGAGAGCAGGAAGGGAATGTTGCCATCGTATTTATCGAGTACAGACCAGTCAAACTGCTCGCCGCTGCCCCCCACGCATTTGCATTTTGTGTCAAACAGTAGCAGGTCTGCCACATTCTCATACTCACGCCATCGCTTTACGTCGTCAGCCTCCCTTATGCTCAGTGCCTTTATAATCTTGACATCGGGCAGAATGTCGGGAATCAGCGTGCGCTTCAGGTTCTCAATATATATAGGAGACTCATTGCCGTGCAGCTGTATATAGTCCAACCGGTAGTTGTATGCATGTGTGATAACAGTCTGTGGCATCTCGTCAACAAACACTCCCACACGCTTTACCTTCTTGGCATTCTTTGTCACCTTGCTGTTTGGCAGGTTAGGCACTATGCCGGCCTTTACCGTTACACTCTTAACGTAGCGTGGACTCTTAGGCCAGAATATGAACCCCATCAAGTCAATGCCGAGTTCCGTCACCTGTTGTATGTTCTCCGGCTCGCGCATGCCGCAAACCTTGATTAATTCATAGTTCATAATTCAAAATTCTAACCCCCTCCCTTAGTCCCTCCCCGTGGGGAGGGAAGATATATGGGGCAGTGTTTTATGTAGTTATGTCTGTTGTTATGTTCGTGGGATATAATCAGGAGGTGTTTCCCTAACTGTTCCTCTCCCTCGGGAGGGTTAGGGGTGAGGCATTATGAATTGCCTCAGCGCCTCACCCGGGTTCTCCGTCTTCATGAAACTCTCACCGATGAGGAAGCCACGGAAGCCTGCCTGTCGCAGTTCGTTGATGGTCTGCGGATTGCCTATGCCGCTTTCGCTTACCTTGCAGGCATCCTGTGGCAGCAGTTCTGCCAGTCGGAAACTGTTCTTTACGTCAGTGACGAAGGTACCAAGGTTACGGTTGTTGATGCCACACATATCGTTACCCAGTTCGGCATACTCCAACTCTGGTTCGCTGTGCATCTCAAGCAACACCTCCAGTCCGAGGTCATGTGCCATGCCGATGAGCGACTTGCAACGCTCCTTCGTCATGCAAGCGGCTATCAGCAGTGCGGCACTTGCTCCGCACAGTCGGGCTTGCAGCAGCTGATATTCATCTATCACGAAGTTCTTGTATAATATAGGTATGGTAACACCAGACTGTCTTGCCTTCATGATGAACTCATCACACCCACCGAAGAAATACTCGTCTGTAAGTATAGACAGTGCTGCCGCACCGTTCTCCTGATATGACAGTGGTATGATGTCAGCCTTGCCTTCCTCCTTTATCCATCCTTTCGACGGAGACTTACGCTTAAACTCAGCTATTATCCCGTTGCTGCTCTCTGTCAGAGCCTTGCGCATTGACGGGCATGGAGTGTCGAGCAGGGGCATTACCTCTTTTTCTATCTGGGAGTAGGACCTGCGTTGCTTAAACTCCTCAAGTTCCATGCGCTTGTGCGCTACTATCTGTTCAAGTATGTCAGCCATAATTAACTATTTATCTCTACATATTTCTTGAAACATGCCAGTGCCTTGCCGCTCTCAATAGATTCCTTGGCCATGGCGCAGCACTCCTTGATGTCCTTCTTTCCGTCCTCTAATACCTGGATGGCAAAGGCAGCATTGGCTATCACCACATTCTTCTGAGCCTCTGTAGCCTTGTTGGCAAGCACGTTGTCAAATATCTTCAATGCCTCCTCCTTTGTCTCGCCGCCATATAGCTCATGTGCCTTAGCCACAGGCAGACCGATGTCTGTAGGTGAGAAGATGCGTTCGTAGTTGTTTGTCGTAATCTTGAAGTTGCCTGTCAGTGAAATCTCGTCATAGCCGTCTATGGAGTTCTCCACGCCGAAGTTCAGTCCGAGCTTGTGATATACGGCATTGTAAAGTCGCATCTGGTCAAGCGTTGCCACGCCCAGCAGTTGGCACTTAGGCTGCGATGGGTTGACAATAGGGCCGAGCAGGTTGAATATGGTAGGGAACGAGATGTTCTTACGTATCGGTGCCACGAACTTCATGGCGCGTGCAAACAACGGTGCGTGCAGGTATGTGAAGTTGCTCTCGTTGATGCTCTTGTTGAGTTGTGCGAGGTCATTGGTAAACTTCACTCCGTGCTCCTCTATTACGTTTGATGCTCCACTGACAGATGTAGCGGCATAGTTGCCGTGCTTGGCTACCTTATATCCAGCGCCAGCTACCACGAGGCATGAGCAGGTAGATATGTTAAACGTATTCTTCTGGTCGCCGCCTGTGCCTACTATGTCTATGTACTTCTCCGCATCGAGTATGGCAGGTACACCCGTTGCCAATATACCGTCGCGGAAACCGAGCAACTCGTCCACTGCTATACCACGCATCTGCAGTCCGGTAAGCAGGGCAGCAATCTGCTCCTGTGGATATTTCTCCTGTGTTATGCCGATAAGGATGTCATACATCTCCTGTCGGGTGAGGGTCTCGCCCTCCAGCATTTTTGATAATAGAGCTTTCATTATTGTGAGTATTGTATTGTTGTTATTGTCTTAACGCAAAAGAGGTCTGTCGCGATGTGCAACAGACCTCTTCTTTATTATAGTTCTTTTATCTTACTATATATAATAGGTCAACGCCTCACGACTTTTTGAAATCCTGAGTGCGCCACCACCAATATGTGCTGAATAACTTCATACTGCGTGCAAAGTTACGAATAATAATTGTAACTTCCAAATTTTTAAGTATTTTTTTTGTGTGTTTCTCTGTAATAGTTGTTTTTCCGTTCTATCATGAAAAATGCCGGTACACCGCAAGCGGCATACCGGCACATGGTTATGTATGTATTATACATTAACTTCTTCGTATTTTGGAGACTCACCATATTGGTTGGCGTTCTGGTCACTGTCTTTCACCTCCCATATCAACAGGATTATAGAACCAATGATTGGAATAATGGCGATAAGGAGAGACCATCCGCTCTTGCCAATGTCGTGCAGACGACGTACTGCTACGCCCCATGCTGGAAGCAGTGTGAGCAGCCATACAACAAATAAGATAATGCACAGGATAGGCATCCATGTTTCGAATGTTGCATCTACAGCCTCTGCCTGAGCCTGCAATGCAGCCATCTTGTCGTTGTCAAACACTGCGTCATAAATTTGGCTCTCAAGTGCAGACCTCTGTGCTAATTTCCAACTAAGCAGCATCTGTAATGCAATAGAAGGGATACTCATCAGAATGCCGTAGCATAGGTTGAACCACCAGAACTCTGAGCGACGTGCGCGACCTTTGAAGGTGCAATACTTCTGGGTAAGACAAATCTTCACCGCTTCAACGGGTGACAACATTGGTTTTGCTGTTTTCATAAGTGTTAATAGTTTTTTGTAAGTTAATAGTAAGTTTGTTGTAGTAGTTAAGTTTGTTGGTTTTATCTCTGCACTAATATAATCTTTGTATGTTTAGGTTGGTAACTAATGTAATCGGGACAAATTTACAAATATTCTGTGATATAAACAAATTTTCACGGAAAAAGTTTACAATTTCTTGCCTTTTTGATTGAATTTCAGTCTGAGAGTCATTCTTTTTCTTAAATTAATTCGAGTTTCGCAAGTGCTCAACTTGTTAGGTTATAAGGTAATAAGGTCGTAAGGTCATGAGGTGAAATGTGCTTAATTGTTGTGAATATTTGCCAAATATCACCTTAAAACCTTGAAGTGAAACGACCTCAAGACCTTAAACCACAACGAATGAATGTGTATTTGTCATTTTGTCATATAATCCGTTATTTTCCTGTCATAATGATTTCTTGTTGTCTTCGTATTTTGTGATTTCTGTCATCGTGCCTTGTTTTTGTGTAAAAAAGTGCGTTTTTTGAGTCTTTGTAAAAAGTGCTGATTGTCAGGTGGTTGCTGATAGGCGGTGATGATAGTTCCTTCTCTTTGTACGGTGAAAGCTATCACTTTACCCTGTAAAAGCTATCGTTTTACCTTGTGAAAGCTATCGGATGACGATGAGAAAGCTATGCTTTTACACTGTGGAAGCTATCGAATGACATATAAAACTACAAAAACAGCAAAAAAACAGGTGCCGCAGCGCATTTTAGGGTACTGTGACACCTGTTTTGTATCTCTTCGTTGAAGGGGTTAAAATAACAAAATGTCAGCAAAACTATAGGAATGCTGACATTTTGTAAACATCATACACTTCTTTTGTGATATTAGTCCAGATAGAAGTCGGCGGTCAGTTCTTTGTACCACTCACTTCGTTGTCCGTCTTGTGTTAATACGGCAGTCTGGCAGGTAGGGTGGGGGGGTAAGGCTTTCTTTATTGTCAGCAGCACGCGCTTGGGCTGCTTGCGCTCTGTGGTGCTTATGAGCAGACGGTCCTTGATGAACATTGAGGCGTATGCACACTCCAGTTCGATGCTCTTTAGACAGTCGGTAGGCAACACGAGGTTCAGGGTGCCGTCATCAGTAAGCAGCCGCTTGCTATGGGTTATGAGTTCGGCGTAGCTGAGTGATGTTGTGTGACGTGCTGTGTTACGGCTTTCGTCGGGGCAGTTGAGACTGTTGTCGTAATATGGAGGGTTGCACGTTATCGCGTCAAACGGAGTGTCGCAAGTGAATGTCTGCAGGCTCACAGCCTCAATCCTTACCCTGTCAGAGAAAGGCGAAGCCGCAGCGTTCTCCTTTGCCTGGGCCGCCGCCTCATCGTCAATTTCAATCCCAGTCACTTCGGCATCGGCATAGCGCTGTGCCATCATGAGGGCTACGAGTCCGGTGCCGGTGCCAATGTCAAGGATGTGCCTGCCGCCCTCTGCCCATGCACCGAGCAGTACGCCGTCGGTACCCACCTTCATGGCGCAACGGTCTTGCCTTATGTTGAATTGCTTGAAAGAGAAGTGCGGATTACTCATTCGTGGTCAGGTTATAGGTTCTCCAGTTGTTTTTGTAAAGCCACGATCTCGTCCCTGTATTGTGCGGCGAGCATGAAGTCAAGGCTCTTGGCGGCCTCTTTCATGCGTGTAGTGGCGGTGGCTATGGCAGCCTCTATCTGTTGCTTTGTCATGTGCTGTATTACAGGCTCAGCCGCCATTGCGCTGTAATTATCCTCCGGCTCAATGTATGCTACAGGTTTGCTGCTCTTAGTCTCCTCCTCGCTGACAGGACGCTGTGGGATGTTCTTCACTATCTGCTGCGGAGTTATGCCGTTAGCCTCGTTATATGCTATCTGCTTTGAACGGCGGCGCTCAGTCTCCTCTATCGTCTGCCTCATGCTCTCGGTGATGTTGTCGGCATACATTATCACCTTACCGTTCACGTTGCGGGCCGCACGGCCTGCAGTCTGTGTGAGGCTGCGGTGTGAGCGCAGGAATCCCTCCTTGTCGGCATCGAGTATGGCTACGAGTGAAACCTCTGGCAGGTCAAGTCCCTCGCGCAGCAGGTTGATGCCCACCAAGACGTCATAGACGCCGGCGCGCAGGTCGTTGAGAATCTGTACGCGGTCAAGCGTGGTGACATCGGAGTGTATGTAGTTTGTTTTTACACCGTGGTTCAGCAGGTACTCCGTCAGTTCCTCTGCCATACGCTTTGTCAGTGTGGTGACAAGAACACGCTCGTGTTTCTCGGTGCGCTGGTTTATCTCCTCCATGAGGTCGTCTATCTGATTCTCTGTCGGGCGCACCTCTATGATAGGGTCAAGCAGTCCTGTAGGGCGTATTACCTGTTCCACCACCACGCCTCCGGCTTGTTCAAGCTCATATTCCGCCGGGGTGGCAGACACATAGATAGTCTGGGGGCGCAGCTCCTCAAATTCCTCAAAGCGTAGCGGACGGTTGTCAAAGGCTGCCGGCAGGCGGAAGCCATATTCCACGAGGTTCTGCTTGCGTGAACGGTCGCCGCCGTACATTGCCCTTATCTGTGGCACGGATACGTGGCTCTCGTCTATAAGCATCAGGAAGTCTTTCGGGAAGAAGTCAAACAGACAATAAGGGCGCTCGCCTGGCTGACGGCCGTCAAAGTAGCGTGAGTAGTTCTCTATGCCTGAGCAGTGGCCCAGTTCTTTTATCATCTCAAGGTCATACTCCACGCGCTCCTTTATGCGCTGCGCCTTGAGTTCGTCGCCAATGCTCTTAAAGTAGTCCACTTGTGCCACGAGGTCGTCTTGTATCTGGCGCACCGCCGTGACCTGCTGGTCTTTTGTGGTAACGAAAAGGTTGGCAGGGAATATCTGGTATTCGTCAAAGTGTTCCAGCGCATGGTATGATGTGCTGTCAACCTCCTCAATGTCGTCTATCTCGTCATCCCAGAAAGTGACCCTGAGCACACGCTCAGAGTAAGCCATCCAGATATCTACGGTGTCGCCCTTTACACGGAACTCTCCACGGCTCATTTCAAGGTCGTTGCGTACATACAGCGCATTGACAAGCTTGCGCAGGAAGTCATTACGCTCAATCCTTTCTCCGCGACGTATGCTGATGATGCTGCCCTGCATGGCAGAGGGACCGCCCATGCCGTATATACATGACACGGAACTGACTACTATGACATCCTGACGCCCGGAGAGCAGTGCCGAGACAGCCGACAAGCGAAGGCGGTCTATCTCCTCGTTGATGGCAAGGTCTTTCTCGATATAGGTGTCGGATGCCGGCAGGTATGACTCCGGCTGGTAGTAGTCATAGTAAGACACATAATACTCCACGGCATTATGTGGGAAGAACCCTTTCATCTCCTCATACAACTGTGCCGCCAAGGTCTTGTTGTGTGAGAGTATGAGCGTAGGCTTGCCAAACTGTTGGATTACGTTTGCCATGGTAAACGTCTTGCCTGAGCCGGTGACACCAAGCAATACCTGTGCGTCATCGCCACGTCTCAGACCATCCACCAGCTGGCGTATGGCTTCTGGTTGGTCGCCCGTAGGCTTATACTTCGATATGAGTTGGAAAGAGTTCATAGTGCAAAAGTACACAATTTCTTTATAATAAATGTTATAATTAAGGAAAATTTACTGAAAAATATGGAATTGAATTTGCCTATTTCGATAATAATGAGTAACTTTGCACTCTGAATGAAGAAAAATGTCCTTTTTATAATATTATGTACCGTCATGCTACTTACCAGTTGCGTGTCGGAATTTAATTATGTGTACCGCTCTACAGACTACAGCTATCGCTATGAGTATGCAAAGGAACAGTATGCAAAGGGAAAGTACAGTCGCGCCAATCTTCTCTTCGGTGAGATGGTGACGATGATGAAAGGAACGGACAACGGTGAGGAGTGTCTTTTCCTCTATGCCATGTCGGCGTATATGATGAAGGATTACGACTCTGCTGCGGAGGTGTTCAAGAAATATTTTACTTCTTACCCTAAGGGAATGTATGCAGAGGATGCATGTTACTACATAGCAGAGAGCCTGTACCGTAACGTGCCGGAACCACGTCTGGACCAGACTCCGACAGTGGCTGCCATTAAAGCCTATCAGGACTATATAGACATATTCCCATACAGCGAGAGAAAGACTACGGCAACAAACCGTATGTATGAGTTGCAGGACAAGTTGGTGCTGAAAGAGTATCTTAATGCGAAATTGTATTTTAATCTCGGTACCTACTTCGGTAACTGCATAGGCAGTGGTGGTAACAACTATGAGGCTTGTATCGTTACTTCGCAGAATGCCTTGAAGGATTACCCTTACACCACTCTCAGGGAACAGTTTGCATCACTTATCATGCAGAGCAAGTATGAGTTGGCTGTTCACAGCGTGAAAGAGAAGCAGGCAGAGCGATTCCAGGATGCAGAGGATGAATGCTATGGATTTATGAATGAGTATCCTGACTCGAAGGACATAGCCCTGGCAGAGAAATATATAGACAAGTGTAAGAAGTATAGTGCAGGAAAACTGACATTCGACTGATTGCGGGTCTCTACATTATTATATAGCAATAGGAAATAAGCATTACAAATAATAAAGATAGAAAATGGATTACAAGAAATCAAAAGCACCTACAAACACTGTAACACGTAACATAATGGAGCTGTGTGATGGAACAGACAATATCTATGAGAGCGTTGCAATCATAGGAAAACGTGCTAACCAGATATCAAGTGAGATAAAGCAGGAATTGAGCAAGAAACTGGCTGAGTTCGCTAACTATAATGAGAGTCTGGAAGAGGTGTTTGAGAATCGTGAGCAGATTGAGATAAGCAGATATTATGAGAAGCTGCCAAAGCCAACGCTCATAGCCACAGAGGAGTTCCTTAACCATGACATATATTGGCATGACCCATCCAAAGACAGACGTAAAGACGAGGAGGACGACTATTAATTATGTGGCAGCGTAAACAAACAATATATCTGTTGCTGATAACCACGCTGCTCGTGGGAATGCAGGTGTTGCCGGTACTCTTGCTTAATGACCCTGTAGTGATGTCTGCTACTGCTACTGGTATGCAGGGGATGCCGCGTGAAGTGTATTCAGCTTTTATATATAATCCCAATAGTGGGGAATATACCTTTGGCTGGATGACTGCGCTTGCTGTTATCTCTATTGCAGTGGCAATGTTGTCTTTTCTTACTATCTTTGACTATAAGAACCGCCGTCGTCAGATGCGTGGATGCCGCTTGGGACAGTTGTTGCTGTTGCTGTGGTGTGTGGTGTGTGCTTTAGTTGCTTTCGTTGAGAAGCAGGGTGGTGTCACCCCACAGTTTGGCGTGTGTCTCCCGATAGTGAGCATAGTGCTCTATTGGCTTGCGTACAAAGGCATAAAGCATGACGATGATTTGGTACGCTCTGCGGACAGGCTGAGATAGAATCTTACATGAGATAGTTTACAATTAAATAGTAAATGATGCGACAAATATCAGGGCTTTCCTGCGTATTTGTCGCATTATTTTTGTCTTGTCGGTAATTTTATTTGTAAAAAACAGGAAATAATTTTTGTAGTTTGAAAAATAGTTGTACTTTTGTCTTTGTAAAATAAAATAAAATTATCTTAACGAAAGGAAATTATAATGAAAAAGTTATTTTTAGTTGCAGCAATGACAGTAGCTGCTTTATCTGTTAGTGCACAGTCAAAGGTAAAGCCCGGAACATGGAGCATTCAGCCAAAGGCCGGTGTAACTATAACATCTGTTACAGGTTTGGACGAAGACATTACGTTGGGTATAGGTCATAAGTCAGAAAGTCAGGTCAACGTAGGTGCTACGATTGGTGGTGAGGTAGAGTATCAGATAGACAATCGTTTCAGTGTAGCTGCGGGTGTTGGCTATATCATGCAGGGAAAGCAGTGGGATGATTACAAGATTGGTGGAGTAGAGTGGTATGATAGTAAGATTGAACTGGGTTATATTAATGTTCCTATTGTAGCAAACTGTTACATATTTAAGGGATTTGCGGTTAAGGCTGGTGTGCAGTTCGCATTCATGACTAACGCTAAGTATAAGTATACAATTAAGGATGGTAATTATGAGACAAAGTACAATCAGGATATAAAGGATAATTGTAAAACATTTGACTTCTCTATACCTGTAGGCGTATCTTATGAGTTTGACAACCACATCGTGATAGATGCCCGTTACAACATAGGTGTTACAAAGGTGTTGGATGGTGCTACAAACCACAACAGCGTATTGCTCGCTACTGTAGGTTACAAGTTCCGCCTCTAATCTGTGGCTTTGTAAAGTGAAAAAGACATAACAGTCCCTGCCCCGTTGAGGGCGGGGATTTTTTTGTGTCTTACGTAAAGATAGATTTGTGTATATAGGAAAAAAACATTACCTTTGTGGTATGGCAAAGATGGTGAATGAACTTAACCTGCGTGATGTGTCGTTTCTAAACCTTATGCAACGACGCATCTTCAACGTGCTGATAGTGGCAAATCCATACGACGCGTTCATGCTTGAGGATGACGGGCGCGTGGATGAGAAGATATTCTCTGAGTATATGCAACTGGGATTGCGCTATCCGCCGGTGTTCAAGCAGGTGTCAACAATAGACGAGGCTGCCGCCACGCTCAGCGGCACACAGTATGACCTCGTTATATGTATGCCGGGTAATGCCGACAATGACGCTTTTGACGTGGCGCGCGCCGTGAAGTCAATGTCGCCGGACATACCATGCGTGGTACTGACGCCGTTCTCACACGGTATAAGCCGACGTATGCAAGACCTTGACCTGAGTATTTTTGACTATATCTTCTGTTGGCTGGGCAACACGGAACTGATACTCTCTATCATAAAACTGATAGAGGACAAGATGAACGTGGATAATGACACGCGCGAGGCTGACGTGAAGTGTGTGTTGTTAGTGGAGGACAATATCAGGTTTTATTCATCCATCCTGCCCAACCTGTATAAATATATCCTTACGCAGAGCCTGAACTTTGCCACCGAGGCACTTAACTCTCAGGCGGAGATGTTGCGTATGCGTGGCAGACCGAAGGTGTTGCTCGCTCGTAGTTATGAAGAGGCATGGCAGCTTTACCAACAGTATAAGGATAATATGCTTGGCGTTATCTCTGACTGCCGCTATCCGCATAACGGGGAGACAGACCCGAAGGCGGGGCTGACTTTGCTGAAGAATGTGCGAGAGCAGGATGAGTTCTTACCGCTGATACTTGAGACATCTGAGACAGACATAGTGATTGACACCATAGGAGTGCGTGTGCTTGACAAGAACTCAAAGAAGTTCAATGTGGACCTGAAGCATATCCTTGAGGAACATTTCGGTTTCGGAGATTTCCTTTTCCGTAATCCTGATTCGGGTGAGGTGGTCGCCGTGGCACATAATCTGAGAGACCTGCAGCATCTTGTATTTGAGTTGCCTCATGATACTATGCGCTATCATGTCAGTCGTAACCATATATCACGTTGGCTTGCCGCGCGCTGCATATTCTCTGTAAGTTCGTTCCTGCGTGATATAACGTGGCATAAATACCCGGATGTTGACATGCACCGTCAGGTTATATTTGATGCCATTGTGGCTTACCGCCACATGAAGAACCTCGGCGTGGTAGCCGTGTTCAACAAAGACCGCTTTGACTCTTACTCACACTTCGCCCGTATTGGTGACGGCTCGTTGGGAGGAAAGGGTAGAGGCCTGGCATTCCTTGACAATATAGTGAAGAAGCATACCGAGTTGCAGCAGTTCCCCGGCGCACGTGTCTATATACCTAAGACCGTGGTGCTGTGTACCGACCTCTTTGACCAGTTCATGGACTCCAACCAGTTGTGGGAGATAGCTCTCAGTGACGCTTCAGATGAGGAAATACTGCATGCTTTTGTTGCCGCCAAGCTGCCAACGTCGCTGCTTGAGGATTTCAATACTATCATTGATGCTACGCACAAGCCGCTGGCCATACGCTCGTCATCGCTGCTTGAGGACAGTCACTATCAGCCATTCGCTGGTATATACAGCACATATATGATACCATATACCGAGGACCGTGAGCTGATGCTCCGTAATCTCGGAACTGCGATAAAGTCTGTTTATGCCTCTGTGTATTACCATGACTCAAAGGCTTATATGACAGCCACGCAGAATGTCATAGACCAGGAGAAGATGGCTGTGGTGATACAAGAGGTGGTGGGACAGCAATATGGCACACATTACTATCCTAATATAAGTGGTGTGCTGCGTTCGCTGAACTATTACCCTATAGGCGAGGAGAAGCCAGAGGAAGGCATTGCTGCACTGGCTCTTGGACTGGGTAAGTATATCGTTGACGGTGGTCAGACGCTACGAGTGTCGCCTCATCATCCTAAGCAGGTGATGCAGATGTCAGAGATGGAGATAGCTCTCAGACAGACTCAGACGCAGTTCTATTCCATAGGTCTGCCTACAGGAAAAGAGGTGAGCGTGAATGATGGTTTCAATATAGAGAAACGAATGGTGAAAGAGGCAGATGAGGATGGCTCTTTACAATATATAGCTTCCACCTTTGATCCCTATGATCAAGTAATAAGACCGGGGCTCTATGAGGGCGGACGTAAGGTTATATCTTTTAATGGCGTGCTTGAGCAGGAGGTGTGGCCATTGCCAGAACTGATGCAGATGACATTGCGCCTTGGTGAGGAAGAGATGCGGCGTCCGGTGGAGATAGAGATGGCTTGTAACATCCATCCCGATAAGACGGGAGAGTTCTACTTGTTGCAGATACGCCCGATAGTGGACAGCAAGCAGGTGCTTGACGAGGACTTGCTCGCCATACCTGACGAGACTCTGTTGCTGCGCTCGCACAGCTCGTTGGGACACGGTATCATTGAGGGTGTGAAATATGTGGTGTATATCAAACTTGATGACAATTACTCTGCATCTAACAATGACCTTGTGTCTGATGAGATAGACTCACTTAATGATAAGTTCCTTGCCAAAGGCGAGGGGTATATCTTGATAGGCCCGGGCAGGTGGGGCAGCAGTGACTCATGGCTCGGTGTACCGGTGAAGTGGCCTAACATCTCCGGGGCGAAACTGATAGTGGAAGAGATACTGCCAAGTGCATACGTGGACCCGTCACAGGGTACACACTTCTTCCAGAACCTGACATCACTCGGCGTCGGTTATTTCACTATCGATGTGTATCATGACAAAGAAACCAACCCTATAGACAAAAATCGCGAATATCAGCAGGCGGAGCTGGAGATATTAAACCGCCAGTACCTTGATTCTCTGCCTGCCGTGCACGAGACGCGATTCATACGTTGTGTGGAACTGCCACAGGCATGCACCATCAAGATGGACGGTATGAAGCAGGAGGGTGTGGTTGTAATATAATGGTAAAAAGAAAGCAGAACTAAAACTTAAACATAAATGATAAAAGGATTTCTCTCTAAGATGTGTAGCGTTGCGGCGCTTCCATTCTTGTTATTTTCATGCAGCGTTATGGCGCAAAGTACAGACAAAAAACTCGTGTTAAAGAACACTACAGACACTTTGTCAGAGCTAACCGTCTATCTTCCAAATGCTAAGGCGGCTACAGGCAGGGCGGTGGTGTGCTGTCCTGGTGGTGGCTATACCCATCTGGCTATGGAACATGAGGGACATAACTGGGCGGAGTATTTCAATGCTCAGGGTATAGCCCTCGTTGTGTTGAAGTATCGTATGCCGAACGGTGACCGTAACATTCCGCTCTCTGACGCTTACAGCGCTATTCGTATGGTAAGGGATAACGCCAAGGACTGGCATGTAAATCCTAATGATGTGGGTATCATGGGTTCCAGTGCCGGTGGACACCTGGCTTCTGCTGTCTCTACACATGCGGATGAGGCAGTAAGACCAAACTTTACCATACTCTTTTACCCTGTCATATCAATGAATGAGTATGAGACTCATAAAGGTTCTTGTGTGGGGTTCCTCGGCGACAAGCGTAATGACAAGGCTTTGCAGTGGGAGTGGAACTCGGCAACGGCAGTAAAGCCAGGTACTCCTCCGGCAATCATACTACTTGCCAGCGATGACAATGCAGTGCCGGCACTCACAAACGGTGTGTCATATTATACAGCAATGATAAAAGCCGGTAATAGGTGCGCACTGATGTGCTACCCTTCAGGTGGACATGGTTTCGGCTTCAAGAGCACATTCAAGTATCATGACCAGATGCTTGGCGAACTGACTCGCTGGCTTGAAACTTTGCCGTCTAAAAAGTAATATATACCAAATGATAAAATGAAAGCTATCACTTTACGTCGTAAAGTGATAGCTTTTACGTTGTCCTTGTTTTCTTTACTTTGTTTTGCTATTCAAATATCATCGGTTTTATCAAAATTTCTCATTGTGTTGAGGGTTTGGAGCTATGGTTTTGATATTGAAAAAAGAGGTTGTATCTTAAAAAAGACACAACCTCTTTTGTTATATCACGAATAAGTGAATTAGTTGTTCTCAGGACGCAGCTGGCGAACGGTCTCAGCTGTACGCCACATCTCAGAGTTGTGGAGAGCTGCGAGTTCCTTCTCAAGACCTACGCGGTAGTCAGGCTTAGAGTTAGCGTCGATAGAAATCTGAGCTTCGTTACCAGACTTTACAGACTCATAGAGCTGCTGTACTACAGGCTTGATAGCATCATGGAAACGTGGATACCAGTCAAGCGCACCGCGCTGAGCTGTGGTAGAGCAGTTAGCATACATCCAGTCCA
>DFLE01000042.1:16562-18946 GCA_002373375.1 Prevotellaceae bacterium UBA3627
AGTTAGCGTACATCCAGTCCATACCCTTCTCAGCGAAGAGAGGCATGAGTGACTGTGTGAGCTCCTCAACTGTCTCGTTGAATGCCTCAGAAGGAGTGTGGCCGTTCTCACGGAGAACCTCATACTGAGCAAGCAACAGACCCTGGATTGCACCCATCAGAGAGCCACGCTCACCAGTGAGGTCAGATGTAGCCTCGCGCTGGAATGTGGTCTCGAAGAGGTAACCAGAACCGATACCGATACCAAGAGCCAGTGTACGGTCAAGAGCCTTACCTGTAGCATCGTTATATACTGCGTAAGAAGAGTTCAGACCGCGACCCTCGAGGAACATAGTACGGAGTGATGTACCAGAACCCTTAGGAGCTACCATGATGACATCAATGTCCTTTGATGGAACGCAACCTGTGCGGTCAGACCATGTGATAGCAAATCCGTGTGAGAAGTAAAGAGCCTTACCTGGTGTGAGGTACTTCTGCAGGGTAGGCCATACAGACATTACAGCTGCGTCAGAGAGCAGACACATAATGATGGTACCCTTGTCGGCTGCCTCCTCGATAGAGAACAGAGTCTCACCTGGAACCCAACCGTCGTTGATAGCCTTCTCAAAGGTCTTACCTTGACGCTGACCTACGATAACGTTGAAACCATTGTCGCGCAGGTTGCAAGCCTGACCAGGTCCCTGTACGCCATAACCAATAACGGCTATGGTCTCGTCTTTCAAAATTTCACGGGCTTTCTCAAGTGGGAATTCCTCACGTGTCATTACCTCTTCGATAACGCCACCAAAATTCATTTTTGCCATAGTTTGTTTTTATTTAATGTTTATGTTCAAATTTTTTTATCTGTACTTAGTTGCAAAGTTAGTAATTTATTTTGAAACAAGCAAATATTTCTCTATTCTTTCTTGAAAAGAAGCATTACTCGTGCCAGTTCTGTCTCTTCTTCGCCGTCATTATGGCGTGCCAGACGGAAGTAGTGCATTTCTCCGTCTGCTTCTGTCTTGTCCTCGGCGGTGTGGTATATGCGGACGGTGTCGCCCCAGTGCCCCTCTGCCACGTAGGCTATCTCGATGCGGCGCATCTGGTGGCTGCGGAAGAAGTCGGGCGGCAGTGTGTCCATCACGTGGTCTATGTAGCGCATGGAGTTGAGATGACAGTTCACGTCAAGGTCGCCGTATAGCACCTTGAACGTGGTGTACTCGCTCATCTCTGGTGTCTTAACCCTTGACACGTCCTTTATAGGACATGGCTTTTCTGGATACAGATAGTCTTTTATCTTGCCATCATGGATGGCGAGAATGTCCTGCGGCTCACGTGTGTTGGTGTCTATCATAGCCCATATACTCTTGGCATAGCCATAGACGGTTTTGTTGTCCTCAGACACGATGGCCCAGTTACGTTTGGTGAAGAACTTCATGGCATTCTCCACCCATGTCTCAATATAGAATTTATCATGCTCCTTCGGAATACTTTCAAGCTCAATCGCAAGTCGGGAGAGTACCCATGTCTTGTTCTGAGTCCAAAGGTATGTCATACCAAAGCCGCGCTCAGTGGAGTGCATGTCAGAGGCGTTGAGCAGGTCGTTGCCGAGATGACCTATGCACAGCTTCTTCGTAAAGTCGCAGTGAAAGGCATCAGCAGAGGTATGGTATAGAGGTGTGGTTTTCTCGTCTGTCATGTAATATTCTTTTATTGGTAAACACGGATAATGCAAGACATACATATATTATAATAGGTGTATGCTTGTATTATCCGTGTGGGTTTCTAAGTATCGTGTGTCACGAATTATCCTATGCTGGTTTAGCAAGGACGGGTCTTAGGCAGGTTGAATACGTCCTGTACCTCTTTCATAGCCTCTGGTGTCATGCCGTCTGGCTCGCTGCCCATGTTGCGTGCGCACATATATATGTTTGCGGCCTTACAGAGCACGTCTGTCTGGTCGAAGGCATCCATGATGTCCTGGCCTACAGCTACTGTGCCGTGTTTCTCCCACAGAACAACATCGTGTTTCTTTATCTTCTCCAGTGTGTCCTTGGCAAGTTCCACTGATGATGGCAGACCGTAAGGTACGATACCGATACCAAGTGGAGCGAAAGCAAGAGTCTCTGGAATCATAGACCACAACACGCGCGTCATCTCATCGCCACGAAGGAAACGCTCTATATGGCTCATGGCAACGAGCTCAATAGGGTGTGTGTGCAGTGTTGCCTTGTAGCATGAGCCTGTCTCAAGCAGATAGTTCTGCAGTGCGAGGTGTGTTGGCAGCTCTGATGTAGGTGCAACTGGTTCGTCGGCTATTATCTCATAGCTGGCACAGTCGTCGCAGATGCGCACGATAGAACCGTTCTGCATAGGCCAACGTGCAAGGTCGCGCATACGCTTGCC
>DFLE01000042.1:19075-106834 GCA_002373375.1 Prevotellaceae bacterium UBA3627
GCGATTGCAGGCATTGCCTTACACTCATCGTCCATAAACTCAGTTACATTAACGGTGATGTTACCGCCGTTACGCTCTGCCCAACCCTTCTGCCAGAGGTAACCTGTTACCTCTGCAACCTGGTCAATGACAGCTTTCAGGCCGTCACGGCCATCAAGAATACTTTTCATTTCTTTTTATATTAGATTAAATATTTTAGTTTCGCTAATGTTCAACGTATTTGTTTTTTCGGTAGTCTAAAAATTATATCAACTGCGGCAGGAAGCAACTTATGACAAGTACTATGATACCCACGATAAGCACGGTGATAGTCTTCTGTGAGCATCCCTTCCACTCTTTGAGTATGATGCCCCATACGTTAGAGAATACTACGTTGAGTGCCATGAGTATGCAGAATGCCAAAGTGGTAAGTGTAGGAGACTCTGTGAGGAATCCCTTGCCCAGTGACAGTCCGAAGAACTGGCTGTACCACAGTGCACCAGCCAGGAGACAGAACAACAGGTTGTTGCCCCATACAGAACTCTTTGTATAGTCGCTCCATGTGCCATTCTTCTGGTTCTGGTAGAAACAGTAGATGGCGTTGGTGATGAATCCGCCGAAGGTAACGAGGAATGTTGCCGGCAGTGTGCGGAACATTGGGTCGGTGAGTTCGCCGAAGTTAATGTCCTTACCAAACTCAAGGCCGACGTTGAAACAGCCGCTCATGAAACCTGCGAGCAGGGCGATAGCCAGTCCCTTTGGGAAGTTAAAGTCCTTTACGGCTGCCTTCTTCTCTTCTTCAGAGAGTGATGCGGCTTTCATGCTACCTGCCATACCGATGATGGCAATGCCTAAGAGCGTTACTACAACACCTATGATTACAGCGTATGTCAATGAGTCAAGTGCGTTGAGTTCCGGGAAGAAGATGTTGAGCAACACCGGACCCATGATTGTGCCGAGGCCGGCGCAAGTGCCGAGAGCGATAGACTGACCTAATGCTACGCCAAGGTAACGCATTGATAAGCCGAAGGTCAAACCGCCGACGCCCCACAGAACGCCGAAGAATATTGTCATCCAAAGGTTAAAAGATGGTGCATCTGCAAACAGTCCGAACAGAGACTCGCCTGCTGGAACAGCTAACAATGCTCCGAGGAAAGGCAGTACGAGCCATGCGAATACACCCTGTATAATCCAGTAAGACTCCCAAGACCAATCCTTAATCTTGTTTATAGGCACATAGCAGCTTGACTGGCAGAAAGCACCTATTGCTATTATTAGCAAACCTAATACTATTTCCATTTGTTCTTTAATAAAGTAAAAACGGATGAAAGAAGAAAGCTCATTTTAATGAATAAACTTTCCTCCTTCATCCTTATTCATTTGTTAGAAAATTATCTCTTGCTTGTTACGTCAGCTACGTACTTGTCGATGTCAGCAATGAACTCCTGACCTACAGGTACGTTGTTACGTACGCAGAACTCGTCATATACAGCCTGCCATGGCATAGCCTTCTGCTCCTCGATAAGTGCGAGCACCTTGTAGCCCTCACCTGCAAGCTCAAGCTTAGAGATACACTCTGTTGGCTCAAGCAGAGCGCGGAGCATGCACTTCTGTGCAGAACGAGAACCGATAACGTATGCACCGATACGGTTGATAGAGCCATCGAAGAAGTCAAGGCCATAGTGTACACGGTCAAGAGCACCGGCACGTACAATCTCGAAGAACAGCTCCTGTGTTGGGTCGTCCATGATTGTAACGTGGTCTGAGTCCCAACGTACTGGACGTGAAACGTGAAGCATCAGCTCCTTGATGAATGGAAGAACGGCAGAAACCTTGTCTGCTGGAGACTCTGTTGGGTGATAGTGACCTGTATCGATGGTCAGAATCTTGTCGTTCTGTGCTGCGTATGCTGTGTAGAAGTCATGTGAACCAACGGTGAATGACTCGAGACCGATACCGAATACCTTACCCTCGATACAATCCTTCATCATTGGCTGCTTCTTCTCGAATACCTCGTCAAGAGATTTCTTCAGAGTGTTACGATAAAGAGCGTGGTTTACAGATACGTCCTTGCAGCCGTCGTGTACCCAAAGGTTCATGATACATGGGTCATTCTGTGCCTCACCCATAGCATTTGCGATGTCACGGCAACGCTTTGTGTGCTCTACCCAGAACTTGCGGATGCTCTCATCTGGATTAGCGAGTGAGAGAGAACCAGACTTTGGATGTGAGAAAGAAGAAGAGTTGAAGTCAAGCTTCGTGTTGTTCTCCTTAGCCCAGTCAATCCAAGACTGGAAGTATTCAACGGTTACCTCGTCACGGTCAACGACCTTGCCCTTGAAGTCACCATATATCTCGTGAAGGTTCAGACGGTGGTTACCTGGAATGAGTGACTTAGCCTTCAGAATATCCTGACGAAGCTCGTCAATATTGCGTGCGGCACCAGGGAAGTCGCCAGTTGACTGAATACCGCCAGACATAGCGCCTGCCTGTACCTCAAATCCCTTCACGTCGTCTGCCTGCCAGCAGTGGAGTGACAGGTGGAAATCCTGCAGCTGCTTGAGTACCTTCTCGGTATCTACACCAATCTCAGCGTAGCGCTCTTTTGCTACTTCATAAGCCTTTGAAATAAGTTCTGTTTTCATTGTTTTGGTTTTTTAGAATTATTGATTGAATTTATTGTTAACAAATTTTTTGTGTATTATGAACTGTGAACTGTCACATTATCCTTTCTTCGCAATAATCTCCTCAAACTTTTTGAAGGCAGCATCCCATTCGCTCTTGTCAGCAGGGGTGAACCTCTTAAGTTCAAGGCTGTTGGCTATCACGCCGCGCATGTCCCAAAGGTCTTTTACCTCACCAGCAGCTTTTGCCTGAACCATGATATTGCCTAAAGCAGTACCCTCCTGTGGTCCTGCAAGAACCTCTACTCCGCATGAATTAGCAGTAAACTGGTTAAGATAGTTATTGAGAGAACCACCACCGATGATGTGCAGTACCTCGATAGGGAACGATGCCATCTCTGTGAGATAAGTGAATACTTGTCTGTAACGAAGAGCGAGAGAATCGAAGATGCAACGGCATATCTCTGCATATCCTTGAGGAACATGCTGGCCTGTCTGCTCACAGTATGACTGTATTGCCTCTACCATTGATGAAGGGTTGGCAAACATTGCGTCATCAGGATTAATCAGACTTTGGAAGGCTGGCTGCTTCATAGCCTCAGCCTGAAGTTCAGGGTGTGATTTAGGTGCGTCAGTCCACTCCTTGCGGCAACGCTCATAGAGCCACATGCCGCAGATGTTTTTGAGGAAACGGGTAGTGCCCTCAATGCCGCCTTCGTTAGTGAAGTTACGGTCGTATGACACCTTATTTATTATAGCATCCTTCGTCTCTATACCCATGAGTGACCATGTTCCGCTTGACAAGTATGCGAATTTCTCATCCTTGGCTGGTACAGCGGCAACGGCAGAGCCAGTATCATGTCCGGCTACAGCTACAACAGGTATGGCTCCAAGGCCTGTCTCCTTCTGTATGGCGTCGGTTAATGTGCCTACAAGGTCGCCAGGGTTAACCATACGTCCGAACTTGCTTTGGTTAAGTCCCAGAGAAGCAAGCAGGCGTGGGTCAAGCTGTTTTGTTCGTGGATCAAGTAACTGGGCTGTTGAGGCTATGGTGTACTCACATACCATGTTGCCTGTAAGCATATAGCTCAAAGCGTCAGGAATGAAGAGAATCTTCTGTGCGTTCTTCAATGCGCTGTTTCCGGCGCGCTTCATAGCATAAAGTTGGAAGATGGAGTTGAAGTTAAGGAACTGTATTCCTGTTACTCCATATACGTCCTCGCGTGACATTACATTGTCAAGATAATCCTCCATTGCATCAAATGTGTGAGGGTCGCGATATGCTATAGGCTGGCTGATACTGCCATCCTCGGCTACACATACGAAGTCAACACCCCAAGTGTCAATGCCGATGCTTGTGATTTGTATATTCTGTTGCTTTGCTTTCTTCAGACCTTTTATAATCTCATAGTAGAGAGCGTAGATGTCCCAATAGAAATGTCCGTTTACTTCTATCAGGTTGTTATCAAAGCGTGTGAGCTCCTCAAGCTCGATTTTGCCGCCATTAAGTGCACCGATGATAGTACGTCCGCTGGTGGCACCAAGGTCCACAGCAAAAAAACATTTGTTATTCATAGTTAGTATCGTTATTTGATTGTTGGTCGTTTTTTACGATTCATAGTATTAGGATATGCTATTACCCAAATATACCAATCAGAACACAAAGGTAAATAAAAATCTTGAAAATCTATCTAAAAACATGTTCAAAAGAGACTTTTTTATAATTATTTTCAAAAAAAAGTCATTAAAATTACTTTTGTATTGAAATTTTTATTATCTTCGCATTTAGTTTGCAAAGTAGACATTACAAAAAGAACTAATAACAAACCTTACATTTAATCTATATAAACATAACAAATGTCGTTTATTACAATTATTGTCTGTGCATTTGTCATAGGCTATGTGTTTATCGCTCTTGAGAGCGTGACAAAGATTAATAAGGCTGCCATTGCAGTCTTGATGTGTGTAGTGTGCTGGACTCTGCTGGCTCTGGGATATGAGGGGCTTAATCTGCCTGGTTTCGAGCTTAACGAGTCTATAGAGAAAAATCTCGGTGAGGCTGGTACGACACTGTTTTTCCTTATGGGTGCAATGACTATTGTCGAGATAGTTGACCAGCACGGAGGCTTTAACTGGGTGCGTGGCGCGCTGGCTTCGAAAACCAAGCGCTCTTTGCTGTGGAAGATTGCCTTTATGACCGCAATACTCTCAGCGGTGCTTGATAATCTTACCACATCTATCGTCATGATAATGATATTGCGTAAGTTGGTGCAGGATAAGCAGGACCGTATATGGTATGCTGTATGTGTAATTATAGCAGCCAATGCCGGTGGCGCGTTCTCACCTATAGGTGATGTGACAACCATCATGCTGTGGAACGGCAAGATGATAACCGCTCTCGGTGTAATCAGTGAGATTATAGTACCATCGTTCATCGCTTTCATCGTGCCTACGGCAGTCATGCAGATGCACTTGAAGGGTGAGTTGCCTAAGGTGGAGGATAAGCGTGAGGTGGAGATCAGTCATATAACAAAGAACGAGCGCATCATGATATTCTGTCTCGGTGTGGGCGGTCTGTGTTGTGTGCCTGTATTCCATACGGTGACGGAGTTGCCAGCATTCATGGGCATACTCGGTGTACTTGGCATCCTCTGGTGTGTGACGGAGATTATCTACCGCAAGAAGGAGGAGCATGACCCAATGGCAAAGCGTGTTACAAAGATGCTCTCACGCATAGACCTCTCCACCATAATGTTCTTCCTCGGCATACTGATGGCTGTGGCCGTGCTGAGTGAGATAGGAGTATTGGAGGCAGTAGGTAAGTGGCTTGACCAGGCGGTGGGTAACGACTATCTCATAACTGGCGCTATCGGTATATTGTCATCGATAGTTGACAATGTTCCGCTCGTGGCAGGTGCAATGAAAATGTATGCAATAGACCCGACTTCTGTTAACCTTGCCGTGGACGGCATCTTCTGGCAGCTCTTGGCATACTGTGCCGGTGTGGGCGGCTCAATGCTCATCATCGGCTCTGCCGCTGGTGTGGTGGTGATGGGACTGGAGCACATCAACTTCGGTTGGTATATGAAGAATGTCACATGGATAGCCTTTGTTGGTTATGTGGCAGGCATCGTATGCTACTGGTTTGAAAAGACATATATATTCTAAATGGACGAACAGATTTTTTTCGCTATCAACGGCGCTCACAACATCTTCCTTGATCATTTGATGACATTGCTGACAGGGAAGGTGGTGTGGGTGCCGCTTTATTTAAGTCTGCTTTATGTTGTCTGGTATAATTACTCATGGCGTGGAGTCTTGGGAGTATTACTGATGGTTGGAGTGGGTATGCTCTTTACGGATATGCTTAACTCGCAGGTTATACGTCCGTGGATAGGCAGGCTTCGTCCGAGTAATCCTGATAATCCAATAGCTCCGTTGGTACACGTCGTTAATGGTAGGCATGGCAACGGCTGCGGTTTTCCTTCGGCACACAGTGCTAATATGTGGATGCTTACGTTTGTCATGGCACACTGGCTGAGAAATTATGCCTTGTCATTTTCTATGGCAGCGTTGTCATTGTTGATATGCTATTCGCGTGTATATCTGGGATATCATTATCCAGGGGATATCTTAGGTGGATTTGTCTGGGCGTTCATGGTAGTATATGTGTTACGGTATATACATATAAGGCGTTTTAAGTTTGCATCTGTTTCGTCCCCAGGTAGAATATGGGTGCCAATATCTGTCATGTGTGTTATCTTGTTGTCTATGCTCTGCTATTCCTTGATAGAAATATAATAAGAAAATTCGATGAGAAAAACCATATTGTTATTGCTGTTGTTGGCACATGGCGCTATATTGTCGGCACAGTCAAAGAAAATAGGAGACTATATAGAGTCTTATTCTTTTAACGAACCTACGAATCGTGGGGCGCGTGAGACGCAATATGTGCCAGTTGACGGGGACTTCCTGTGTGTGAATGGAAAAAACAGATACACCCGCGCTTTGTATGGCTCGAATACGGATTACAGGGTAGAGACGAGTGATAAACCTATATTCGCATTGTTTAAGGCGAAGAACTATTGTAATGTCCGTTTTTATATTGACGGTGTACAGCTTGACAGTGTTGCTTACTGTGAGGCACGTTACGGTAAAGGCCGTAGAAGTTATGTCTTGAGAGATAAGCGATGGGGTGATAATGCGGAGTTGCGCATTGAGTGCGTAGCCATGCATGATGCGGAAGGAGTGTATTGGTATTTCCTTGCAAAAGACTTTGCTGCTAAAGAAGTCGTGTTGAGAAGTAAAATATGCAGGACGGTAGCGAAGAAACTTAGCAGAAATGGAGATATAGGTGCAGACAAACCCGGGTGTTTTGAACCGTCACCTACAGAGGAAGGTTCGGTAGAGAAAAGCCTGACATTCATGAGCGAAGCGATGGCGGTATCAATGCCATACGCTGAGAAAGAAAAGGGCCATACTCTTTCTCTGCAGTTGGTGACAGCGGATGTACTTGCAAAATATACGGCGTCAAAGAAACATTTTGAGACCTTGGCGGAGCGAGTGGTATTCCATACACCAGACCCTGTGTTTAACACCCTCGGCAGTACATTGGCTCTTGCAGCTGATGGCGTCTGGGATGGTGAGACATGGTTGCATGGCGCTATAGGATGGCGTATGCCGTTGGCCGGTTGGCGTGCAGGCTATCTTGGTGACGTCCTTGGGTGGAATGACAGAGCAGTGAGTCATTTCAACGCTTATGCAAACTCACAGGTGACAGATGTTCCTGCAACAATACCTTCTCCGTCACAAGATCCGGCAATGAACCTTGCGCGGGCGGAAAAGAAATGGGGTACTCAGATGTATTCTAACGGTTATATTTGCCGTAACCCGAACCGTAATGACCAAATGCATCATTACGATATGAACCTTAATTATATAGATGAGTTGCTATGGCATTTCCAGTATGATGCCGATACGGCGTATATGCGCCGGATGTGGCCTGTGATAACATCTCATCTTGCATGGGAGAAGAGAAACTTTGATAAGGACAACAATCATCTCTATGATGCTTACTGCTGTATATGGGCAAGTGATGCCTTGTATTATAATGGTGGTGAGGTGACTCATTCTACCGCGTATAATTACAGGGGAAATCTGCTGGCGGCAAAGATAGCCCGTATAATAGGTGAGGACCCACAGCCATATCAGGAAGAGGCTGATGCAATATTGAAGGCTATGAACGAAAATCTGTGGACGGGTAATCACTGGGCAGAATATAAAGATGTGATGGGGCTGAAGAGGGTGCATCCCAATGCAGCGCTATGGTCGGTATATACACCGGTGGACTGTGGCGTGGGTACTGCACAGCAGATGTTCTCGACTACACAGTATGTGGACAGTAACATTCCCCATATTAAGGTGGAGTGTGCTGACAATAGAGGAGAGGAACTGTCAATCGTAAGCACAAGTAACTGGATGCCTTATGCTTGGTCTATAAATAATGTGGCGTCGGCAGAGATAATGCACACGGCGCTCGCATTCTTTGAGGCTGGCAGGGCTGCCGAGGGAATGGAACTGGTAAAGGCGAACCTGATGGACCAGATGTATTTGGGACAGTCTCCTGGTAATCTGGGACAGATAAGCTATTATGACGCAGCGCGTGGCGAGTCTTATAGGGATTTCGGAGATAACGTGGGCATATCGGCGCGTGCCATAGTGCAGGGCGTGTTTGGAATAGTGCCGCAGGCACTTGATGGTCTGTGTATAATCCGTCCAGGATTCCCGTTAGAGTGGGACAGCGTAGAGGTTAAGACTCCATACCTCTCATATATATATATAAGGAGTGGAAATAAGGGCGTTTTCAAGATAAACCAAAACTTTACCCGGCCTTTGCGCTTGGTTGTCAGGATAAACGGCAACGGAGGCGACTACACTGACTATGACGTGACAGACGGAGAGGTCGTGGTGACTGTTCCTGAGCTTGCGGAGCCTGCAGTAGATGATGTCAAGAGTGACGTCAACAATACTTATGAGAAATTCAATGAGGTGAAGACTGGTGTCGATATGCAGCCAGTCGTTGTACCTTACAATGCAAGTGTCACAGACATATTCAGGAACCAATACCTCTCTCCACGTCCTAACAGCACATCGCTGGAGCTGCCGGTTCAAGGAATAGGAGAGTGGTGTCATCCTAAGTTTATGGTTGATATTGATGACAGTGGACTGCGTTCTATGATAGACAATGATAACATAGAGCTCGGAGGAGTCAATTGGCGTATGCCGTCAAAAGGAAAGAATATTCTCTTTGCCTCATTATGGGATAACTACCCCGATGAGGTAGAGGTGCCTGTGGGCAAGAAAGCCGATGGTGTGAATATCATGGTGGCAGGTAGTACCAACCACATGCAGTTTGATATAGATAATGCCATGATTGTTGCTGTCTATGCGGACAACACTACGGACACGCTGGCTTTGCGCCCGCCATATAACTATTGTCCGATAGAACAGGATTATTACGTTGACGGCAAGGCTTTCCGTGGTGCACAAAACGCGCCGTTGCGTGTCAGCCTTTCTACAGGAAAGGTGTCACGACATCTGGGCAACGAGATGGGAGTGCCACCTACGGAAGTATATGGCAGGGAACTGAAAGGTGGCGCGGCACAGATACTGTCAATGCCGCTCAATGGCAGGAAAAAGCTGAAGGCAATAAGACTGCGTTGTCTGTCGAATGACGTGGTAGTGGGCATTATGGCTGTAACATTATATAAGAATAAGAATAAATAAACAGATAATGATTATGAAGATTGATTATGAGAAATGTGGTGGCCTGGTGCCAGCCATTATCCAGGACGCAGTAACTAAAAACGTCTTGATGCTGGGGTATATGAATCAGGAGGCCTTTGATAAGACCATTGCCACAAAGAAGGTTACGTTCTGGAGCCGCAGTCGTCAGTGCCTGTGGACAAAGGGAGAGACAAGCGGCCATTTCCTTGATTTGGTTGATATCAAGGTTGATTGTGACAATGACACACTCTTGGTAAAGGTACATCCACACGGTCCTACCTGTCATACCGGTACGGACACATGTTGGGGCGAAGAAAACAAATAAAGGCAAAAATATTTTGTCAATTCAAAAAAAATGAGTACCTTTGCACTTGATTTGTGCAAATAGTGCATTGAATCATATAAAAAACATTATTAAAACATTATTCATTAATTAAATTAAAAAGATGAATCATTACGAAACCGTTTTCATTTTGACTCCCGTTTTGTCTGATGATCAGGCAAAGGAAACGGTCGCTAAGTTCAAGAAGGTTCTCACCGACAATGGTGCAGAGATACTGAACGAGGAGGCTTGGGGACTCAAGAAGATGGCTTATGCTATTGACAAGAAGTCAACAGGTTTTTACAACCTCGTTGAGTTCAAGGCAGAGCCAGAAGTTATTGCTACTCTCGAGACAGCTTATCGCCGTGAGGAGAGAGTTATTCGTTTCATGACTGTTAAGCTTGACAAGTATGCTTCAGCTTATGCTGAGAAGCGTCGTAACAAGCTTGCTAAAAAAGAGGAGGCTTAAACCATGGCAGAGAACAATTCAGAAATTCGCTATCTCAATGCGCCAGCCATTGATACTAAGAAGAAGAAGTATTGTCGCTTCAAAAAGAGCGGTATTAAGTATATAGACTATAAGGATCCAGAGTTCTTGAAGAAGTTCCTCAACGAGCAGGGTAAGATTCTTCCACGTCGCATCACCGGTACATCACTGAAGTATCAGCGTCGTGTAGCTCAGGCAGTAAAGCGTGCTCGTCAGATTGCGCTCCTTCCATACGTAACCGATTTGATGAAGTAAACAAAAAAGGAGGATTACACACATGGAAATTATACTGAAAGAAGATATCATAGGTCTTGGATACAAGAATGATATAGTTAATGTAAAGTCTGGTTACGGTCGCAACTACCTCATCCCAACAGGTAAGGCTGTCATTGCATCAGCATCTGCAAAGAAGGTGCTGGCTGAGAACCTGAAGCAGCAGGCTCACAAGCTTGCAGCTCAGCTTGCAGCAGCAGAGGAAGAGGCTAAGAAGCTTGAGGGCGTATCAGTAGAGGTTGAGGCTAAGGTATCAGCAACAGGCGTTCTCTATGGTTCTGTTACTGCTGCTACTGTAGCTGAGGAACTTGCAAAGAAGGGCATTGAGGTTGACCGCAAGCGCATCCTTATGAAGGATATCAAGACTGTAGGTGAGTATGCAGCTACTGTCGTATTCCATAAGGAAGTTAAGGTTGAGGTCCCAGTGACTGTACTTGCAGAGGGTAATGTTGCAGCAGAGAAGCCAGCAGAGGAAGCCGCAGCTGAGGCTCCGGTAGCAGAAGCTCCTGCAGCAGAGGTTGCTGAGTAATTAAGCTTATAAAAATTATCAATATAGGGTCCCGATTACCTCACGTAAGTGACGGTGACCGGGGCTTTTTTCATTTATTAATTTATTAATCTATTTATCCTATTCAAAGAATCATGAAAGCTTTTGTTTTTCCAGGTCAGGGTGCCCAGTTTACTGGTATGGGCAAGGATTTGTATGAGAGTAATGCCAAGGCAAAGGAGTTGTTTGACAAAGCAAACGAGATACTCGGCTTTGACATAACAAAGATAATGTTTGAGGGTTCAGCAGAGGAGTTGAAGCAGACAAAGGTTACACAGCCTGCAGTATTCTTGCATTCTGTGATTTCTGCAATTTGTCTGGGCGACGAGTTTGACGCTGAGATGACTGCAGGCCACTCACTGGGTGAGTTCTCTGCTCTTGTAGCAGCCGGTGCATTGTCATTTGAAGATGGTCTGAAGCTCGTCTCAAAGCGTGCTATGGCTATGCAGAAGGCCTGCGAGGCAGCTCCGTCAACAATGGCTGCAATCATCGGATTGTCAGACGATGTGATAGAGAAAGTATGTGCTGAGGTATCTTCAGAAGGCAATATTGTGGTGCCGGCTAACTATAACTGCCCGGGTCAGCTCGTTATCTCTGGTAACATTGACGCTGTCAATGCAGCTTGTGAGAAGCTCAAAGAGGCAGGCGCTAAGCGTGCTCTCGTTCTGCCTGTAGGCGGTGCGTTCCACTCTCCACTGATGCAGCCAGCAAAGGATGAACTGCAGGCAGCCATTGAGGCAACAGAGTTCAGCAACCCACGCATACCTGTATATCAGAATGTGGATGCAAAGGCACACACTGATGCTGCCGAGATAAAGCAGAACCTCATAGCACAGCTCACAGCTCCAGTCAAATGGACCTACGAGGTTAAGCAGATGATGGCTGACGGTGCCACAGACTTCGTTGAGTGTGGACCTGGCAAGGCTCTTCAGGGTATGATACTGAAGATTGCCAAGGGCGTAGAAGGCATATCAATCAGTGGTATAAACTGATATTTTGCCACTGCAAAAAGATGATATCAGTAGATATATAACATATAGACAATGGTTTGCATTTAGTCGTTCAGACTAATGCAAACCATTGTTATTTATATAATGACTTAAACAACAAATAGTGCGATACTTCTTATTATATATAACTATCCTTACCAGTATCACGGTGTCCTTTGCGCAAGGCAGCGTTACAAAGCCAAAGGCAAACGAGATAGGATTTGCCAGACATTTTGCAACGGATTATCTCGAGGCACGCGGGGTGAATGTCAGTAATATAAACTTCATACTGGAGGAATATACCGAACGGTTGTTCTTCTTTAACGATATGGCTGCCAATGCCTTTATACTCATGGCACGTGAGGAGTATGCGGATTCCTTGAGCGACAGGGTGCTTGCATTCTCAATAGGCGTACCTCACTCCAAGGCACGTGATACGGAGACCTTCATGCACTTGTTTAGCTATTACGATAAGTTGATAAGTGACATCTACAGCGGTGAACTGCCCAAAGAAAACAGATTCCAAGTGCAGCCACTGAGGATAAATCCTATGCTTTATACCATTCGTTGGACACAGTTGGCTTTAGACGGAAGCTGTGTCGGACAGAATGAAGATGTGAAATATGGCTGCGGACCGGTGGCACTGGGACAGCTGATGAAGTATCATCAATGGCCAGACAAGACATCTGGCACATTCAGCTATAGAGACAAGTCTGGCAGACTGCAGAGTGTGAACATGGATGGTGTGTCTATAGATTGGACGAATATTCCGAACCATATTTTGAGAAACACCAAGAAAGACACACGCATCAACCAACTCATGGAGATGATAGGAAAAGCAGTTAAGGCGGACTATGGCCATAATGAGACGTCTTCATCTTCATTTTATTTCAAGAGAGCCTTGGTGGAAAACTTCGGTTACTCGCCAAGGATGTATCTTGTTGACAAGCAAGAAACAGATGAGACGGCAATCGTCACGTTGATACGTGAAGAACTTGAGCATGGCAGACCAGTCATACTTACAGGCGGTCACCACGTCTTTGTCTGCGACGGAGCCTATGACGACTTCCTGCATCTCAATATGGGGTGGGGCGGTTCGTATGATGGATGGTACCGCTTTCCTATAGTGAGGACGTCAACGAGTAAGTATTCTTTCATAGACACAGCCTTGCTCAATATTGCACCGCGGGAGGGTACAGGACTGACGAGAAGCATAACGCTCGATGAAGCCGGAAAACTGGCAACGGTGCTGAGCGCAGAAGAGTGTGCCAACATATCCGACCTTACCATAAAAGGGAAAATCAACGGTGATGACATCAGAATCTTGCGTAGGATGGCAGGGTGTGTGGAACCGTGCGACACGTTTTCGTGGTTTGGTGTACTTGCGAGGCTCAACCTTGCAGAAGCAGAGATAGTGCGAGATACCGTGCCTTATGTCAGCACCAATTCAAGATATTATGATTTCAGCAAGAGAACCAGAAAAGATATAATAGAATATCAGATGTTCGCAAAATGCGACAATCTGGAAAGTGTGGTGCTTCCGGTAAATACGTTCTCTATAGGCAACTACGCTTTCTGGCATAATACAAGAATAAAGGAAATTACCATTCCATCGTTGGCAAAGGTTTCGGCTACCAGTTTCAGCGACTGCACTTCGTTGGAAAAGATAAGAATATGTTCGGATTCTCCTTTGCTGGAAATATTGAATGATCCAGACAAGAAAGAAAAATTATTCGCGAATTGTCATCCGGCAATAAAGGTGGATATAGACACAACCCTTGAGACACATGCAGCAGCCAAGACGAGATATGTCGAGCAGCAGGTGTCGGAGAGGAAAGATTCCGCTAAGCGGTCGGAAAGGCAAGCTGGGAAAGAGTTGGACAAGCAAGGCATGAATTATCAGCAGGGGACAAAGATAATCAGCCGTTACAAGATGGTAAATGGAAAGAGAAAACTGATAAGTCGCAAGGTAGTACCTGCGGAATAAAGGTAAAAAGAAAAGTTCGGTATATTAAATTAGAGTGATTTTTATTTGCATATATAAAATAAAAAACGTAACTTTGATTACCTTAAATTTACAATACCCATGAATAATAAGATTCTTATTTACCAAGTTTTTACCCGTCTCTATGGCAACCGTAACTCTAATCGAAAGGAAAACGGGACGATAGAGGAGAATGGTTCTGGAAAGTTCAAGGACTTTAATCAGTCTGTGTTGAAACATATACGTGAGATGGGATTTTCCCATATATGGTTTACCGGTGTGATACGTCATGCTACTCAGACGGACTACACTAAATATGGCATACCCCGCCAGAATGCTGCTGTTGTGAAGGGAAAGGCCGGTTCTCCGTATGCAATCTGTGACTATTATGACGTTGACCCCGACCTGGCGGTCAATGTAAATAAGCGTATGGAAGAGTTTGAGGCGCTTATATCCCGTGTGCATCGTGCCGGGTTGAAGGTTATCATGGACTTTGTTCCTAACCATGTGGCGCGTCAGTATCATTCCATAGCTAAGCCCATAGGGGTGAAAGACCTTGGCGACGGTGACAACCAGTCAGAAGGCTTCAGTCCACAGAATAATTTCTACTATTGTCCGGGATGTAAGTTTGAACCGCAGTTTGATGTGCAGGACTATGAGGAATATCCTGCAAAGTCAACTGGTAATGACCATTTTGACCCTCATCCGGGTGTGAATGACTGGTATGAGACGGTGAAGCTGAACTACGGTGTGGACTATTACACAGGGCAGGGATACTTTGACCCTATACCAGACACATGGAACAAGATGACAGATATCCTGCTTTATTGGACAAGCAAGGGCGTTGACGGTTTCCGTTGTGATATGGCTGAGATGGTGCCGGCAGCTTTCTGGGCATGGGCTACAGACAAGGTTAAATATCATAATCCTGATATCATCTTTATAGGCGAGGTGTATAATCCTGCAGAATATCGCAATTATATAAACGCCGGCTTTGACTATCTTTATGACAAGGTGGGAATGTATGACACGGTGCGTAACGTGATATGTGACCATGGCAGTTCATCGTTCATAACAGGGGCGTGGCAGTCTGTTGACGACATTGGCAGGCACATGCTTTACTTCCTGGAGAACCACGATGAGCAGCGTGTGGCATCAGACTTCTTTGCCGGCAGTGCCCGTAAGGGCTTGCCCGGACTTGTTGCTTCAGTATTGATGCAGTCAAATCCCTTTATGCTATATGCCGGAGAGGAGTACGGAGAGCGAGGCATGGACAAGGAAGGCTTCAGTGGACAAGACGGGCGCACTACAATCTTTGACTATTGGAGTATCGACACCTTGTGCAGGGCTGCTGAGCATAAACTGACAGATGAGGAAAAGTATATCTATGATGTCCACGAGAAAGTGTTACGTATTGCCCGAAAGGAGAAAGCCATAGATGGTGCGTTCTATGACCTGATGTACATAAATCCATGGTCAGAGCGTTTTGACAACAACAGACAGTATGCTTTCTTGCGTAAGAAAGACAAGGATACACTGCTGATAGTCTGCAACTTCTCTGACAATGAGGTGGATATAGACGTGAAGATACCAGGACACGCCGTAAACTTCCTTTCTATAGCAGAGAAAAAGTATAAGGCCGTAGATTTGCTCACGGGTGACACCGCCACATTCCAGATAAAAGGTGATGACAGCGTGGCCATGACAGTTGCACCTTACTCGGCTCGTGTATGGAAATTCTGACGGAGGATAAATAGTTGTCCTGCTTTACGTTGAAATTCTTGCGATATAATTCGCTAAATATAAAAAGGCATCTGTGTGAAACTTTATGCACAGATGCCTTCTTCTTTAGCCTTCTGGGGGGATAATGGAGGATATGGTATTAAGGCTTCGAGTGATAATATTAAGTGTAATAGGAATAATTTGTCACAAGATGTCATTTTTTTGATTAATTAGAGCGGTATTTTCAAGAAAAAAGTGTACCTTTGTACTCATATTTAAGAAAATAGGTAAGAATGGAAAAGGTAATACTTACGGGTGACCGTCCGACGGGACGTTTGCATATTGGACACTATGTAGGTTCGTTGCGCCGACGCGTTGAACTACAGAACTCAGGAGAATTTGATAAGATATTTGTTATGATAGCCGATGCTCAGGCGTTGACAGACAATTTTGCCAACCCGGAGAAGGTGCGTCAGAATATTATAGAGGTAGCGCTGGATTACCTCTCTGTAGGTCTTGATCCAGAGAAGACCAATATATTCATACAGTCAGCCGTTCCCGAGCTTACCGAACTCTCATTCTATTATATGAACCTTGTAAGCGTGCAGCGCTTACAGCGTAACCCGACCGTAAAGACCGAGCTTGAGATGCGTAAGTTTGAGGGTGGTACTCCTACTGGATTCTTTTGTTATCCTATCTCACAGGCTGCAGACATCACATTGTTCAAGGCAACTACTGTGCCGGTAGGTGAGGACCAGAAACCTATGCTTGAGCTGACAAACGAGATAGTACGTCGTTTTAACCACATCTATGGCGGCGACGTATTGATAGAACCTCAGATACTATTGCCCGATAACCAGGCTTGTATGCGTCTGCCTGGCACAGACGGTAAGGCAAAGATGTCAAAGTCATTGGGCAACTGCATATACCTTTCTGATACAGCTAAGGAGTTGAAGAAGAAGGTTAACTCTATGTTTACCGACCCGCAGCACTTGCAGATAGAAGATCCGGGACACCTTGAGGGTAATACCGTGTTCACCTATCTTGACGCATTCTGTGAGGACAAGGATTTTGAGCAGTTCCTGCCAGAATATAAGAACCTTGACGAGATGAAGGCACACTATACCCGTGGCGGACTGGGTGACGGAACATGTAAGAAGTTCCTCTATAACGTGCTCAACTCTCGCTTTGAACCAATCCGTGAGCGCCGCCACTATTGGGAGCAGCGTATTCCAGAGGTGTACGAGATACTTCGCAAGGGTACTGAGGTTGCTCGTGAGCGTGGCATAAAGACACTCAATGAGGTAAAGCAGGCTATGCAGATAAACTACTTTGACGATAAGGAACTCATAGCAGAGCAGGCAAAGCGCTTCGCAACTAATTGACCCACCCCGCCCCTCCATGTCAGGGAGGGTGCCCCAAACGACTAAACGACTAGTTCCCCAAACGACTAATTATGATTTGGATATTACTCGCATTCCTCTCAGCTTCGCTGTTAGGATTTTATGACGTATTCAAGAAGCAATCACTTAAGGAGAACGCCGTCATACCGGTGCTTCTCCTTAATACTTTGTTTTCAAGTATTATATTCTTGCCGTTTATATGGCTGTCGCATACAGGGCAGATAGCCGAAGGCTCAATGTTCTTCTGTCAGGAATACGGATGGGAAGGACATAAGTATATCATCATCAAGTCGTGCATAGTGCTTGCATCATGGCTGTTGGCATACTTCGGACTGAAGCACCTGCCGCTGACGATAGTTGGACCTATCAACGCCACACGTCCTGTCATGGTGCTCGTTGGCGCCATGATAATCTTCGCTGAGCGCCTTAACCTGTGGCAGTGGCTTGGTGTGCTTGTGGCGCTTATAGGTATAGAACTGCTGAAGCACACGAGTAAGAAGGAGGGTATAAACTGGTTTAAGGACAAGTGGATATACTTTGTGTTCCTTGCCAATGTACTCGGAGCCATATCAGGACTGTATGACAAATACCTCATGGCATCGCCTGCCAACGGCGGCGTGGGACTGAACAAGATGGCAGTGCAGGGTTGGTATAACATCTACCAGTTCTTCATGATGGCAGCTATGCTTATACTGCTGTGGTGGCCTACACGCAAGAAGACCACCCCGTTCCATTGGCACTGGTCTATTCCCCTTATCAGCATTTTCCTCTCAATGGCAGACTTCGTATATTTCTATGCCTTGGGACTTGACGGCGCAATGATAAGCGTAGTCAGCATGGTACGCCGTGGCAGCGTGATAGTCAGTTTCCTGTGCGGAGCATTGATATTCCATGAGAAGAACCTCAAGGCAAAGGCTTTCGACCTTCTCCTCGTTCTCCTCTCCATGCTCCTGCTGTATATAGGTTCCAACTAATCCTGTAGGCTTGGAAGAAAACCTTATAAATGTAATAAGGAGTAAAGGTTCTGTCCTTTACTCCTTATTCTTTACTCCTTATTCTTTATTCTTAGTGCCTTTGGCTGTAAGTCTGCCAGCTGCCTTATACGTTCACAATGTCGAGGATGTCGGCGAATACGCCTGCGGCGGTTACGCCGGCTCCGGCTCCGTAACCTTGGATTATCATTGGGTGAGGATTGTAACGCTCTGTGTGCAGCATTACTATGCTGTTAGAACCCTCAAGGTCATAGAACGGATGTCCCTGCTTGAAGCGGCGTAATGCTACGCTTGCCTTTCCGTCTTCAAGAGTGGCTACGAAGCGCAGATGCTCGTTGGCGGCAACCACCTCTTTGTTCATTGCGTCGAAGTGGGCGTCAAGCTTAGGCAGGTTTGTCCAGAAATTCTCAAGTGAACCGTCGAAATACTCTTGGGGTACAAACAGGTGTTTCTCTACATCCTCCTGACTGAGCATATAGCCAGACTCGCGTGCCAGTATCACCAACTTACGTATCACGTCAATACCTGCAAGGTCAATACGTGGGTCTGGCTCGGAGAATCTGTTTTCCTTGGCCAGTCTTACAGCCTCAGAGAAAGGCACATCGTCGCTGATGGTGTTGAATATAAAGTTAAGCGTACCAGAGAGTACAGCCTCTATCTTTGTTATCTTGTCGCCAGACTTCACCAGGTCGTCTATGGTGTGCATGATAGGAAGGCCGGCGCCTACGTTTGTCTCAAAGTTGTACTTTGCGTCATGCTCCAAAGCGGTTTTCTTGAGCTTCAGGTATTTCTGCAGGTCACCTGATGCTGCCACCTTGTTGGCGCATACTATGGAGATGCCCTTCTCAAGGAAATCCTGGTAGAGGTCGGCTATCTCATAGCTTGCGGTGCAGTCAACAAATACCATGTCGCTAAGGTTGAGTTTCAGCACCTCTGTGTGTATAGTCTCTATACTTGACTTCGGACATTGCTTGAAATCCTCACGGAACTGTTCCATAGAGAAACCGTCAAGATTGATGCCGTCGGGGTTAATCATAATATTGAAGATGTCAACGATGCCGACTACTCTGAGGTCGAGTCCGCGCTCTTCAAAGAGCATCTTCTTCTGTTGCGCCATCTGGCAGAGCAGCGTACCGCCTACGGTGCCAGTGCCACAGAGTACTACATTGAGTTTATGTTGTCTCATTATTGTTGTTTATGGTAATTAATTCAGCTGGCAAAGGTACAAAGAATTTTTCACATACCCAAATAAAAAGTAAATTCAAAATTTTGCTGACTGAATAAAATTTAGTAACTTTGCAAGGATTGTGTAATGAAAAATACAAAAACAAAGAAATAGATAAAATGGAAAAAAGACTTCTTCTTGGTGATGAGGCGATAGCGCTGGGAGCTATTCACGCTGGTTTGAGTGGTGTGTATGCTTATCCTGGTACTCCATCAACTGAGATTACAGAGTTTATTCAAACCAACCCGTATGCTAAGGAGCATAAGATACGCTCACGTTGGTGTACCAATGAAAAGACAGCCATGGAGGCGGCTTTGGGTATGTCATACGCCGGCAAGCGTGCGTTGGTATGTATGAAGCACGTTGGCATGAATGTGTGTGCCGATGCTTTTATCAACAGTGCCATAACAGGTGTAGAGGGCGGCTTGGTAGTATTGGCTGCCGATGACCCTTCTATGCACTCATCACAGAATGAGCAGGACTCACGCTTCTATGGCAAGTTCGCTATGATACCAGTGTTTGAACCTTCTACTCAGCAGGAGGCGTATGATATGATGGCGATGGCCTTTGACTTCTCTGAGGCTATCAAAGAGCCGGTGTTGCTGCGTGTTGTTACACGACTGGCACACTCTCGCGCCAGCGTTGAGGTGCGTGAGCCTCGTAAGCAGAACGAGATGCGCCCTTCTACAGACCAGTGGGTGCTTCTTCCTGGCATAGCTCGTAAGAAGTACGACGTGCTGATAGAGAAGCAGGAGCAGATGCTCATGGCTTCTAACAAGTCACAGTTTAATGCCTCTGAGTACACTGACTATGCAGAGAAGGCAGAGAAGACAGGCATCGTGGCATGTGGCATAGGCTATAACTATGTTAAGGAGGCTTTGGCACAGTTGCCGGAGGAGAAGCGCAGACTGTATAATCTGGAGAAGGTGTCACAGTATCCTCTTCCAGAGCAGCGCATACAGATGTTGGCGCGTGAGAGCGGCAAACTGCTTGTAGTGGAAGACGGACAGCCGGTTGTGGAGCAGGATGTGAAGGCTCTGCTCGGTACAGGATATATTGTTACAGGCCGTTTGACAGGTGCATTGCCACGCACTGGCGAGTTGACTCCTGACTGTGTGGCTGCTGCCCTTGGTGTTGAGGCTCCTGAGCTGATGCCACAGGCAAAGAACCTGGCAGGTCGTCCACCACAGTTGTGTCAGGGATGCGGACACCGTGATGTGTATGCTGCACTTAATAAGGTGGCAGAGGAATACCCAGACCATCGTATCTTTGGTGATATCGGTTGCTACACACTTGGTGCGCTGCCTCCATTCAAGGCTTTGTCAAGCTGCGTTGACATGGGAGCATCAATTACTATGGCAAAGGGTGCGGCTGACGCAGGATTGTTCCCTGCTATTGCTGTCATTGGTGACTCTACATTCACACACTCAGGTATGACAGGTCTGTTGGATGCTGTCAATGACAAGTCAAACATCGTGGTTGTGATATCTGACAACCTTACAACAGGTATGACAGGTGGTCAGGACTCAGCCGGAACAAACAAGTTTGAGGCTATCTGTCTTGGTCTTGGTGTAGAGCCTGAGCATGTTCGTGTGGTTGTTCCACTGCCGAAGAACATGGAGGAGATAACAAAGACCATACGTGAGGAGATAGAATACAACGGCGTATCGGTTATCATACCACGTCGTGAGTGCATACAGACGGCTGCCCGTCATGCAAGAGAAAAGGCAAAGGCAGCGCAGAAGGCTAATCCCCAAAACGACTAAACGATGAAAAAAGATATAATACTTTGCGGTGTGGGCGGACAAGGTATCCTCTCAATCGCTACGATAATAGGCGAGGCAGCCACCGAGACGGGTATTAACCTGAAACAGGCTGAGGTACACGGTATGAGTCAGCGCGGTGGTGATGTGCAGTCTAACCTGCGTCTTTCTACAGACGTTATATACAGTGACCTCATACAGAAGGGTGGGGCAGACCTTATCATCTCAATGGAGCCGATGGAAGCATTGCGCTATCTGCCTTATCTCTCAAAGGATGGTGTTGTGGTGACAAGCAACAAGCCTTTTGTCAATATCCCTAACTATCCTGATGAGGAGGCTATGTTTGCTGAGTTGTCAGCTTTGCCACACGTGGTACAGCTTGACATCGAGGCTGTGGCACATGAGGCCGGCTCTGCTCGCAGCGCCAATGTGGTGTTGCTGGGTATGGCGGCTAAATATATTGAGATACTCTCTGCTGATGCCCTGCGTTCTGCTGTGGCAAAAATCTTTGAGCGCAAAGGCGAGAAGGTGGTAGAGGCTAACCTCAAGGCCTTTGATATGGGCGCTGAGGCAAGCAAGTAACATTTCAATACATAAAATAACTCAACTTTCTGAAGTAGTCAAGTAGACAGTAGTTAAGTAGTTAAGACAATACAGAATACCTCAGCATGAGCCTCGGTTCGTCAATAAACAGCAAATAGCCAGGGTAATGTCTTAACTCCTTTACTTCTTTACTCCTGAAGACTAAGAAGTTGAGCACTTGCGAAACTTGAATAAAATAATAAAAGCGGTGAGAAATCAATTCTCACCGCTTTTGTTTTATTTACACCAGAAGTCAAGCACCTGACGGCCTTCCAGAAAACCTTCCAGATGGTCGTTGATATGTACGGGACCAACGCCGACGGGCGTTCCTGTGTATAGTAAGTCACCGGTTTTAAGTGTGAAGAACTGTGATATGTAGGCAATGAGTCTGTCAACGGTGCACAGCATATCTGCGGTGCAGCCTGCTTGGCGTTCTTCTCCATTGATGTTAAGAGAGAAGTGCAACGCCTGTATGCCGGGTAACTTCTCTTTCTCTATCCAGTTGCCTGTCACAGCAGCACCGTCAAATCCTTTGGCAATCTCCCATGGCTGTCCCTCCTCACGCAGCTTTTTCTGGAGGTCGCGGGCGGTGAAGTCAATGCCTAACGTTACAGCGTCATAGTAACGGTGGGCAAATTGTTCGCTGATACATTTGCCCAGTCGGCATATACGCACCACCACCTCTGTCTCATAGTCTATACGTCCCAGATGGTCGGGTATAAAGAATGGCTTGTTGTCTTTCAGCAGTGAAGAGTCTGCCTTAGTGAATATTACTGGGTCACGCTGCTTGTCGTCAGCTGATTTTCCGACGCCTTGCTGCTGTAATTCTGTGGTTATCTCCTTGTTATGCTGGGCATAGTTCATGCCCACGGCGAATATCTTCATGACGTAATTTTTTGTTTCTGCAAAATTACTATTTTTTCTTTGTTCAGCCAAACGAACAAACCATAATGTTACGTTTTCAGTCTCTCTGCTTACAAAAGTGAAAGATAGACATTGACAATAAAAGGCATCAATGCAGTGTTGCATTGATGCCTTTGAGTATGTTGTACTTAATACTTTCGAGTATTAATCAGCCTGCAGAGAGAAGCGCTTGAACGCAACTACAGTGAGATCCTTGTCAGCAGCCTTCAGGTAATCCTTCACTGCCATCTTGCTGTCCTGGATGAACTCCTGGTTGAGCAGACAAGACTCCTTGTAGAACTTGTTCACACGACCGTTAACGATACCAGCGAGCATCTGCTCAGGAATCTCAACTGTTGTGTTTGCGATAATCTCCTTAGCCTTGGCAACGTCCTCAGCGGTGATCCAACCCTTAGCCATGTTAGACTCCATGTGATCCTCAGAGTCAACGTGCGCTGGGTTGATGCCAGCCTTCTTCAGCTTGTTGTCGATAGCCTTCTGGAGCTGCTCCTGCTTTGTCTTCTCAGCAGCAACCTTCTTCTCCTCCTCGATGATAGCTGGATCAACGTCCTTCTCGCTCAGAGCTACTGGCTTCATGGCTGCTACCTGCATAGCAACAGCGTGTGCCTGCTCCTCAGCTGGCTTGTTGGTCTGTACCATTGTGCAGAGAGTGTTCTTACCCATGTGGTTATAGATAGAAACGTTGTCGCCCTCAAGGAAGAGGTAACCGTCAAGCTCCATCTTCTCACCTGTAACACCAGAACGCTCTGTTACGGCAGCAGCTACAGTCTGACCGTCAGCAAGTGTCAGTGCGTTAACCTCGTCAAGAGTCTTAGCCTTAGCTGCTACGGCAGCGTCAAGGATATCCTGTGTCAACTTAACGTAGTCAGCATTGTTGGCAACGAAGTCAGTCTCACACTTCAGTGCTATCATAGCAGAGAAACCGTTCTCGCTCTTTACGAGTACACAACCGTTAGAAGTCTCACGGTCGCTACGCTTTGCAGCGATAGCCTGTCCACGCTCGCGGAGAATCTCTTTTGCACGGTCCATATCGCCGTCAGCCTCTGTCAGTGCCTTCTTTACGTCAGCAAGACCTGCGCCAGTCATGGCACGCAGAGTCTTGATGCTTTCCATTGTTATAGCCATTGTATAAAAGTCTTTTTTAAGTTGTGAGTTATGAGTTATGAATTATGAATATCTACAACTCATATATCCATAACTCATAACTTAAGTTATTTATTACTCAGCCTCTTCAGCCTTCTCTGCCTTAGCCTTAGGCTGGTCGTCCTGCTGTGCAGCAGCCTTCTCGTCAGCCTTCTCTACCTTGCGCTCCTGCAGGCCCTCGTTGATAGCCTCGCAGCAAGCGTTGAGGATAACCTCTACAGAGTCCTTAGCATCATCGTTTGCTGGGATAGCGAAGTCAACGCTGTTAGGGTTAGCGTTGGTATCAACGATAGCAAATACTGGAATACCCAGACGGTGTGCCTCGCTGATAGCGATGTGCTCCTTCTCTACGTCGATGACGAAGAGGGCAGAAGGAAGACGTGTCAGGTCAGATATAGAACCGAGGTTCTTCTCAAGTTTAGCACGCTGGCGTGAAATCTGGAGCAACTCGCGCTTAGAGAGGTTGCTGTATGTACCGTCAGCCATGAGCTTGTCGATGTTCGCCATTTTCTTGATAGCCTTACGGATAGTCTGGAAGTTGGTGAGCATACCACCAGCCCAGCGCTCGTTGATGTAAGGCATGTTAACGCTCTGTGCCTTCTCGGCAACCACGTCCTTAGCCTGTTTTTTAGTAGCGACGAACAGAATCTTCTTGCCCTGCTTTGCTATGTTCTTGAGTGCTTCAGCAGCCTCGTCAACCTTTGCTACGGTCTTGTTCAGATCGATGATGTGAATACCGTTGCGCTCCATGAAGATATAAGGAGCCATTGCTGGGTTCCACTTACGCTTGAGGTGTCCGAAGTGACAGCCTGCCTGAAGTAACTGATCAAAATTTGTTCTTGACATTGTCTTTTTCTTTTTTTAGTTGTTTACTTTCTGTTTATGATTTTGTTAGAATCACAACCCATGGGTAGCCTCCGCGTCAGGCGGCGAGTCTCATGAGTTTAGATGCTAAACGATAGTTCTCTGTATTAACGCTTAGAGAACTGGAAGCGGCGACGTGCCTTTGGACGTCCTGGCTTTTTACGCTCTACCTCACGTGCGTCACGTGTCAGGAAGCCCTGGTCCTTCAGAGTCTTCTTGTCCTCGGCGTTAATCTTAACCAGAGCGCGTGCTATGGCAAGACGCAGAGCCTGGCTCTGACCTGTGAAGCCACCACCATTGAGGTTAGCCTTGATGTCGTACTTCTCACCTGCCTCAAGAAGCTCCAATGGCTGCTTTACTACGTACTGCAGTATAGCTGATGGGAAATACTGTGTGAGATCTACCTTGTTGATTGTTATCTTGCCGGTACCCTCTGTGAGGTATACACGAGCTACAGAGCTCTTACGGCGACCGATTGCGTTAATTACTTCCATTTTTATGTATACCTTTTATTATTTATACTGGTTAATGTCTATAGCCTTTGGCTTCTGTGCCTCGTGCTTGTGCTCTGTACCCTCATAGATATAGAGGTTGTTCTGAAGAGAACGTCCCAAAATACCCTTTGGCAACATTCCCTTAACAGCGTGGCGCAGCATACGCTCTACACCGTCCTTCTTCTTGCGAAGCTCTGCTGGTGTGTTGAAACGCTGACCACCTGGGTAACCAGTGTAACGGGTGTAAACCTTGTCGGTCTCTTTCTTGCCGGTGAATACAACCTTAGCGGCATTGATGATGATAACGTTGTCACCACAGTCTACATGTGGGGTGAAACTTGGCTTGTACTTACCACGAAGTAACTTTGCCACTTTTGAAGCGAGGCGGCCTACAACCTGATCTGTTGCGTCGATTACGACCCACTCCTTCTTTGCAGTCTCCTTGTTTACGGAGATTGTCTTGTAACTTAAAGTGTCCATTCTTGACTTTTAGAAAATTTTATTACTACTAAAAAACATTTTTGCTGAACGCAGATTCACTAACCATCGGCGCGGCCAAACGCTCGACTATTAACACTGCCTCCAAACTGGGCTCTAAGTGTACCCAAAAAATAATCGGTGTGCAAAGGTACTAATTTTTTTGCACATAGAACGCCTGTTTACTATATTAATATAACGCGTTTATATTTTTTTAACAAATAAGGGTACACTTATTGATATTAATCATTCTTCTTCCCGCTTTGGTTTTCTGATTTTGTTAAATTCCATGATTTTTTCAGAAATTTTATCTGCTAATATCTATGTGTTGTATTTAGGCGTATTCGTGTGTACTAAGATTCGTTCTTCAATACCAAATCACCAAAATGTCCTATCGGAGGCCTCTCCTTACCCCCGTTTTCCTTGCGATATTTCAAAATAATTTCCTACTGGTCGCGTACAGCGAAATCTACGGAGGGTTGTAACTCATTGATAATCAGCAGCAGGTTGTAAAAAGGCATAAAAAAACGATAGTTTTTGCCCTGTAAAAGCTATGCTTTCAGGGTGTGAAAGCTATCGAATGACACTCTAAAAGCTATGCTTTCTCACAGTAAAGTGATAGCTTTCACGAAAAAGAGGGTGCGGAAAGTCGTTTTTTCGCACCCTTTTTCCGTTTTTTGCCTCTTATTCTCTCTTATTTTGAGTTTTTTTGTTGACATGATTTTTATCAAGCAATGACAAAAATGTCCTATTCTATGTAGTTCGTTCGCTCTACGGATTTAGGGATTTTTGGATAGTTTTTTTTGCTTCTTCTGTAGTTTGAATTCCTTAAATCCTTGAATCCTTGGAATACTTTTCTGTCTGTATTTTTCTCTGCGGATTTTGGGATTTTAGGATTTTGCTTCGGTCATCGCCTTGATTCAAGCAACGGCTTATGGGAAGACAATGACGAGGAAGAGGAGTAATGAAATAGGCATTACGAAGAAGTAGCGGCGTTCAACTCCTGGACGTCGCTATTTCTTGTATTCGCCGTTGAAAAAGAAAGTGAAAGGGACAGGAAACTGACCAAGAGAAACGGATTTAATCGTTGTTTTTGCAATTATTATGCAGTATTTTTGGCTTTTATCTTTGTATTTACAATTTTTATTTGTATCTTTGCACCATGAAATTATGCGAGCCTGCTTTCGTTCGGCAATTCAAACCTGTTTGATTGCCCTCACTTAACCGCAGCCTTGTAACCGAAATACAGAAGACATTGATAACATGTGGACAGAACTTAGTGATACAGCCATACTGAACAAGCTTGGGACGAGGCTAAAAGATTATCGTATATCAAGTGGTCTAAAACAGCAGGAACTGGCCATGGAGTCTGGCGTTGGTGTAAGCACCATTGCCAAAATAGAGAATGGACAGTCCGTTTCGTTCTCATTATTAATCAGTGTCATGAGAACGCTTGGATTACTTGAAAACTTAGACTTGCTTGTACCCGAACAGAAGCCATCGCCAATGGAACTGCTGAAGATGCAGGGCAAGCAGGTAAAGCGTGTAAGAACAAAGAAAGATTAAACAATGGAAGAAATACCTGTTATACAAATCTATCTGTGGGGTAACCTCGTAGGAGCCATGTCATGGGATGATGAAAGAGGCTATGCAGATTTCCAGTTTGACGACCGCTTCCGCAGGTCTGGCTTGGATATCGCCCCACTAATGATGCCGTTGGCAAGAACCCGTGGCGTTGTCTCATTCCCCATGAATGCAAGAACGAAGTGTTTCAGCGGTCTTCCAGGTTTGATAGCTGATGCCCTCCCAGATAAGTTTGGTAGCCAACTTATCACGGAATGGTTCGCACAACAAGGTAAAACGGAGAGTATGATTACTCCGCTTGATCGTCTATGCTATGTAGGCAAACGAGCCATGGGTGCCCTGGAGTTTGTGCCTGCTGCCAATGTGGAGGGTGTAAACGAATCGACTGAAATCTATATTCGGGAACTGATGACCTTGTCTGATTCCATCTTCAAGGAGCGGAGCATGTTTCAAGAATTGATCCGCCAGAACGACAAATCGATTCTCGACATCCTTAAAGTTGGAACGTCTGCTGGCGGTGCGAAGCCAAAGGCAATTATTGCCTTCAAAGAAGAAACTGGAGAAGTGCGTTCTGGCCAGGTTCCTGCACCAGAAGGATTTTCATATTGGCTGTTGAAGTTTGACGGAGGCACATATAGCGAACATAATGAGATAACCGATAATCTGCAAGGCATCGGAAACATAGAATATGCCTACTATAAGATGGCTACTGCCTGCGGCATCACCATGTCTGAGTGCCGACTATTGCAGGAAGGGGACTGCAACCACTTCATGACACGCCGTTTTGACAGAACACCAACAGGTGAGAAAATCCATATGCAGACAGCGGCAGGTATTGCTCATCTGGACAGAGACGTGCGCCATTCATACGAAGAACTGTTTGGCGTATTACGCCGATTAGGACTGAACTACAAAGACTTCGAGCAGTTGTATCGTCGCATGGTGTTCAACGTCATCGCACGTAACCATGATGACCATACCAAGAATTTCTCCTTCCTGATGGATAAGACTGGTAAATGGTCGTTTGCCCCGGCTTATGACTTATGCTACTCCTACAATCCTGCAGGACGATGGACAAGTCGTCACCAGCTTTCACTCAACAGCAAGACAGATGACTTCACTCGGGAGGACTTCTTGGCTGTAGCAAAGAACATCGGCATACGTGATGCCAACCACATCATCGAGGAAGTTCTCTCCACGGTAGCTTCTTGGCCTGATACAGCAAAAGACTGTGGAGTAAGACCGGAGCATATAGAGGCTATCAGCAAGACACTCCTGCTGAACATCTAAGAATAATCTTGCCGTCCAAAACCTCTTATTCTCTCCTATTTTGAGTTTTTTTGTTGACATGTTTTTAATCAAGCAATGACAAAAATGTCCTATTCTATGTAGTTCGTTCGCTCTACGGATTTAGGGATTTTAGGATAGTTGTTTTGGGGGCTCTTCTGTAGTTTGAATTCCTTAATTCCTTAAATCCTTGAATCCTTAGAATACTTTTCTGTCTGTATTTTTCTCTGCGGATTCCTTTTGAGGCAATCATTATATCATAACAATTGTGCCAATGTAGTTGTGTTGGAATAACAGGTGTTCCATTATGTGTGAATTCTACACTTAATATAGTGTCAATAGATCCTCCTGCGTAGGGCCGATATCCCCGTGCTTTTCCATCTGATTTTATTGTCTCTGGCGGGCAATTCGAAAGAGCGGACTCTATGAGATACATCACCGCAGGGTCTGCAGGGAAACTATCAATAGAGACACGTGTCATGTGGATTTCCTCTATTTTAAAGTGCCTCTGATATAGATAGCAATCATTTTGACATGCACTTATTACAGCCGTCACCAGAACAATCATTGCAGTGACAAGTAAGGGTCTGTCTGTTTTTCTTTTCTTTTTTAGCATAATCCGTTTTTTGTAAAAAAGTTTGTAAAAAAATTGCACAGAAAAACAAAAATGTGTAAATTTGCAACATCGCTTGGTTAGTCCATTCAGTGGGCGGCGGGCGATCTTATTTTATGAGGAAGACGTTTTCGAACGTCTGTCGCTGTGCTCTACGAATCTCGCAAATTCCAAACCACAACAGACAGATGGCAACGAGACGTCTACGTGGTGCGTTTCTATATACCTTCATATATATATAGTTCGTACTGGCGTGGGCTAACTGCGTTGTCTATCCTGTGTGGTGAGGCAATGCGAGAGCCTGTAGAGCCAGGATAGGCAGAGAACAGCACCTACGCCTTTTTTGTATTATAAGCTTAAATCTATTAATTTATTTGTTAACATCAACTTCTGGGGTGTCGAAGTTGGAAAACAAAATAAAAACCATGAAACGAATATTTGCAATTTTGGCAGCCGTGCTGCTGACAAGTGTGTGCGCAATGGCGCAGAGTAACGATGCAACTCCCCTGAAAGGTGATGTGAATGGCGATGGTATGGTAGATGTGGCTGACATTGTGGCGGTCATTGATGTGATGGAGAAGGGCGATGCCGGCTATTTCTACTTAGGCACCACGCAACCCACCGCCGAAAACTACGCCTCTCTCCCCGGCGTGGTCAGCACTTATACCTCTATCACAGAAGCCAATGATGCCACCATCAACGTTACTGACGGTCAGACCATCTACTTGCTTTGTCCGGCCAGTTGGGTTGAGGGAAAAACTGTGAAGTTAGATGATAATGACGGCAATCCTATCAATTTTTCTGAAGACCTTGAAACAGTTTCGGGGTATGTCGTTTATACGGCTAATGGTTTAAGTTCCTCCAAAACGATATCGCTTAAAGTTGAAAATACAGTTGTTAATTATTATTGGTATATTGGAACAACACAACCAACAGCGGTAGATAATCCATCCACATGGAGAACATCCGATAAAGATGCAGGATTTACTGAAACAGTTAATTTATCCGAAGGAATTACATGGTTTGCATATCCTAATACATGGACATATACAGCAAAAGATAGTTCTGGAGATGACTTTGCGTTTAATGCATTTGTACCAGCGGCAACTAAGACAAGTATATCAGGATATACATTATTAAGGATGACTCTTTGTGGAAGTGAAACAGTTAAGATTACATTTAGTAAATAAAATTATATTTAACAATAATATATGGCAACATTTACTCAAAATAGACAAACTACATTGGCAGGCTTTATAGACGAGTATGTAAATCGTGGTTTTGGCTCGATGAATAAGAATGACTTTGAAGTGTGGATTTTCGACTATCTGCTTCAAGGCAGACTGACAGGAATGTCAAACTATGAAATTAGCGTAGAGTTACGAATCCCCGAGTCAAAGGTGAAGCGTTTGCGTTATGAGGCATCATTGAAGTATGGCAATCCTGCCGATACAGACCAATACAGCAAAGCATTCCAGAATCTACTTGAAAAGGTGAATCTGAAAAGAGGGTCGAACAGCATCATTCAGTTTGCGGTTGAGGATATTCAACTGCGAAAGTTCCTCGATTCCATCCTTAAACGGAATGGACGTTTTGCCGATACATCTTTCAATTCAGAAGTGGTGTCGGTTACATTGGATGACTTGGCAATACTGATTGAAGAAACATGCACTGAACAAGAGAAAGCCAAATTACTCAAAAAGGCAAAGGGTAATGACGGTGCCATTGGTGTAATAAGAAAAGGGTTGGGTTCTATAATAAATGCTGCCATTGATAATGGAGCAACAACCCTTATCAACATAGGAATAAATGCTATAATGAATATTATCTAAACTGTAAAAACGGGATTAATATGAAACAACTATTATTCAATACATTCGTTGCGTTGTTGGCCTGTAATGCAACTGCGCAAACAATCAGCGTTGCACCGATAGAAGCGGAAGTTGGAACGACCACAGACCTCGTTGTGAATATTGACGATGTGGGTGAGAATACCACCGCTATGCAGTTCAACCTGTCGCTGCCCGATGGTATAACAGTTGATGAAGCAAACATCAATCAGGGAGAAGCAGCACCCGACCACACAATGGCCATGCGCACATTGACAAATGGAGACCGCATGTTTGTATTCTATAACATGGAAAAGAAACTCATATCCAACGGAACCGTCATTTCATTGCCAGTCACCATGCCAAATAAAGCGGAGGTGTTGAACGGCAAGATTTGCATCGTCCGAACTGCATCGTCCGATTTGGCAAGTCATAAATGCAGCGAAGCAGCCTTTACGGTGACGGTGAAGGAAAATGCCACGCCCATCGTTAATGTGAATGCCGCTCAGGCAGATGATAAGGCCGTCTATGATATTGGCGGTCGCCGTGTCGCTAATCCGACGGAAGGCATTTACATTGTTGGTGGTAAAAAGGTGGCGAAGTAACTGCAACGGTAAAAAAATGAAAAATTGAAAGATTGAAGGATTGAAGGAAATCGGTGATGCACCACAGCAGGTGCATCACCGATTATTCTATATCCTGTATAAAAAACGATCTTTATAATCATCAATTCTCCTATAGGACAGTAGTTTTCTGATATGTAACAAAGTTAGCAATAAAGTCATTAATAGCAAAATCTTTCTCACCTTGCACCTCCTTTTTTAACAATTATTGTGCGGAAGATCTGCCTGCCGGCGGCTATGTTAAGCACATTAGGTTTTTTGCTTCTCCTATCCGTACTGCTGCAACCTTTCTCCTTGAATCCATAGAGTATTCTATTTTTCAGCCACATACAAAGATACTTTGCAAAAAAGAGAGGTTAGGCGTAAGTTTTTTGCAGTGTGATTTGGCTGATAGGCAAAAAACAATTAATTTTGTATAAAGAAAAGTGTATGAGCACTAAATAGACATTGATGATGGACGAGATTACAAGCATACATAATCCAAAGATAAAGCATCTGCTGCAGTTGCAACAGAAGTCTTCCGCCAGACGCAAGGAGGGATTGTTTGTCGTTGAGGGACAGCGTGAACTGGAGCACTGTCTCGCTGCCGGATATGAGGTGGTGGAGACTTACAGGGTAGGGGAGAACGTGTCAGAGAAGGTGTATGAACACATAGCCTACCGTGGTACTACGGAGGGTGTCATCGCCGTTGTGCGCGCCAAGCCTCATACCCTGAGTGACATAGCAAAGGATGATGTCTCACGTTCTCCTTTGTATATAGTATTGGAGGGAGTGGAGAAACCAGGTAACCTCGGAGCTATACTGCGCAGTGCCGATGCCTCGGGGGTAGATGCGGTGATTGTGTGTGACCCTCTTACCGATATATATAACCCTAACATAATACGTGGCAGCATAGGTGCGGTGTTCACCGTTCCCACGGTGGTGTGTTCCTCTGAGGAGTGTATCAGCTTTATGAAAGAGCATGGAGTGCAGATACTCACTGCACAGCTGCAGGACTCCAACCTTTATTACGACCAAGACATGACAAGGCCTACCGCCATAGTTATGGGCACGGAGGCAACGGGGCTTACCAATCAGTGGCGTGAGGCTGCAGATGCCCATATACGCATACCCATGCTTGGCAGACTTGACTCGCTCAACGTGTCTGTAAGTGCAGCGATATTGATGTATGAGGCTGTAAGGCAGCGTGGGGGAAAGAAATAAATAAAGACTGACAGAGAATTATGTCGATAGAAAAGGCTATATTCCGACGTACGGAACTGCTGCTTGGCAGCGAGGCTATGCGTGGCATAGCAGAGAAGCGTGTGATTATATTTGGTGTCGGTGGGGTCGGCTCATGGTGTGCTGAGAGTCTGGTGCGCAGTGGTGTGCAGCGTCTTACTATAGTGGACTCTGACCGTGTGTGTGTTACGAATGTCAACCGTCAGCTGATGGCTACCACCAAGACAGTGGGACAGGTGAAGGTGGATGCCCTGCGCGAGCGTTTGCTGAGCATTAACCCGGCGGCGGAGGTGACAGCCCTGCAGAAGATATTCTGTGAGGATACTGCTGCGGATTTTGAGCTGGACTCTTATGATGTTATAATAGATGCCATAGACTCCTTGAAGGATAAGGCCCTGTTGATACTGATGGCCACGCGCACCCGTGCCGCATTCTATTCGTCGATGGGTGCAGCGCTGAAGTTGGACCCTACACGCATTAGTACGGCGGAGTTCTGGAAGGTACATGGTGACCCACTGGCACGTGCGCTGCGTAAGCGTTTCAAACGTGACGGGAAGTATCCAGCGCGAAAGTTCCAGTGTGTGTTCTCAGACGAACTGCTGCAGAACCAAGGGCAGTATGCCGCTTGCGGGGCAGCGCAGTGTGTGTGTCCTAAATCTGAGAACGGCCCGGGAGACAAGGCTCTGCTCAATCATGAGTGGTGCTCGTCAAAGGCACAGATTAATGGTACGCTTGCCCATATCACGGCTATCTTCGGTTTTATGCTTGCCGGACTGGTGATGCGTGATATGTTGAGTGACTTAGGTAGTGATAAGAAAAACAGATAATGATGAAGACAATGATAATAACAGGTGGCAGTTCTGGCATAGGCAAGGCTGCCGCGGAGATGTTCGCCAAGAAGGGTTATGTGGTATATGATTTTTCGCGTCATGGAGAGAACGCGGAAGGTATTACACATATAGACTGTGACGTGACGAGTGTGGAACAATGTAAGAATGCCGTTCAGACGGTGTTTGAGCAGCAAGGGAAGATAGACCTGCTTATCAGTAATGCCGGTATGGGTATTTCTGGTGCGGTGGAGTTTACTGAGCCGAGCGAGGCACGCAGGCAGTTTGATGTGAACTTCTTCGGTGCTCTCAATATAGCGCAGGCGGTAATACCTTATATGCGCCAGCAAAGACAGGGACGTATCATATTTGTTAGCAGTGTGATGGCGGCATTCAGTCTGCCGTTCCAAGCCTTCTACAGTGCCACCAAGTCGGCAGTCAACTCCTTGGCGCTTGCCCTGCGTAATGAGCTGCGCCCCTTTGGCGTGGAGGTATGCGTCCTTATGCCGGGAGATGTGAAGACAGGATTTACTGCTGCGCGTAAGAAGTGTCTTGTAGGCAGTGATGTATATACCCACATGGAGAAGGCGGTGAGCACTATGGAGCGTGACGAACAAAACGGTATTACGCCAGAGCGCATGGCACGCAAACTGCTCTCTATGGCTGAGACCAAAAATCCAGCAGCACTAAGTACGGTAGGATGGATGTATAAGCTGTTCCTCCTGCTCGGTAAGGTGCTGCCTACCTCTTTTGCATACCGTGTTGTAGGTTGGATGTATTAAGTGGAAATTAAGAATAAAAAGAAAACGCACCACACATAAGTGTGATGCGTTTCTTTTATTGGTTGCGGAGGCTCGACTCGAACGAACGACCTCCAGGTTATGAGCCTGGCGAGCTACCAACTGCTCCACTCCGCGATATTGTGAATTTGCGAGTGCAAAGGTAGTGCTTTATTTTGAATTGGCAAAATTATAAGGCCTTTTATCTTTCTCAACTGCTTTCTTCTTGATATAAAGCAAGTATTAATCGCCGTTTTCTTCGTCTTCATTGTCATCATCCTTAATGGTGAGCTGTTTCAAGTCATAGTAAGAACCATTATAGATGTTGAAATCAACGTAGCCTTTTATGCCTGGCAGTCTGCCGGCGTCAGTGTGTTGCCAGAATTTCCATTCCCCTTTATATTCCAGTTTGCTGGCATAGTAGTGTGCAATCCAGTAAGGGTAGTCGTCAAAGCGGTTGTCTGACAGGAATTGCTGCTTGAATTTGTAGTAGGTATAGATTATAGGTTTTACATGGTAGGTGTCTTCTACGATATGAAGCCATGTGAGCACCTCTTTCTGAAATTCCTCAGTGCTCATATCCTGTGGCTTGTGCTCCACGTCGAGCACTGGTGGCAGGTCGCCTTCCTCCAGATGTACTTTCTCAAGGAAGAAGTATGCTTGTGAGCGTGCGGAGGACTTTATACTGTAAAAGTGATATGCGCCGCGTATGAAACCGTATTCGCGTGCGTTGTAGAAGTTATCTTTGAAGTTCTCATCAACGAGGCTTGCCCCCTCGGTGGCTTTGACGATGACGAAGCGCACTGGTGCCTTGCCTATCATGGCATTACGCAGTTCCTCCCAGTCTATGACACCTTGATAGTGGCTGATGTCAATGCCTTGTATTTCGAAACCGTCAGGATAGGTCTGGTCGCCGTAGAGTGCATGCCAACGGAATCCTGTAGGTCCTACAAAGAAATAGTAGAATACAAAGATATATACGAAGGCAACAAATAAACCTCCCATCCACCAAGTCTTACGGCTTAGTGGACGGGAGGATTTCTTCTTATTTTTCTTGTGACGTGTCAAATTACTTGTGTTCCAGCTTCAGTGTCATGGTAGGCTGGTCGCATACCTCTGCCGGGCCGAAGTATTGTATTGGTCCTGGATATACATAACAAGTGTCGCGTGCCCACTCTGTGCGGTGAGCTACAAAATACTTGTAAGGCTTGCCGTCAAGTTCTACCAATGCTTTCTTGATAACAGGCTTCATCTCGCCGCTGCGCTTCTCCATGTTCATCATCATGGTGATAGGTATTCCACCTGCTATCCACTCGTCAACAGGCTTAGAGGTGTTCTTGATAGATGACATGTAGCCAGTCTTGCCTGCGGCGATAAGCATAGAAGCGTTAAAGCCGAGAGAGTAACAGTAGTCAGCGTCGAAGTTTGACGGTGCGGCGCAACGTCCCTCGTAGCCGAAGAAATGGTGCTGTGTAGAGAACTTGCCATGGTAGAGACCGTCTTTCTTCCACTGCTCCAGCTTCTTGCCGACCATCTCTGCCAGCAACTGCTCTGTGTCGATGAGAGAAACCTGAACGTTACCGTGTGGGTCACGGTCAAGTGCCAGCTGACGGCTGACAGTCTCAGGCAGTGAGCGGAAGATTGCTGCGTTAGGAGCAGAGAGGTGATGTAACACATAGTCTATCTTCTTGTCATCGGCTATCAGCTCGAAGTCTTTCTGGTTAGCAGCGAGCATATCGTTAAGCTCAGAGATGAGCGCCTTGATGGCAGGGATGAACTCGATGAGTCCCTCTGGCACGAGTACTACACCATAGTTCATGCCGCGTGTAGCACGGTCTGCCACTACGTCAGCTATATATGTGACTACATCGTCAAGAGTCTGATTCTTAGCTTCAACCTCTTCTCCGATAAGTGTTATGTTTGGATGGGTCTGTAGGGCACACTCCAATGTAACGTGTGAAGCAGAACGTCCCATAAGCTTAATGAAGTGCCAGTATTTCTTAGCGGAGTTACAGTCGCGCATAATGTTGCCTATTACCTCAGAATATACTTTGGTAGCAGTGTCGAAACCGAAAGAAGTCTCAATTTCAGAGTTCTTAAGGTCGCCGTCAATGGTCTTAGGACAGCCGATAACTTGTACTCCTGCTCCGATAGCCTTGTAATACTCTGCCAATACGCAAGCGTTGGTGTTAGAGTCGTCACCGCCGATGATTACAAGAGCCTTGATGTTGAGAGCCTTCAGAATCTCCAATCCTTTGTCAAACTGGTCTTTCTTCTCAAGCTTTGTGCGTCCTGAGCCTATAATGTCAAATCCGCCGGTGTTACGATACTCGTCAATGATGTCGGCAGTAAGTTCCATGTAGTTATGGTCAACAAGTCCACCAGGACCAAGGATGAATCCGAAGAGTCTGTTTTCAGGATTAAGTTTCTTTATACCGTCAAACAAACCAGATATGACGTTGTGTCCGCCGGGAGCCTGACCTCCTGAGAGTATGACACCTACGTTGATGGCTGTGTTGGCCATTTCGCCCTTGGTAGGCTCAAACTTCAGGTACGGCATGCCGTATGTGTTAGGGAAAAGTTTCTTTACTTCCTCTTGGTCAGCTACTGACTGTGTAGGCTCACCCTCAACAGCTTTCAGTGCTCCACGCAACGCCTTTGGCAGTTTAGGCTGATAGGCAGCGCGTGCAATCTGTAATGCGCTTTTTTCCATTTCTTTTAGTGTTGTTTCTTATTTGTTTTTGATGAATCTTATTAGGAGTTAGTGGTGCAAAGGTACGAAAAAAACGCGTCTTTAAGGCAAGAACAGGGCTTATTTTGTCGTTTCGTCCTGTTATTTCTTACTCTTTGCTCATTACACTTTACACTTTACTCATTCCCCTTTACTCATTATTCATTAGACTATCCCCATTACTCAAACCTCCACAGCCGGAGCCAAATCCAGAGTTTGTTGTAAATGCGGAAGAGTGGCTCGAATATCACCTCTGAGGGATATGTGAGCAAGAAGCGTATGTTGTGTCTTAATCGTGTGACAGCATATTTCATTCCACGATATTTCAGTGAGCCGTTGGAGGCTTCTTTCCAATTGTAGCGTTTGTCAAATTGTCCGAAGTTCCCGCTCTGCATTATCTCCTCGAGTAGTTGGCGGCCTCTTTTTTCGTCTGGCGGACAAAGCATCAGCCTGTCTTCTGCATTGAATACCTCACGCAATACATACATAACGGCGGCGGCAAACTTGTTGAGGCCAAAAGGAATCCTCTCGTGGGTGGGATAGGAGAGAGGCGCTTCCTTCAGTACCATATAGTAGTCTAACAGTTGTCTCAGTCCGATGCCTTCCTCAAATATGTGTTTATATAGATGCAACAATTGGAATATGGTGTTGAATCTTGCAGAAGGTATGGCATATCCGTCATATTCAATAAAGTCACGGCTGGTCTTGTATTTGTTGAACCATGCCTGTAGGTGCTTGTTATGCCATGGATTATATAACCAGGTAGGGCGGTAATGCACCTCTACGGGTATGTCCTTGAGTATAGGAAAGTCAAGGTTGTGGTAGTATATATATGCGCCCTTCTTCCTTGTCTGGCAGAACTCTATCACCGTGCGAACAGGATTGTTTCCTGATGGCCATGCCCATACGTCGATATCGCCGGGAGAACGTAGTTCCTGTAGATATGGGGAATAGAAATAGAGGTTGCCTTGTCCTTTGAGTATAAGACAATGGAATCCATTCTGCTTGAAGAAGTCTGACACTTTTGCGGTCATAACAGAGGCTGTCTTGTTCTTCTCGCGTATTCTGTCGGCCTTGACAGCCCACTGGCGTATGCGTCTCGGTGGAGGCAGTTGCTCCTGTGGCAGCCGTTCCAAGGCAGCAAAGGCAATGCCAGTGAGGGTCTGCTCCTTGGCAATGACGTATAGCTGTTCCCATTCGTCAGGAGAGAGTGTCGTGCTCAGGCGTTCACGGGTGCCTATAGCAACTTGTAACAATTCAAAGAATTGTGTGTATGTCTCCGTATTGTGTGACAATATGATTATAGTAGCTGTTGTGATATTTTCTTGCCTTGTCTGTATGACGGTAGTTGAGTTTGTGGAAACTTACCTTGTCGGTAAGGTTGTTCCACCACTCAAGGTCGAAATCCTGTATGATTCGTTGTCCTAACTGTATGAACGCAAAGCTGTTCCCATGTGGCATCTGTCTTATCAACTCAGGGTGCTTGCGTGCTGCGATGCTGAAGAAGAGGTGGAAGATATAGTATTCCACGGTGCAATTGTAGTCACGCCAATATGCCAGAAGCATTCCGAGTACGGACCGTAGCACGGGGTTGTTTGGCTTTGCATGTATGAACCAGTTGGAAATGCCTATCACCTTGCCGCCTTTGAAATATCGGAAGAGGAACAACTCACTGTTTTGTATATCCTCCCAATACTTGTTGCCTGTACACAATACGGATGCATCAATCCACGTGCCGCCATGATGTATGAGCAGGGCGAGGCGTAGAATATCGCTGAACAAAGGATGAGGTATGATGCCGTCATGGTATTTGCGCTCAATATAGTCGGGCAGTGTGACGTAGTTGTGATAGTTGTCGGCGGTAATAATCACCACGCTGTTTCCTGGCAGGTTCGTGGCTATGGAGTTATGACAGGCACGCACCAAGTCAGGAGCGGCGTCCATGCCTTGCAACCAGCAGAACCATATCACATTAGTGTTCATACTCTGGGTTGGCGGTGTGATTGTCTCAGCATATTGCGAAGCGTCGGCGTACTTCTCTGTCAGTATCTTGTCTATCTTACGTGTTATGGCTGGATAGACATACTTGAGGCTTCGTCCGTTGGCAATGCAGCGGAGGCATTCCCTTATGCTGGTCCACAACACTCCCATGCGCAGGTATTGCCACAACAGGCGCAGGCCGCCAAACTGACGTAGACGTATGATGAGACGGTCAAAATCTTGCATAGATGTTGCGCAGGTCTTGGTTTATCTTCTCAGGTGAGAAGTGGTTGCGCACGAACTCCTGACTGTAGGCAGACATGGCGCTGCGCTGTTGTTCGTTGTCAATCAGCATGGCGAGCTTGTCAGCAAGTGCGTCGGCATCGCCAAACGGGAAAGTGACGCAGTTCCTGCCCTCCTCAATGACATCGGGCAGTCCGCCGACGGGGGTGGTGACAACTGGTATGCCGTGGGTCCAGGCCTCAAGCACCACCATGGGGAAGCCTTCCTCGTAAGAGCACATACAGAGGATGGAGGCATTGTGGAAATACTCATCCTTCTGTCTGCCGGTGACATAGCCTGTGAAGGTGACGCTGTCTTGCAGTCCCATATCTATACTCATCTGGCGGAAGCGCTCCACCTCACCGTTGCCGAGCATATAGATATGCCAGTCAGGGTAACGGCTTTGCAGTGTCTGCCAAGCCTTGAACAATAAGTCGGGAGCCTTGTTGTTATTGAAATAAGCCATCATAAGGATGGTATTCTTACGGTTGGCATAGTCACTGTGCGGAGTCATGGCGCATGAGTTGTAGAGCACCGTGGTAGGAGTCTTTATGTTGCCGTATGACTCAAGGAAGAGTTTCTGCCATTTTTTTGCGAGCAAGACGATGAGGTCAGCACGGCGCAGATGCCATAGAAAGAGTTTGTTGGCAGTATGGTTGCGCAACTGGTTGCCCATGTGTATGTGCATGATGATTTTCTTCTTGCCAAGCATGGCGAGAAGAAAGATAGGCATCTGTATTATCAGACAGATGCGGTCGGGCACAGTGTGGAAGTGAACGATATCAAATCGCCATATAATAAAAAATGCCATGAAGCATGACTTCATGGCATACCACAACTTCCATAGGTAGTTGCGCTGTATCTGTGTGCCGAGCCAGTAGCAGGAGTGTTCTTTCCATACTGGCATCTGCTCCATCAGTTTGATAGTGGAACTGACGCCGCCGAACGACTCTCTTGCACTGCCTACGACTAATACTTTTTTCATATCTTTTATGAACAACAATGCTTTATTTTATCTAAACGACGATTATGTGTGGGGATATTGACGACAATTCAGACAATTACAGACAATTATTTTATATCGATTGCGTAACTTTAAAGAAATTGTCTGAAATTGTTATAATTGTCGTTTATCATTCTACATATCAACCAATTGATTGTTTATTGACGACAATACAGACGATTTTAGACAATTATTTTTTATATAAATTGTATGACGTTGAAGAAATTGTCGTATCAAAACAACATCTTACTTTATTGTTATTTATTTCGATAAAGAGATTCACCAGTCATCGTGGTGATTCTATTATTGGTTGAATCAAACAGATATCTCTCCAAAACACATGATTTTGAAGAAAAATTCACCAATATACCAGCTTTAGGTCTTACTAAATGCATATAATTAAATAATTGTGCCCTATGTTCATCAGTTAAACTACTTACGGCCTTAAGTTCTATAACTATATCATCATCGATAAGGAAATCCAATTTATATTCAGCATCAAGTAACTTTCCTTTGTAAATTGGCTTTACCGTATATTCCCTTTTGTATGGAATATTCTGAAGTTCCAATTCCGTTTTTAATCCCTCTTGATAAATTTTCTCGTTTAATCCCGGTCCTAATTCCTTATGTACATTGTATAATGTGCCAACTATTGTATATAATTTTCCTTTTATATCTGACATTTAGTTTTTTTGACGAATGTAATGTGTAATATTAATGACTTTTCTGAAATTGTTATAATTGTCGTTTGTCATTCTACATATCAGCCAATTGATTGTTTATTGACGACAACACAGACAATCTTAGACAATTATTTTTATCGATTGCGTAACTTTAAAGAAATTGTCTGAAATTGTTATAATTGTCGTTTATCATTCTACATATCAACCAATTGGTTGTTTATTGACGACAACACAGACAATCTTAGACAATTATTTTATATCGATTGCATAACTTTAAAGAAATTGTCTGAAATTGTTATAATTGTCGTTTATCACAGCCAGTCGATTGTTAATTAATGACAATTCTGACAATCTTAGACAATTGTGGCGTGCGACATTGAAATAATTGTCTTAATTGTAGTCCTTTACTCCATACAACAGTTTGTCGTTTTCTTTTTGCTCTTCTTCCGTAAACCTCATCTTCAGCAGTCGGGCTGGCACACCGCCGATGATGGAGTAAGGAGGAAAGGACTGCGTTACCACTGCTCCGGCTGCAATGACAGAGCCGTGACCTATGGTGACACCCTTGAGTATCGTTACGTTTGCACCTATCCAAACATCGTCTTCAATTACCACGGCAGCATCATTCCCCGGCAGCTTCTCATCGTCAGTGACGTCAATGATGTATTTGCCTAAGATGTCTATGCGGTGGTCGCCCGTGATAATAGTTGGACGTGGACCGAATATGACCTTTCTTCCAATAGTCAGCGGCGCGTTGGTACAATAGAAAGTGCTGCCCTTGGGTATGGATGTGCCGTCGCCAATGGTGAGGTTTTGCAAGCCTTTGATGTCTGATGACATTGGGCGCAGATAAACACCGCGTCCGCAATGTTTCATGCATGCCTTCCATACAGGTGCCCACAGAGCATCCCATAGGTAGGAAGGGGCAAGACTGAGTTTCAGTAATAAATTATAAATCATAATTCAGTACTTGTTCTATCACTGGAGCCATGTCAAAGTATCGGTATTGACCGAGTCTGCCGCCAAAGATGACGTCTGCCTCCTGTTCGGCAAGCTTGCGATACTGTTCTGCCAGTGCATTGTTGCGCTCGTCATTGACAGGGTAGAACTGCTCCATACCTTCTTTGTATTCCGTAGAGTATTCTTCACTGACAACAGTCTTAGGGCAGTCGTACACATCTTGGCCGAACATCTCAAAATGCTTGTGCTCTATGACACGTGTGTAAGGCTCATTATGTGATGTGTAGTTGATGACGGCATTGCCCTGATAGTTTGGCGTATTCTCTATGCGAGTCTTGAAGGATACCGTGCGCCAGTCAAGTTTGCCTAAACAGTAGTTGAAATACTCATCAAGAGCGCCCGTATAAACCAGTTTGTCTGCATATTTGCGCCAGTCTCTATATTCAGAATTAAAGAAATCAACGTTAGTCTTACACTCAACGCCTTCAAGCAAGCCGTCTATGAGCTTGTTATATCCACCGATAGGTATGCCTTGATATTTATCGTTGAAATAGTTGTTGTCAAATATCATGCGAACAGGCAGACGCTTGATGATGAAGGCTGGTAGTTCGGTACACTTCCGTCCCCACTGTTTCTCAGTATATTCTTTAATGAGTTTATTGAATATATCCTTACCGACGAGTGTCAGTGCCTGCTCCTCAAGATTCTGTGGCTCGCGACCTTTCAAGGCAGCTATTGCCTCTGCCTTCTGTTCATTTATCCTTGCCTCAGCTTCCGCCGGTGTATGGACGTCGGGCCACATACGGTTAAAGGTGTTCATGTTGAAAGGCAGGTTGTATAGCTCGCCTTTATAGTTTGCCACAGGACAGTTAGTGTATCGGTTGAACTCAACGATGGAGTTTACGAAATCCCATACATCCTTGTTTGACGTGTGGAATATGTGCGCCCCGTATTTATGTACGTTGATACCCTCAATATTCTCACAGAAAATGTTTCCACCAAGATGTGGACGCTTGTCTATGACAAGGCAAGTCTTACCGGATTTACGGACTTTATATGCGAAAGTGGCACCGAAAAGACCGGAACCTACTATCAGGTAATCGTATTTCATAATTTTTGTTCTGTCAGTTGTTTATATATATTCATTATAATATTCCCCTTGTTCTTCCAAGATAATTCAGATGATTTCTTGCGACAGTTGTCTGAGAATATCTTTAACTCATTTCTGTTTTTATGGAAATAATTTAAGTTGTTAGCAAAGTCTTTTATAGATAGCTCTGGTGTTGATAATGGTATTTTCCTTCCCACGGTGTCATCTATTACGGCAGACATGCCGCAGGTATCGAAACACAATACAGGTAAACCGTTGCTGATAGCCTCTAGTACCACGGTAGACGTGTCTTCGCTGACAGACGTGAAGAAGAAAAGGTGGGCAGACTGCATGGCTCTCTCCACATCATCATGGGAAGTGTTGCCATGAAGTGTTACCTGACTGTCTATGTGCAGGTTTTTTATGAGGGAAGTTACCTCTTTAACCTGTTCCTCATTACCTGTGCCATATATATGCAGGCATATTTGGGGGTTGTCTGATTGTGCGATGGCTTTTATTGCAATGTCTATCCTTTTACGATAATCGAATTTTCCGGCCCACACGACGTTCAGAATATCTTCGTCAAACCTTCTGTTTTCATTATGGATGTAATCATTGCATCCCGTTTCCGGTATGATAACAGATTCTATTCCAGTATATTGTTTTATCGTATGATAGCTATCGGGGATGGAACTGATTAATGCATCAGCATTATTTAGGGCGTGTGTTATTCGTGGATAATACTTTATCTGTAGTATGTTTAATTTGTTCTTTATATACTGGAAGACCTTCATCTTCCAATTATTTGCATATTTCAGAGGGAACTGCTTTAATCCGCCAATGGGTCCCCAAACTATTGGAATGTTAAACTCCTTGGCAACATCATACAGACATCCTGGCTCGCGGAAACCAATCATGTTTAGTTGGTGTATTATGTCTATATGATGCTGCCGGCATATATCCCTTGCTATATTTGCCGTCTTCCGCTGCCACTTCCAGTAATACCAATAAAATCGCCAGTCACCCTGATTCCAGCACATACGCCTCACTTTTTCTGAAACAGGATTATAGAAGAAATGTATCCTTGCCTTTAGTCCTGATGTTTTCAGTACAGCCTCTATGCGCTCCTTGAATTCACTTTCTGTTATGACATACACATCGCAATGTCTTGCAATGGCAAGAATCCAGTTCCACCCCATGCCAGGCTCACTACCCATATTGGGCGAACATGCGTATGCGTTGATTAGGACGTGAAGTGTCATATTAAATTTGGGAATAATAAATGAATGATGTGACAATCAAATGGAATAAGTATGCGTCCTGCAATATGAATCGGGTAAAGTAGAATAATTAATGGGTACAACCAATTACTATTATTATCTACATAATTCAATATCCTTTTGTATATATGGCTTATTGTGGGAGGAATATATTTATTGATATGGTATGTTGCTTTACAAGATTGTGTATTGAGGAGCAGACGGTGTCTCTTCAGACAATCGTAGAAGAAAATAGAAGAAACGACACAATACATGACTGTTCTTGCATAGTCACATGACAATATAGTGAACATGGGTGACATTGCGAGAAATTGAATTGTAAGAATCTTACCAAGTGTTATGTGTTTTTCTCTATGGCTATAGTGGAAGTTTCGGGGGCGAGGATTATATATGACAAGGAAATAAGTGAAAGCCAGCAAGGTAATGAAACCAAATAAACAATACATGGCAGTAAGTAAACCATAGTGTGTTCTGAAGTTTGTCGCAAGATGAAAATATGCGGCATCATAAAAACTCTTTGATAACCATATTACACCTTGACCAATTTTATTTGTAGAATCATCAGGGTAGGCCTGGAACAAATCTTGCCATGACTGCCAGATAACGGAGGATATTTCGTTAGTTCCTTTATAGAAAGAGACCATTGCCATTGTAAAGACGGGTAATAGGAAAAACATTATGTATGTAATGATTCTCCTGCCTGTCTTTTTTTCATCAACAAATAAACAGGTCAATAATAAAACTGGAATAACAAAGAAGAAAAATGCTTCGTGTATTAATATACTTATACACATTATTATGTTTGAAAATACTGCATATATGGTATTTCTTTTCCTGAAAAATTTGCAGAAGTAAAGAAAAGAAATGTATGCGAGTATCAGGATTATAAAATCCCTGCGATATACAAAACTCATAAGCCCTGTCTCGCAGAATATGGCAAGAAAAGGTATTATCGTGAAGCCGTATCTGTTACAGATTTTCCAAAACAAATACAGAAAAATTAAAAAAGAGATAATGTTGGTTGTGAATATACATGTCTTGACGGAGAAAGGATGGATGTCGTAACATAGGTATATCAGTTCGCCAATTATTCCCCTGCGTACAAAACCTCCCTCGTAATTAATGAGCCAGTCGCTGATGCTGAACGAGAAATAGTCTAATACCTCATTATTAAAGTTTGATGGTGTATAGAATGTAGTATATATACTACAACCTACAAGGTAAACTAATGCTCCGAAAAGGTATAGATATACGATATTTGTGAATAAATCAGAAGCGGATATTTTATTTCCTAAGATTTTGTTTGTCATACATAAAACATTATAATCAACGTAATGTGCTGCGATACAACACTGTTACATATATTTTCAGTCGAGAAAAAAGTTTAATCAATATAGGCACTTCATTTGCGGAGTTGGACGTGTTGTCACCTCCCCATCTGTGAGCCGCGCATTTGTCATTAATCACTTGCAGCTTGTTACGTTTCTGGGCGAGAAGGTGAATGAATACATCATGTTGTGGAACATTAGGCATAGGCAAGATGAGTTTCAGTTCCTCACGTGCTATTCCGCAGCTGAAGCCATAGATAAAACCTCTGCGAGGTTTCCAAAAGCTACCAAGGGAATAAATTACGTCTCCTATGATTTTTTCGCTGTGCTCATCTATTAAATCGAAAGCGGTTGCAACAACTCCACCTTTATCTGTCAAGACTTGCAGTGTTTTGCTTATTTTATCAGAATACCACACGTCATCCTGGTCTGACAGGAAAATATAATCCCCTGTAGCATGAGACATGGCATAGCCAAAATTAGCTGTGGCAGCGTACAGGGCGGCATGGTAACGGTGCGTTTTATCCTGCCTGTGATGCAACAACCTTATTCTGTTATCATTGTAACCCTCGATTATGTTAACGGTATTGTCTGTGGAGCCATCGTCAGATATTATTATCTCAAGCTCCGCACTGGGAAATGCTGACAAATCTTGATGGAGTATGGAGTCAAGTTGTTTCTTTATATGTTTGCCACCATTGTAGGTGGCCATACAGACAGATATTTTCATCAGACAGGAATATTATATCCGGGTTTATATATGGGGTGCAGTCCTAAATGTCCCATTATACCATGGAGTATGGCGAGACAATACATCTTTAATTGTTTTGTGTTGTGTTTCCTCGTGTATGTTATAAGTGAGTCATATATCTTCTTGAGGCAATATGCGAAAAAAGACGGGAGGTGATGACACCTCAGAGTATATATGTGATTGCGAATCAGATAATAGTCGCGCCATGTCGCTATTATGTTTGTCGGCTGAGCGTAGGTTATGGTGTCGTGAGTTATCTTAATTTCAGGTAACAATACAATATTGCCGTAATGTCCAATTCTATAGCTGTATTCTGTGTCATCAAAATATATGAAAAACTCTTTGAGTGGAAGTCCCGCTTTTCTGACGGCCTCAGCATTAAAACAAGATCCGACAAAAGTGGTTTCTTCAATCAAGACCTCTTGCTTGTTATAACAGTCCTTGGGCAGTTTGTATGGCAATTTGATAAACCGGTTCTTACTGATTCGGCGGTGATCAATATCTATAGTGCCATTCAGATATACAGTACCGCAGATACAAACGGTGTCTTTTGAGTGGTTCTCTGCATATTGTAGTACATGAAGTAAAGCATCTTTGTCTGGATAAGCATCATCATCTGATACCCATATCCAGTCCGCATTGGTATCCAAAGCCCGTTTCATACCAACATAAAATCCACCGGCACCACCTGTGTTGACATCAAGATTGATGATTATCTTCTCAGGAATATTTGAGTTGCTGACGCTCCATTGAGACAGGTAATCATGTGTGCCGTCGGTGCTGTTGTTATTCACCACAATTATACAGTGTGGAGGGCACGTCTGTGACTCATAGCTTTGCAGAGCTTTTTGTAATTTGTTCAGTCTGTTATATGTAACAATAACAACGCAGATATTCATGTTTTCCATATTACTCTGAGTTATGCGGATGCGTACTCCTCACTTTCATCCATATCTTCCTCCTCTTCCCATTCCTCTTCATAGTTACGGTTAGAGTTAAGACACAGGGCTATAAGCATACAATATCCTTGTCCCTTTCCTGAGAGGAATGATGTGTCAGCAGTTTGCTCTATCGCTAGGCAGAAGAAAGCCATCATGGCCACCCGATAGTATTTAAGGCTGTACATCTCGTTGAATGCAGTAAGACGACGTTTCCAAAACAAATAGAACAGGATGACACCTACTACTCCGAATTGTGCCAGCGTTGGGTAGAAAGCGTCGCATATGAACACACCGTCTAACAAACGATTACCTCCAAGTCCCCATATATTGTTCAGATGATATTCATAGTATAAAGGAGAATAGTATTTCCATGCCGCATTGCAAGCAAATGTTCCCATACCGGAGCCGAATGGGAAATAGTCCCATAGGATTTTCCATGATGTCTTATAGGTCATAGGGCGTGCGAGATTCTCATTGTCCCAGCCATCCACGTAATATACCTCAAATTTAGTCCATGTGAGCATGATGGCTACAATCATCATCAAACTGAGTGTCCACACTGTCTTTGGAGATTTGAAATCGAGTTTTTTGTTTACATAGAACATCATGGCGACAAAAGCTACGACCTCGCCCACAAACTTCATCTTAGGTGCGAGCAGACCGCTGCCAACCAAAGCAAGTGCAATAAGTTTATTCCTTTTGGTATCTTCTGAGAATAGATAGTAGCTCATGCCTGTACTGATAGCCAACTGGCCGAGAACAGGAAATTCACCACCGTTAAGGGTTTGTGGGTGGTATATTATCCATGAGCCCAATGTGGCAATCATTGCTCCGAGCATCCACTTCTTCTGTTTGTCAGTGAAACGTGGGTTGAGTATCCATGTGCAATATATGATGGAGTAGGGACGTATCTCCTGCACCAAGTCCAGCCATACGGCATCCTGCACATTTCGTCCGAAGAGTAAACCATAGACCACATAAAACGACAATACCCCAAGGAAGAACATATATTCCTTCCATGGGGTATTGTTAGTAGCCCAATGGCCACGTTTCATAAATGTGTATCCTATCAATATCACCGTCATCGCCTCATCAACAGAGGAGAAACCCGGCAAGTCATTGTAGGCGATACATGCAGGGAAATATATTATCCAGAAAAGTGTATAGAAACGTGCTATCTGTTGCATTGCTATTTCTCAAAAGGTATCTGAAACCAAGCATATTTGTTGCGTGCCCATGTGTTTTGTCCTACGGTGTAGATTATGGCGAGTAACCACAGAGGCAGCCTGTCTTTTAATGACTTATGTGTGCTTTTCGTTTGCCATGATCCTGTATAGTTATGAGCACAGAAACTTTTCCTTGTCCTCCTGACTTTTACAGAGTTGCGGCTATTGAAGAAGTCGCCGTTGAATACATTAATATGTCTGTATTCTTTGTGGCAGAACTCTGCAATGTCATTGATGCGTGTGAAAGTATAATTCAGCCGTGTCAGTTCATGATGGAAACGCACGGGCAGTTCTGTTACATCGTATGTGCCGTCCTTTTTGACAAAACATTTACCGTTGTATGTATCAAGTATGTCTTTTATCCATAGGCAACCTTTTTCCGCTCCTATCACGGCAGCCTCAAAGGCTCTTATCTGGTCACAGCCAATAAAGTAGGGCAGGTTAAGTAACTCGTTGAAATTCTTGTATATCAAGACATCAGCGTCAAGATATATCCCACCGTAGTTGTATAAGGCATACAAGCGTATATAGTCAGCTGCGAATGCATATTTTTTTGCCTCGTATGCCTGTTTCGTCCAAGGAGTGCTGTCTATTTCAAAATGCTTTTCTGTTAGATGCAGATTGCTGATACATGAGCAATCCTCAGGTTTTTTCCCCCATAGCCATATTTCGTAATATGCAAGTTTCTCATTCCATGTGTCAAGACAGCGCACGATGGAATCAGGGAAAGCGTCACCTGACAGCCAACAAAGGTGTATGATTTTAGGTATCATGATAGTGCTCAGATGTCTTTATCTATAAATGGAACGTTATTCATTCTTGAAGCCAACAGGGCGAAACATGACAGGTTATACAGTTCTTTTGCTCTTACCCTGTATATTTTTTCTGATTGTGACATGACGTAGAGATCAAGAAATGTTTTTAACGTTGTCTGTTGTTCTTGCTTCACTCCCGTATGGCCTAAATTGTCATGACTTAAAATATTGACGGGCAAATCCTCTATTGCATCAAGGAACGTCTTGCTATCTGAAAACACATAAACGGTTTTGCCTTCATTTTCTGCGATGATTTCGTTTATAGCATTGCGGCATTTTTGAATAAGCGCTTGCTGTTCTTTTTCTGTTTTCAGATGATTGTCGAAAAAGGTATAGCCCTCAAATAACTCTAATGCGTTGACAAAGCGGAACTGTATTGAGACGTAATGCTTGTCTGTAATATTTAGTGCCTCATATGCTTGGCGCAATAGTTTGCTTGGCTGGAAAAGTTCCTGAAACAACTCATGCCAATAGAACCCGGAGTCTTCAAATCTCCAGGGCATACAGTTGCCTGCGTAGTTATAGCAATGATATTGCTTATTTGGGGTAAGCGAGTTGATTTCTCTCCAGTTAGTCTCATTAATAAGTTTCGTATCGGAAAGAGAATACTCCAACTCGTCAAGTGACATCAGCCAGTCATATTTTGGGGTAAGATAATCAGACAGACAAAACGGGGTTTCGAAATAGAATTTGAAGTCATATCCATGGGCTTTCGCTACATTGTAGAGCGATATTACCGCTTTTAGTCTGTCTGCTAATCCAGGGTGAGGAACATCTGGCTCAAAGACAAAATAAAGTATATTTCTTTTCTTAGCTTTGCCAAGGCTGAGTTTCCGCCAATACCGCATATTGTGCAGAAAGTATTTTATGTCATATTTAAGATATACTAATCTCATCTTATAAATTTATGTATGTGGTGTCACATCTTACCTAACTTCCCTTTTATACCCCGACGTATCATCTTCAGAATCATGAAGTAATCAGAGAAAGAGTATTTATGTCCCTTGAAAAAATTATAGGTTATGGCACCATATAAGTCTATGACAAATGGAAGTGTTCCGAAATATCTGAAGAAGAAGTTCCTCCCATATTGATGGCAGAAATAGGCTGTATTACGGAAATGATACTTAAGTTTCCATTTGTTTCTTATAATAGTTTCTTTTTTTGACAGAGTGTTTTGATGACAGTATTTCTCCATAATAGCGTTGCTGACCACTTTCACCTTGTATCCTGCAAGTATTGCCCTGTAAGAGTAATCTGTGTCATCATAGAGAATGAACAGGTCTTTATTAGGAAGACCAATGCTTTCCACCACCTCGCGTCTTATTAATGGTCCCTCGAAAGCCATTCCTTCAATCTCAACAGTTTCATTGTTATTAAGCATTTCAGCCTCCAGACTGTCATCAAATATGTATTTGAGTGGATTGGATAGGTTTTGTTTTCTGGTTTCAGAAATAAAAGCCTTACCATCCATCAAACGTTTGGGACATAATATACCTGTTTTGTCCTCTGCGGTATAGTGCAGAATAAGCTGCTCTAAACACTGAGAAGTAGGGAATACATCATCATCCATGCACCATATCCAGTCAGATTTTGTGGTCAAGGCTTCTTTTATGCCTCTGTAGAAACCACCAGCACCACCTACGTTATCTTGATGTATGGTGATAAGAGATTCTTGAGAATCCAGCCATTCCTTGGTACCATCTGTCGCTCCATTATTGATCACTATAATCTTGTCAACTGGTACGGTCTGCGATTTAAGAGCGGTTATAACCCGTTTGAGCAGTTCTAACCTGTTATATGTTACTACTACCGCAACTATCATATTCTATAACCTAACTCTGTTAGCCAATTCATGATTTTCTTTATACGGATGCTCCATGGAGCCATAGTCAATGCTGTTTCTCTGTTCTTATCTACAAGAACTTGATAATCATCTATATGTGTAATAATATCCTTTATCTGATCTTCTGCGTTCTGTCTGTCAAGAGTAATGACGGGATTATATCCTATCAGGTCTGTCAATTCTTTTGGGGCTCTGCCGACAAGCACACTGCGTGACAACATTCCCTCCCAAAAACGCTGCGTAAGAGTCTCGACACCTCCCGTTACCTCTTGGTCAATATCACAGCGAGGGAGGGCGAGTGTCACTTTTGCGTCAGACATTGTGTTAAGCAAATCATCCCACGTCATCATCTGGGTTATGATGCTCGTGGAATTAACATGGTTGATACCTTCAAGTGGTTTGTCAAAAAGGTTTCGCTGCTTGCTGCCATATTCCAAGAAATCTATACTACGTCTTACGAGTGAATCACCTGCATGATATAGGCTTGTGTCAATTCCTTCTGTGACATGTAGAATATTAACATCGGGGCATCTCCGTCGGATTTCTTCGGCTGTTATGGATGATGTAAAAATAGCAGTTCTTATATTGTGCTTGTAAAACCATTTTTCAATTCTGTCATACATTGATGGCCAGCAATCCCAGATAAAAGGTATGGTCTCGCACCATAGATAGTCGGGCCAGCAATCAAAATTAATAGTGAAAGCCTCCGCGAAACGTAATCTTGCCTGAGATTGGCGAATGTTCAGTGTGGGTGGCTCTATGTGGTGTGCGATACCGTGCAACAGACGTGGAGGATAACAAGCGTTAGCTGTTAGTCCACCCTCTTTTATCCATTCCTCGTAAGGCTTACACTTAAAATTGCCACTGCTATGCTGTGGATATGGTCTTACTGCTTTAACTATCTTCATTTTAGTTGATAACCGAGAGCCTCTGTAATCTTAATCATTAATCTGCATAGTCTAAGTTCTATTATATATCTAAATATTAGGCATTTTCTTGCAGATGCTGTACTTCTTGCCACAGCTTGTGCAATGTAATTATGCTTAACCTCTAATTTCTCTCTAAAAGTGAGGCTCTTATATAATTCCTTGTGTTTCTCATATATATATCGCATAGATAGGCGCCAACGAAATATGCGATTAGTGATTCTTTGACTATCTGAACAAAATACACGATACACAATTAGAGGTTCATATATTCTGCAAATCTTAGATAGTTGTGCAAGTCTAATAATCAGTTCTCCTTCTTGATATGCTTGTAGATTCTCATCAAACAATTCTGTTTTAGAAAATACATTTTTTCTAATAAGCATTGTGGATGTAAAAGCATAGCCTGTATACAAACAGGATTTAGAAATGTCTAATAATTCTGTTTGGTGAGTGTAATATGGAGGTACGTATATTAATGTTTTGTTATTATCAATACGTTCCTCTTTAAAACCACCGATACATAAATCACATTCCAGATGCATCTGCATGGCTTCAACCTGTTTTTCTATTTTTGTTGACAACCACAAATCGTCATCATCAAGAAAGGCTATATATTCTCCATGAGAATTCTCTATACCGACGTTACGAGCATGATTTCCACCTTTACTTTCTGCAGGTGAAATGTATATATAATGTATGCCAGTCAGAGCGGTGCAGTACTCTTTTGTTCCATCAGTACTTGCATCGTCAACTACTATAACCTCTATATCTATATAAGTCTGTTGTTTTACGCTCTTGATAGCTTGTTTCAGCAAATCCAAGCGATTATGGGTGGTTATTATCGCTGATACTAATTTATTTTCCTGCATATTCTTGACTGTTGTCAAAAATCATAAGTGGTAATGTCTGTACTTTCTTCCCTTTAGCAATGCAATACTGTATAAAGGCGTTTGTAATTAATTCTCCTAAGTACCCGATGATGCGAGATACAGCTTTCTCTTCTTTAATATCTTTGAGATAATTATTGCTTATGCTTCTTTCTTCAAAGGCTTGTAAAACAGAGAATAAAATAGTGCAGTACTCATTATATGTGGTGTTGTCCATTACAAACATATTGCGTTGGTATATATAGTGCTTTCCCAACGATTGTTCGTATATTTCAGCAAAGTCAGGATAGGATTCTTCTGCAATTTCTCCAATTAATTGTATAGCCCAATGTGGTGCTTCAGGTGCAAAAGTCACAGAAACTGGAAGAAAACAATATTCTGGTGATGGGACTATTATTTTTGTACCTTGTTGTAGTATCCTCTCTATTTCATTATCGAGTCTGTTTGCGTGCTTACGGTAGTTATCCTCTGTACCGGCAAAATATTCTATTCGCATACCGTAACTGTTTAGCGGTCTGAATACTGACAGTAAACTGCGTAATGCTATTTTTGTTTTTAATATTACGTTTTTGTATGTGTAGTCTTTTTGTAATGTGAAAATACGACGATAGTGCATCAGACCTTTGTAATCAGCTGTTGTGTTTTTCCACAGCCAATAGATGCCAGTTAGTTCGCAATACAATGGATTCTTCTCACTAATATTATCGCCAGTATTGTCTCCTTGAATACCCAAGTCTACATCAGAGATGGCTTTGCCTACATGTAGTGGGAATATATTTTCACCTTTTAGTATAGTTGCAGGTTTATGATATGCGATTGCTATTTTAATATCCATAGAACATCTTCTCTTTGGTTATAGTTCCTCTACTTCTAAACTTAGAAATTCTTGTGTTATATGCTCAAATTTGGGTTTCATGAAGATTCCATTACAGAGTCCTTTTGCCATTGCCCATAGTTTTGGAAGTTTGTTGTGCTCATATAATACTACTGCTGCAATGTCTTTTAAGGTGGTTTTAAGTGTTGATATTATTGAATAGTCTTTATATTTCCTGGTAAGATAGATAAGATTTCTTTCTCTATAGTATTTTCTAACTGAATTGTGATTTTCTACCTGTATTCTTTTTATTAGAGGAATATGTTTTATAGTCGTGTTAATACCCAATTCATGAATTAGCTTTGTATGAAATGTAATCAGAATTTTGTATCCTGCGTTTCTCATACTGTAGCAAATGTCGGTATCAACGAAGTCAATGAACATCTCATTATCAAAACCTCCACATTTTTTCCACGCTTTTACGTTTGTAAATGATGCAGAGGTTATAACCCATGGAACTCCAAATGTACCCTCGTATCGTTCTTGGTTCGGTTCTTTGTAGTTCCTGTCTTCTATGTAACATCCTATTATGCCAATATTGTCTTTGGCTATTCCCTTATAGGTGTCCACCATTCCTGGTGTAGCGACCGAGTCTTGGTCAAGAGTTAATGCCCATTCATAGCCGTGGGTATAGGCGTATCCGCATATTTGGTTTAAGGCATAGGCAATGCCCATACTTGCATGGTTGTCTATATACAGAATATTATCATAGCCTGTCAGATGTACCTTGTAATCCTTGTTGGTAGAGCCATTCTCAATTAGCAGTACGGTGTCAACCTGTTGATGAATGGCATCTATATTTTCTTTCAGTCTTATAGGCTCAGGGTTATACAGCACTATACCTGCTAATACTTTCATCTCATTTCGGTTTATATCAAAAAAAGGCATTTGATTTTATTGCGGGAGAATATTTTTTATTCTTCGTAGAGAAATTGATGCTAAATGATATATGTAATTTTTTTATTCGGTTAATATTTCTTTATAGGTGTTCAGCAACTGTGTGATAATTTCCTGTTTGTCATGTCGAAGCATAGCTTTCTTATGGGCTTGCATTCCTATTTCCATATTAACATTATTCTTATCTTCTATCAGAGATTTTATATAATAAGCTGCCATATATGGATCCGTGGCGGGAAACAGAAAACCGTCTGTGCCATGTGTTACCATAGAGGATGTTCCTCCAACGTTGGTTGCAACTACAGGAATTCCGAGAATTTGTGCTTCAGCCACACTGTTTGGACTGTTTTCTATGTATGAAGGCTGTACATATACAGTGCTGTGTAATAGTGTATTACGCAATTGCTCTGCGGTTGCGACTCCACATAGACGTATGTTCAAATCTCCATGCTTCAGCCTGGTGAGCTCTTCAAAGAAATGCGGTGATAAATTACCGAAGACTTTCCACTCAAAGTCAATGTGCATTACGTTTTTCAATATATCCGCTGTTTTCAATACAAGGTCAAAACCTTTATATGAAGCGTTTGACGATGTGGTTATGATTACTGGTTTAGCAGGTATTGTGCGTTCTGAGACTTCATAAAAACATGGTCGAAGTATCTCTCCGCCATAGTGATACTCAGCCTGTGGAGCAAGGATTGACATGGCTTGCCTGTCCCATTCTGTACGCCCAATGACGTGTGGCACGGCTTGCAATATCTTTTTCTCTCTATATATGCTGCGCCTCCAGTACGTAAGATATTGAAATTTGTAATATGCTTTTCTGATTCCTTGATTTAGACAGTAACTTAACTCTGACATTCCTGGTGGCAGGAAACTATACATATAGAGGGAGAGAATACCTTGCACATGCAGACAGCAGGGTACGTTCAGCTCACTTGCTGCCATCGTAGCCAAACCTGTATATAATTCAGAACCGAATACTTCTATTACATCAGGTTTGAAATCAGTGATGATTTCTTTGAATCTGTTGATATAGTAAGACCATGATATTTCATCCCTGCTCACGTCATTGTAATGGATGATATCAAGTATTTTCTCTTTCGTTTTTTTCTTGTGGTTAGGTACGGGATAATATGTTACCTCTCTTTGCTCTGTTTTCCACGGCTGTCCGTCCATACAGAAGCATACTCCCAGTGTTACGTCTGTTTGCTTGGTTAGTTCATGCTGTAGTGACGAAGTCCAACCTCCTCCGTTGTATCCTCCGTTACCACTTTTAGAATATTCATAGCAAGCGGGATTTGTGGAAAACCAAAGTACTCTCATTATCTCTGTAAATATTTATAAATACATAGAAGGTCGTAACGATAGTACCAGCAAGGATATAGTCGTCTGCATTCCTCTGGATAGTTTTCTCGCTCTTCTATAAACAGGCGATAGGTGCACATTTTATGCCAAAAGCCACCTGCCGTCAGACTTAAACTGCCTATATAGTCCTCTCTTATATCCTTTCTTGGATGACTGGCGGCTATAGTATCCATATCGTGGATTTCTGTAGGGATGGTTGATGAATATACTTTTGCAACAGGTAGCATTCTTAGCAACAAATCTGCATCCTCAAATCTACGGAAACGCTCATCATAAGGATGTGCTTTGGCAAAAGATGTCTTGAAGATGGAATGACCACATCCCGGGGATATTTCCCTGAAATACCAAGAGCGTAGAGGATTGCTGACGCGTCCCTCAATTGGGTGTTTCTGCAATGTCAGTTTTCCGTCTTTACGTATGTATTTATTGAAGTCTATTATGTCCGCATCCTGATACAGAGCGCACTCGTTATGCATCACTGTTAGTGCGTCCTTGTATAACTCATCATCAGCATCTAAGAATACGGTCCATTCTCCGTGTGCGCTGCGTAGTCCTGCGTTTCGCGCGGCACTCGGACCTGCATTCTCCTGTTTTATCAGTGTCAGCCGACTGTTACCAATGCTCTCTACTACAGAAACGCTGCTATCTGTAGAACCATCGTCAACAACAATCAACTCTATATCTTGAAAAGATTGTGACAATACACTTTCAATAGACGATAGTATGGTTTGCTCCTTATTATATAGTGGTATGATTACGCTAATCATAACAGGTAAAGTCTTTGGATAAGATTCACCGCTTTTCTATATGTGAGACTATCCAGCTTCACATGAAATATTATATATAGCAACAACTTTTCAATAAGACAGTTGTGAGTACCAAAATACTGTTTTATTTTCTCAAAGTCTTTTGTGGAATGATAATACTTGTTAGCGTACATTGTCAGCAAATGGAGCAATATGAACCGCTTCTGTGCTCCTTTCTCGTAATCATCTATATTATCACAACAATCTTTTATAATTGTGCTGAATGCGTATGATTCCTTTTCTATGTTTGGTTCCTTGGTTATTGAGCCAGGAGTCTCACGATAATAATATAGTTTCTCTGCACAGAATGCCATACGTTTTACGTACTTTGCTAAGAAGAAAGACCAATAATTATCTTCGTGTATGATACCTTCTTTAAAGAATAGATTGTTCTCTGTTATAAGTTCTCGTCTGATAAGTCTGTTGGCAGCTGTCACTGGTATCTTGTCATAATCCAACAGCGAACGTTTTATTAAACTTCTGTCATCTGAGAACTCAGGGAAAGAATGACAGCCAAACTGCTCCATGTCATTATTTTCCCTAATATATAAGGCTGGCAAGAGGTCCACACCACCATGTTTGTCTGCTATGTTGAGTAAAGTCTCTATGCACTGTGGCACGATGGTGTCATCACTGTCAAGGAAATAAAGATATTCCCCTGTCGCAGCCTTTATACCTGTATTACGTGCTGCGGAAAGTCCTCCATTTCTTTCTCTGTATATTATTCGGAAGTCAACCTTTGTGCAGTCTTTGTATGTCGCAACATATTCCTCTGCTATGTGTATGCTTTTGTCCGTTCCCTTGTCATCTACGATGATACACTCTATGTCTGCACCTGTTTTCTGGGCAGAAACAGAGCGTAAACACTCTACTATATAATGCTCTACATTATATACTGGAATTATGACAGAGACACGATGTCCCATACTTTAGCTGATTAGTTCGCGTGTAAAGTTATCCAGTCTTGATTTCAAAACAAACTCATGTGGTTCTTTCTTAATGTCCTTTCTTATGAAATCAAGGTCTATAGTAGGGTTGTCACGTTCTATTACAAGAATGCGGTTCTCGTCATAGAACGGCATTTCCTTTATGCTGCTGTTGGTGGTTATTATTTTTTTTCCTTGTCCTAATGCCCACATAAAGCGGATCGTCAGTCCTGACTGCGATGGCCTGTCAGTGTCAAGTACACATCTGGATAACGAAATTATTCGATTTGTATCCTCAACGCTGTAATGATTGTGGCTGATGAGCGGGTGTTTTTCTTCCCCTACTACTATCTTGATATCACGCATTGCGAGAGAGTCGCCTTTAAGTTTAGCGAGTAAGTAGGCTTTTAGTAATGTCGGCGACCATCTTGCGTTGGATGCGCAGACTACCTTGAATAAATATGTCAAGTTATTCTCGTCAAGTTGTTTGGCAATCTTCTCAGCTATCCTCAGTCTGTCATCATGATGTGAGCCGATAAGTGACACATCATAGAGTTCTTTCTCTGGTGCAACTACAGGAAACCAATACAGTGGTAAGAATTTAACTCCGGAATTGTTCTTGCTATCATTGTAATCAAACGTATATACCTTGTCAAAATACTTGAAGTTACGTTTGAAATCAAAGAATTGCAGATTGTCCCACAGATATAATACCAGTCGTATATCGGGGTTTATCTTTCTGATGTTCGTGATGAAGAATTTTCCAATACTGCAAGCATTTATGCACAGACATAAATCATAGTGCTTGTTGTGAATATTATGCAGTTCAAACAGTTCTCTCCAGTGCTTTTCTTCCGTCTTGTATGTATTATGAAGATAATGGTCAAATACTTTCTTAATCGTATTCTTGCTTATAAAGCCATTGTCGTGCGGAAACATGGTGTCACTGATGAAATCAACATTGTTGCCTTGACGCTGGAGTTCTTTAACAATGGGTTTATGCAGCTCAAATACTTCCGGTGCTATAAATAGAACATTCATGGATGATTCTAAGAGAACTATTTGTATAGTCCTTTTGATTTCATTTCGTTAATTGACTCAGTGTATTTGTCTTCTTTTACGCTTTGTGAATCTACCCATTTGCAGAATTCTGTTATACCTTTGTCAAAAGTCCATTGTGGGGTGAAGCCAAGGATATCCCTTGCCAAAGATATGTCTGCATAGTTATGACGTATGTCGCCTAACCTGTAGTTTCCTGATACTCTTATTGGAACGTTGACACCATATTTCTCTTTCAATGTCTCAGCCACGGTTATTACATCTGTGGGAATACCAGAACCAACATTGAATGCGTGTCCGTTGGCTTCCTCCGTCTCAATGCCTGAGATTGTCGCATCTACCACATCGTCTATGTAAACAAAGTCACGTGACTCTTTTCCGTCCTCAAAAATATTTATCTCGTGTCCGTTTTTTATGATGGTGGAGAAAATAGACAATATGCCCGTGTAAGGATTAGACAATGATTGTCCGGGCCCATATACGTTCTGATATCTGAATGAGACAGAGTGGATGCCTAAGGATTGGCATACGAGATGAACCAACTGGCCTTGCACCTGTTTTGTTATTCCATAAACAGATGTCGGGTGGATTTTAGAATCCTCCGTCGTAGCCACCAGTTTTAGTTCCTTATCGCAACCTTTGTGTTTTACCTCATAATCGCCTTTCTGCATATCACAGTCGCAACGTGTGTCTGGATAAACAAATGCGTTGAGTTCCTCGCTCCAGTATCTGCCTTCACCATATATTGCCCTGCTTTCTGCTACGACAACTTTTTTTACGCAGTGTTTTTCATTAGCCAATATGTCAAGTAGAAGTGCTGTTCCTCCAATGTTTGTGTTGACGTACTTGCTTATTTCATACATACTCTGCCCTGTTCCTGTCTCTGCGGCTAAATGTACTACGCAGTCCACATCCTTCAGTGCTTGTTGCCAGTCTGAGCGTGAGTTTACAGACCCTTTGATAAATGTCACTTCATTTTTTATGGAGCGATATAATGGAGAGTCTTCATCAGGGTTGGTTCCGTGAATTTGTTCCGTCAGGGAATCCATGATAACAATGTCATATCCCTTTTGTTTAAGTCTCAGGGCGAGATTAGAACCTATAAATCCGGCTCCGCCTGTTATCAGTATTTTATTGAAACGCATGGTAATGTAAGATACGAGGTTGGGTCGCTAGGATAAAATATTCTTCAGATATGTTGCAAGAGTCTGTAAATACGTTTTCTGACAGAGTGTTCGTTTATTGCACGTTTGAAGGCGGACAGAGAATGCAAGTCACTTCCTTGATACGTATAGTAGCCTTCCTCTAACAGGTATTCAGCCCGCTCCTTGGGTTCCGGACCATACGCTCCGGCAAGTGATGTTATGTTAAGTTGGAATCTTACACCTTGCTCATGCAGTGTGTCGTAGTCGTCATAATCCATGTACCTGTATCGCTCGGGATGTGCCAATACTGGTGTCAATCCAGCCTTGCGTATGTCTTGCAGTATCAGCTTAAAACGATAAGGTGCCTGTGCGTATGATGTCTCTACAAGCAGTTCGTCACCTTTGTCACCGTATGTCAGAAGATTTCCGGCCTCCAGACGCTTTACGAACAGTGGGTCTATCATGTTTTCCGCTGCCAGATGCAGATTTATCTTTTTCTCTCCCTCGGTCTGACGATAAGTCTCTTTTAACTCCTCAAACCGCTCTTTCAGTTCAGCAGGCTCGTTAGGTACATCCTCCATGATATGTGGTGTCAGCCATACTGTACTTACCCCTGCCTGCTCATAGAATTTAAGTACTGAAAGTGAGTCCTCCATAGTGCGGATACCATCATCTACCCCCGGGAGTATGTGTGAGTGACGGTCTGTCCAATCGTTTAAGAAACCAGACTCTGTAAGCGTATATTTTTTATTAAGAAAAAACATTTATTTGCATTTGGTTATGTTTGGTGTCCGCTCTTATTTAGAGGAATAACCATCACCATATCCTGTTGAGTATCCAGAACCGTAATAACCATAACCGCCATAACCGTAACCGTAGCCATAGCCATAGCGGTAACCATAGCGACGATAGCCATAACGGGAGTTTGCAGTTAATGTACCGTTGAGGATTATACCCATATTATTGTATTTATGGTCGTCATAATACTCTTCTATTACGTTAAGGAACTCCTGCTCCATCAGTCCTACGCGGATAACGAATAGTGTTATGTCTGCGTATTTGGATATGATGCTTGTGTCAGCGACAATCTCTACAGGCGGACAGTCAAAGAATACGTAGTCAAACTCCTTACGTACCTCGTTAATCAGTTGTGCGAACTTATCGTACGCTAATATCTCTGCAGGGTTAGGAGGCAAAGTACCGACAGGAAGTAATTGGAAATATTCGCTTTCTTTTGATGTGACTAACAAATCATGCCAATCATTTACAGTGCCGTTTATATAGTCTGATAATCCAACTTCGGGTTTGTCAACAAATGCAGAGAGGTTACGGCGTCTCAGGTCAAGGTCAATGGCTAATGTCTTCTTTTTCTTCAATGACATACATAGTGCAAGATTATATGAGATAAAAGTCTTGCCTGATCCTGGATTTGCCGATGTCGTCATTATAACATTCTTGGCTTTGTCTTGACCAATAATGAATTCCACGTTTGTGCGTAGAACACGGAAAGCCTCATTAATTACATTACGTGAACCATGTTTGACAACGACACGCTCTCCTTTATGTAACTTGTCTTTTCTTCTGTGATGAACATGTTTGCCGGTGATTTTACCTTTGAATTTCTCAAGTCTATATTTTGTGTCTTCCCAGAATTCGCGCAATACGCCTTCGGTTGTCTCATCTGGGAATTCTATTTGTGGCAACTCTCCTACAAACGGTACAGACAGTTTCTCCACATCTTTACGTCCGCGTACTTTAGAGTTAAGCCATTCACGCAGAATGATAAATGCTAACGGCAGGCCTAATCCTATGGCTAATGCTATTTTCTTTATCTTGTCATCATCTGGGAACGACTGTCTGTTTGAACCTCCAGCAGGTTGCAGTACTCGAGTGTTATATGCGGCAAAAGCCTGGTTCATCTGGTTCTGTTCGCGTGTCTGCAATAGGAAAGTGTAAAGTTGCTCCTTGATTTTACGACGACGTTCTATGTCAACATATTGTTTCTGTTTTCCTGGTGTGGCTGCAATCTTGGCATTGTTCTTCTCGTCGTTGATATGCAGCATTTTTATCTGTGTATTTATTGTAGCCACATGATTGTCTATTGTTACCAACATACCATGTTGCAGTACTCCGAGTTGCCTGTCAATATCATTAATAAGCGGATTACTCTCTGTTGAGGCTGATATGATATTTGTGCGCTGCATAACGAGAGAGTTGTACTGTCCCACTTGTCCGGACAGTGTACCACTGTTTATGCCTGTAGGCAGTGCCAAAGGCTGGTTACGATCCTTAATGGCGGATATATAGCCACGATAGTATTTGACCATCGCCAATTCGTTTTCATATTCCTCACCCTTGTTCTCATATTCCAACGCACGCCCCATGTATCGCGCTCCCTCAGAACCGGAATTGAGAGTGTGGTTTGATATCTGATAGTCACTCAACTCTGTCTCTACATCTCCTAATTCCTGCTCAATGGCTGTCAAACGTTCGTTGATGAATTTATTCGTAGCTACGATTACCTCGTTGCGGTTCTCTATCCATTGTTCGTTATATACAGCTATCAGAGTGTTAAGTATATCGTCTGCTCGCTCAATATTGACATCTGTAAGTGATATGTCAATGACGGAAGACTCTGATACGGAGTTGTTGACACCCAGCTTTCCGATAAATTTTGCAGCGGCATCACTTTTGGAAATTTTTGTGACAGTTATGATATCTGCAGTGCGTGAAGAGAATGCAGGTGTCTTTACAATTTTTATTATGCCGAAAGGCGTTTTTACGGCTTTGTCGTATGGTGCCTTCAGATATTTCTCTTTGCCATCATAGTTGAATTCAATCTTGACGTTATTGTCATCTTTCGTATTGAGAGTGAAGGTTGCATATCCGTCATAGTTCCCTTCATCCTCTATAGTTACAGGCAAACTTGCACCATACAGAGTCGTGTGTCTGAGTTTTCCGCGTATTTGGTATTCATATTCAAGGTGTAGCCTTTCAACAACTTTATTCATCAGTCCTGGTTTCTTCAGCGTGATCATCTCGTTGTAAAGTGTTGTGCTGGCGTTACGCCTGCCGTAGCGGGTACGTGTGAAGATGTCGTTAAGTGCTTGGTTGTTGGCATCCTCCTTGACCACGATAGACGTGCTTCGTGTATATACTGGAGGAGTCATGCGCAGATATATCAGCGCTGCTCCCCATGTTATAGAAAGACATATTACGAACCAAAACCAGTTGCTGATGCATAGTCCTATAATATCCATGATATTAAGGAATGAGCCGCTGTCTTCTGATTGCTTGTTCTTCAGCTTGTTCTGTTTAGTATTAGGTGTTGCCATGTGTCCTTTTTATAGTTGTTTTCAGGCTTATTTTCTTAATCGGTCTATGAGGGACCATATAGACAATCCTCCCACTCCGGCTATGCCAGTCCAGAATCCCCATGTATGGAACATATTACCCAGATTCGTTGTACTACGTTTCGTCTTGTTGTTAGGCTCTATGTAAACAATGTCATTCTGGTGCAGATAATATGCCGGGGACTCATATACGTTCTTCATCTTCGTAACGTCCAACTCGTATTGGCTTATGATACCGTCCTCCTCGCGTATCACGAGGATGTTTGTGCGTATGGCATTCATGTTTATGTCACCTATCTGTGCCATAAACTCAAAGAATGTGAGCTTGTCCTTATCTATATTTATGCGTCTGCCACCATTCTGTCCCAACAGCGTGATATACAGTCCCGTATAATCCACGCGTATCATTGCGTCGTCTACGAGTCGTGACTCACGAAGCAGATTAGTGAGGCTGTCTTTCAGTTCTTTACGGTCCAACCCTGCAACGTGCATTTCGCCCAAGACAGGAAAATCGATATTGCCATTATCGTCAATCAGATACTGACCGCCACCCATGTTGAATTGCTGTGACAGCGTGCTGTTGCGTGAACTTACATTGATACTGATTTTGTCACCAGGTCTTAGTTTGAAAGGTATAGATGTGACATTAAACATCGTATCCATCAAGGCTTGGGTACCTGGTCGCTTATCTTGGAAATAAGCCACGTCTTTTGGAGTACATGCTGTCAATGATATGATACAGAATATAAAAAATATATTCAGTATTGACAATAGAGGGTATCTTTGCATTTTTATCATTTTGTATCGCAAGATTATATATAATAATGTGTGGAAACAAAACACACTTTCCTCAAAGAGAACACATCTCTTTGAGTCATTGCGTGTTATGATATTTTCTATGTGCACTTGGGAAAAATGCACATGTTTATATTTTCTTTCCCTTTTTCTTTGTTAGCAAGTGATAAATATATCCGCTGACTCCTGCTATAAGTATAATGTAAATAGGGTTCACTCCACATAGCCATATTAAAATGGCGGTAGCGACAGGTATCCAACAGTTAGTCCATCCTATCTGTGCTTTACGCGCCATGTTAAATGTAGGTACTGCCATAAGTGCCACTACTGCAGGACGTATTCCTGCAAACATGGCTGCTACCCAAGGGATGTGCTGAAAGTTCTGAAAGAACATAGCTATTGCCAGTATTATCAGCAGAGAGGGTAGGGCGGTTCCTAATGTGGTACATAATGCTCCACTAATGCCGCGCAGTCTGTAACCTATGAATGTCGCTATGTTGATTGCAAACACTCCAGGACAAGTCTGTGCTACGGCTATGAGGTCAAGAAACAACTGCTTATCTATCCACTTGCGTTTTTCCACTACTTCCGCCTCTATCAGAGGTATCATGGCATAGCCACCGCCAAGGGTGAAGATACCAATACGGAAGAAAGTGGAAAACAACTCAAAATACATATCTTGCCTTTCGTGATACGATATGAGTCTTTAGGAGTTGAGGTTGCTCTCAATCCATTTGCGAGCATTTACGAATGCCTCGTGCCATGGTGTTACCTGGTCGGTCAGACGGCGCTCTTCTGGATAGTAACCACACTGCCAAGGGAACTGTGTACGCTCTGGGTGTGGCATGATGGCCAAGTGACGACCGTCCTTGCTTGCAAGGGCTGCTACGTTGTATGCAGAACCGTTAGGGTTGGCTGGATACTCCGTATGGTTGTACTTAGCTACTATGTTGTATTCACCCTCTGCCAGTGGCAGGTTAAACTTACCTTCTCCATGTGCTACCCAGCAACCTATCTTCTCGCCTGAGAGAGAACCGAACATTACAGAGTCGTTCTGAGGTATCTGCAGGGTTACGAAGGTTGACTCGAACTTATGTGAGTCGTTGTGAAGCATCTGAGCATAGTCACGGGCATCGCTTACGGCATGGTCATTGTTAAGCAATCCGAGCTCTACCATGAGCTGGCAGCCGTTGCAGACACCGAGTGAGAGTGTGTCCTTACGAGCATAGAACTTATCAAGTGCCTCCTTAGCCTTAGGGTTGTAGAGGAATGCACCTGCCCATCCCTTAGCAGAACCGAGCACGTCAGAGTTAGAGAAGCCACCACAGAATGCTACGAGGTTAACCTCCTCCAATGTCTCGCGGCCAGTGATAAGGTCGGTCATGGTGACATCCTTAACATCGAAGCCTGCCATATAGAATGAGTATGCCATCTCGCGCTCAGAGTTAGTACCCTTCTCGCGGATGATAGCAGCTACCGGGCGCTTGCCTTCCGGACGTGGTGTGGCCTTCAGGGCTTCACCCTTCACAGACCACTCTACAGGTATGTTCTTGTAGTTTACGAAACGCTCTGCAGCCTTACCGTTGAAGCTCTGGCGACGGTCGAGCAGGTAAGAAGTGCTGTACCATACGTCACGGAGTTCGTTGATGTCAAACTCGAATGTCATCTCACGGTCAGCCAGCTTACCGTTAGGTACAGAAGCGTTGCTTACAGTCTTGGTGATGACAATCTTGCGGTCTGCCATGCTGAAGTCAGGATTACCAATCTTAGCGTAGCCTACGCCTGCATCCTCGAGAATCTTCTTCACGCGGCTTGCATCAGCCTCGTTAACCTGTATGATGACGCCAGGGTTCTCAGCGAAGAGCACCTTGACGATGTCGCCATCTTGTATTTTGTCAAGGTTCAGCGTCATGCCGCCCTTTGTGTTAGCGAAGCACATCTCAAGCAGTGTCGTTATCATACCGCCTGCACTGATATCGTGACCGGCAAGTACCAATCCCTCGTTTACAAGCTGCTGTATTGCCATGAAGGCGTCGTGGAAGTATTCTGCGTTCTTTACAGTTGGAACGTCAGAACCAACCTTGCCCATAGACTGAGCGAAGGCTGAACCGCCAAGCTGCAGCTGGTCGAATGAGAAGTCTATGTAGTACAGACGTGAAGCTTTCACCTCTTTTAATACAGGAGAAACGACCTTCTTAATGTCGCTTACCTCACCACCTGCGCTGACGATTACTGTACCTGGGGCGATAATCTTCTTGCCGTCAGGGTATTTCTGTGTCATGCTGAGAGAGTCCTTACCTGTTGGTACGTTAATCTGCAACTCGCAGCAGAAGTCTGACAGTGCCTTCACTGCCTTATACAGACGAGCGTCCTCACCCTTCTGTGCGCGGCAAGGCCACATCCAGTTTGCTGAGAGTGATATAGAGTCCATACCGTCAGCCATAGGAGCCCATACAAGGTTTGTCAGTGCCTCTGCAACAGAGAGCACAGAACCAGCCTCTGGGTTTGCCAATGCAGCCTGTGGCGCATGGCCTATAGATGTAGCGATTCCCTTTGTTCCAGTGTAGTCGAGAGCTACAGCACCACAGTCAGAGAGTGGCAACTGCAGTTCGCCCTGACACTGCTGGCGTGCCACACGGCCTGTCACCGAACGGTCAACCTTGTTTGTGAGCCAATCTTTACATGCCACAGCCTCAAGCTGAAGCACGTTCTTCAGGTATTCTGTAAGCTGAGCGTTAAGGGTAGAACCCTCGCTGATGCCTGATTGGTCGTATGTTACCACGTCGTACTTGCGTTCTACGGTGCTATCCTCCATTATGGTCTTTGGAGAAGAACCGAACATCTGCTCAACAGCGAGGTCGAACGGACGTACGCCGTCAGCCTGCTCAAAAGCAAAGCGATGGTCACCGGTGGTCTCACCAACGGTGTACATAGGTGCACGCTCGCGGTCTGCTATCTTCTGCACATGCTCTATGGCACTCTCATCTATGAGCAGTCCCATACGCTCCTGTGATTCATTGGCTATAATCTCCTTTGCCGACAGAGTCTTGTCGCCGATAGGCAGCTTGTCCATGTGGATAAGACCACCACATTCCTCAACCAACTCTGACAGACAGTTTACGTGACCTGCGCTGCCGTGGTCGTGTATAGATACTATTGGGTTGTTGTCCTCTTCGCCAAGGGCACGTATTACGTTGTATGCACGCTTCTGCATCTCCGGGTTGGCACGCTGTACGGCATTCAGCTCGATACCACTTGAATAGCGACCTGTCTCTACAGATGATACAGAACCACCACCAAGTCCTATGCGGTAGTTCTCACCACCCATTACGACAATCTTGTTGCCAGCCTGTGGCTCACCTTTGAGACAGTCGCGCTCCAAGCCGTAGCCTACACCACCGGCAAGCATGATAACCTTGTCGTATGCATACTGCTCTTCCTTCTCCTGGTGCTCGAATGTGAGTACAGAACCACAGATGAGCGGCTGACCGAACTTGTTACCGAAGTCGCTGGCACCGTTAGATGCCTTGATGAGTATCTGCTCAGGTGTCTGATACAACCACTTACGTACTGGCATAATCTTCTCCCAGCCGTGGCTGGTACTCTCCTTGCGGGGATATGAGGTCATATATACGGCTGTGCCTGCTATTGGCCACGAGCCGGTACCACCGCCCATACGGTCACGAATCTCACCACCTGTACCTGTAGCTGCACCGTTGAATGGCTCTACGGTAGTAGGGAAGTTGTGAGTCTCTGCCTTCAGTGAGATGACCGACTTCACCTTCTTTATTTTGTAGAAGTCTGGGTTAGCGTGGTCAGCAGGTGAGAACTGCTCTATCTCCGGACCTTCAGAGAAAGCCACATTGTCCTTATATGCTGAGAGAATCTTGTTAGGATTCTCCTGTGTGGTCTTCTTAATCATCTGGAAGAGTGAAGACTCCTTCTCCTCACCGTCGATGATGAATGTACCACCGAATATCTTGTGACGGCAGTGCTCAGAGTTAATCTGTGCAAAACCGAATACCTCAGAGTCTGTAAGTGGACGACCAAGCTGCTTCTCTACCTTGTGCAGGTATTCTATCTCCTCGGCTGAAAGTGCAAGACCTTCCTGCTCGTTGTACTCCTCGAGGTTCTCTATGTGCTTTATAGCCTCAGGCTTGATGTCAACGGTAAAGATGTTCTGGTCAAGTCCGTCATAGAGACGCTGCAACATTGGGTCTGCTCCCTCCACGTCGTCGATGGTAGGAGTGTCGTTGGTCTTGAGTTTTGAAGCATCAACAGGGAAATACTCCTCTATTCGGCTGATGCCCTTTATAGCCATATTCTGGGTTATCTCCACGGCATTGGTACTCCACGGGGTAATCATCTCGCGGCGTGGGCCTACATAGTAGCCGTCAATTTTCTGTGTGTCAACTAATGTGGCGTTGCCGTAAAGCCAACATAATTCGTTAATCTCTTGCTCACTGAGGTTATTGTTGATGTCAGTGGCAATAATATTTTCTGATTGGGTCTTAAAGAAAAGTATCATTTTTTATGCGCTTTTGCTTGCAAAGGTAATATTTTTTTCAATATATAACAAATAAATATGATGTTTTTTTGTACCTTTGTGGTTTAATTGCATTTTTGCAGTGAAAAACGATAATATCATCATCAGAATTAATTGGTTTAGGGTAATATGAAAGTTAGCATACACACCTTAAATAATGTTTTTTGACGAAATCATTCTTTAATTCAAAAAGTTTTAGTAACTTTGCACTCGCAAAATCGCAAAAGTGACCATGAGCCAGCTTCGCTGACACTCATTTCTTGCTTCGTGCGATACATTGCACTCGCAAAAAATCATATATATAATATAAGATGCAGGATATCAGAAACATCGCCATCATCGCACACGTTGACCACGGTAAGACAACATTGGTTGACAAGATGATGCTTGCAGGTAAACTTTTCCGTGAAGGACAGAACAATTCCGACCAGGTGCTTGACGCTAATGACCTTGAGCGTGAGCGTGGTATAACAATTCTTTCCAAGAATGTGTCAATTAACTGGAAAGGAACGAAAATCAACATTATTGATACTCCGGGACACTCCGACTTCGGTGGTGAGGTGGAGCGTGTGCTTAACATGGCAGACGGTTGCATATTGCTCGTTGATGCCTTTGAGGGACCTATGCCTCAGACCCGTTTCGTGTTGCAGAAGGCTCTGCAGATAGGTCTGAAGCCTATCGTCGTGGTAAACAAGGTAGACAAGCCTAACTGTCGTCCTGAGGAAGTTTATGAGATGGTGTTTGATCTGATGTTTGCTCTTGATGCTACAGAGGAACAGCTCGACTTCCCTGTTGTCTATGGCTCTGCCAAGAACGGATGGATGTCAGAGGATTATAATAAGCCAACAGACAATATTGAGTATCTGCTTGACAAAATTGTAGAGGTGATACCTGCGCCAGAGGTGCTGGAGGGTACTCCGCAGATGCTCATCACTTCACTTGACTATTCAAGCTATACCGGTCGCATAGCTGTGGGACGCGTACATCGTGGCACACTGCAGGAAGGACAGAATGTGACCATCGCACACCGTGACGGTTCCATGGAGAAGACAAAGATAAAAGAGGTTCATACATTTGACGGTATGGGACACTCCAAGGTCTCTGAGGTGCAGAGCGGTGACATCTGCGCTATCATCGGACTGGAGAGGTTTGAGATTGGTGATACCATCTGTGACTTCGAGAATCCAGAGCCGTTGCCGCCTATAGCCATTGACGAGCCTACCATGTCAATGCTCTTTACTATTAATGACTCACCATTCTTCGGCAAGGAGGGTAAGTTCGTGACATCACGTCATGTCAACGACCGACTGCAGAAGGAGCTGGAGAAGAACCTTGCACTGCGTGTAGAGCCTTTTGAGGATTCTACGGATAAGTGGATTGTCAGCGGTCGTGGTGTGCTTCATCTGTCTGTGCTCATAGAGACCATGCGACGTGAGGGCTATGAGTTGCAGGTAGGTCAGCCGCAGGTTATCTACAAGGAGATAGACGGTCAGAAGTGTGAGCCTATTGAGGAGCTGACAATCAACGTTCCAGAGGAGTTCTCAAGCAAGATGATTGACATGGTGACACGCCGTAAGGGTGAGATGACATCCATGGAGGCTCAGGGAGAGCGTGTTAATATAGAGTTTGACATTCCTTCTCGTGGTATCATCGGTTTGCGTACCAATGTGCTTACAGCCAGTCAGGGTGAGGCCATCATGGCTCACCGTTTCAAGGAGTATCAGCCATATAAGGGTGAGATAACACGCCGTGTCAACGGCTCTATGATAGCTCTTGAGACAGGAAACGCCTATGCCTACGCTATAGATAAGCTTCAGGATAGGGGTAAGTTCTTCATTGACCCGGGTGACGATGTATATATCGGACAGGTGGTTGGTGAGCACGTTCACGACAATGACCTCGTGATAAATGTATGTAAGGCTAAGCAGCTGACTAACGTCCGTGCTTCTGGTTCTGACGAGAAGGCGCGTATCATACCAAAGACAGTGCTGTCTCTTGAGGAGTGTCTGGAGTATATCAAGGAGGACGAGTTGGTGGAGGTAACACCTAAGTCCATACGAATGCGTAAGATTATCCTTGACCACATGGAGCGTAAGCGTGCAGGCAGATAGTTTATGCTTTACGTAGTTCTCTTCTATACTTTCTTCACAATAGGTCTTTTCGGCTTTGGCGGAGGCTATGGTATGCTGTCGCTCATACAGCATGATGTGGTGAAGGTACATCACTGGCTGTCATCTGCTGAGTTTACCGATATAGTGGCTATCTCACAGATGACGCCGGGGCCTATAGGCATAAACAGTGCCACATATTGTGGTTATACGGCTGTGAATAATGCTACAGGCAGTATGTTGTGCGGAGTGGCTGGCAGTCTCTTGGCTACGTTTGCTCTTGTGTTGCCTTCGTTTGTCTTGATGATTATTATCAGCAAGATGTTCTTGAAGCACATGAAGTCATCTGTTGTGCAGGATGTGTTTAAGTGTCTGCGCCCTGCGGTCGTCGGTCTGCTTGCCGCTGCAACACTGATGTTGTGTAACGAAGAGAATTTCAGTTCGCCGCAGGAGTCTCCATATCGCTTCGGCATATCGGTGGCGATATTCGCAGTGACATTCCTTGGCGTTAAGACTATGCACATCAACCCTATTAAGATGATAGGATGCGCAGCCTTGGCTGGACTTATATTATTTTAATTTTCACTGTTATGGGAAGAAACAAATACTCTCAGGACGAGATAGGCAAGATTGCGAAGCTGCTTCGTATGAAGTGCAAAGGCAACAGGCTCAAACAAAAAGAGATACGCCATGAGCTGCGTACGGAGTTTGAGTTCAATATATCCGACTTCAATGAGCCGGGCAAACCTTTTGGTCCCGATGAGTTGTATGCAGCCATAGACCGTCGTGCGATACAGATACTTGACGATGCTACTATAGCCGATATGAAAGCCAAGCGAGAGCGTGACCGTCAGCGTGACGAGGAAGCGCGTCGCGCGGAGGCTATAGCCAAAGGTGAACCAGTGGACGACGCCTCTGACTGGAAGAAAGCCCTTGAGGAGTGGAACAATTCAGTTCACAGTTCATAACGACCGCTGATTACGTAGATTTGACAGAATAGAAGGCAACAATGGGTTAAGACGAATTAATCCGTTGTTGCCTTCAGTATTAATATGTGGTTGTTAAGAACTGTTTAGTCGTTCTCAAACATACCCTTGAACCATTTCAGTTCATTGTAAGTCTGATTGATGTCCTCGCGGGTTATGTCAAATGTGCGGTCAACCTTGCGTGGCTTGTCTTTAAGAGAGTGAGAGAAAAGCCAGTCATACGTCTTTTGTAGGTAGAAGCACCTGGCATATACACCGTGTGAACCTCCCTGCATCCAGTCGTAACGCAGCAATTTGTCCAATCCCTTGCTTTGCAGATAGCTCACAACCTGTTTTGAGCAGTTTATGCCCACCGCGCGGTCTGCTGTGCCATGCATTATCCACAGACAGGTCTTGCCCAGTCCGTCAGGTTGTTTTGACGAACAACCGCCGCAGAAAGCAATAGCTGCGGCAATCTTCTCCGGGTAGGCATTGACAAAGTCCATTGTGCCGTATCCCCCAAGACTCATTCCTAACACATATACTCGGGTAGTGTCAATGGCGAAGTTTTCCTTAGCCCATTCCAGCAGGGCATTCAGTTTCTTAGGGTTCCATGCTCCTTGTGTCTGTGGTGCTATCACAATGGCGGGAACAATCTTGCCCTTGGCTATTGCGTCAATTGTGCCATAGCGTCGCACCTTCTTGAGGTCATATCCACAGCATGATGCACCGTGCAGGTAGAATACGAGTGGCACTGGGTGTATGGTAGGATTGTAGTCTGCTGGTGTATAGAGCCAGAAGTTATAGTTGTCTGCCAGTACCTTATATCTTGCAGTTATTGTTCCTCGTTTCAGTTTCTCTTGTGCATTTATATTTGTTGACACAGAGAACAAAAAGATTAGTATATATAGTAAATTCCTCATCATCTTGCAAAGATACATAAAATTTTTGAATTCCTGATGTTGTATATTGTTAAAAAAAAAAGAAAAGTAAGTGTCGTATGTTCTTTTCTTTGCCATTAACAATTCTTTTGCTAACTTTGCTTTATTGCAAGCTGTCGGCGTAGACACACTATACTGAGAATAACGAAAAAAAGACTAACCAAATGAAACATATTATCATTGTATTCTTAATATTACTTGGAATTGTATCATGTAAAACAAAAGGAGGCGATACACAACAAGATGCTGCTGATACTCCTGTTACAACAGAAGACACTTCTTCTATACAAAATGACACTCTGTCCGCAGCTGAGGTCAGCCTATCGCAGTTACAGGGGACAAAATGGAAGATAGTCAGCCCTATTCAAGAAGGAGACGAGAAAATCTGGGAGTTTTCCGACAAGGAAATCACAAGACACTATTATTATAAAGACAGCGACAATCAATTCGAATACAAAGATCCATTTTACATTTCCAATTATTTCCCAACTGTTTACGACCAATCATTAGTTGGTAAAAAAGATACAGGTAAATACTTGGTAATGTATATTGACACATGGGATAGGATGGATTGGTACACCATAACCTCCATTGATTGGAATACCGGTGATATGTACCTTTTCCGCCAGCCGGCAGAGGACGAAGTAGGAGGCAGACCTGTAACCATTCACTTTAAGCTCATTTCCAAGGGGAACCATAGAAGAAGCCGCAGATAGTATGGCAGGCAAGCAGAAAACTCTAAGGATTATAGGATTTAAGGATAAAGCTTGAATCAAGGCGATGACCGAAGCAAAATCCTAAAATCCCAAAATCCGCAGAGAAAAATACAGACAGAAAAGTATTCTAAGGATTCAGGGATTTAAGGAATTCAAACTACAGAAGAAGCAAAAAACAACTATCCTAAAATCCCAAAATCCGTAGAGCGAACGAACTACATAGAATAGGACATTTTTGTCATTGCTTGATTAAAATCATGTCAACGAAAAAACTCAAAATAGGAGAGAATAAGGGGTGAAAAACGGGAAAAGGGTGCGGAAAAATGACTTTTCGCACCCTTTTTTTCGTGAAAGCTATCACTTTACTGTGAGAAAGCATAGCTTTCACATCGTCATTCAATAGCTTTTATGCCCTGAAAGCATAGCTTTTACAGGGCAAAAAACACCGTTTTTTTATGCTTTTTTATAACCCACTGCTGATTATCAATGAGTTACAACCCTCCGTAGATTTCGCTATACGCGACCAGCAGGAAATAATTTTGAAATATAGCAAGCATGAGGCGTTAACGAAAAGCCCCGAATAGGACATTTTAGTGATTGGGGGTTTCCATATAGCATCCGCGTTGCTTACAGAAATCGATAAGAGAACCGAATACCTTGTCCTGATTCAGCAGCGAGGCATTGCCCACAATTATCTCCTTCTTTTTCGCACGTGTCAGCGCCACGTTGAGACGTCTGTCTATGATGTCGCCGTCCTCCTTGAAGGTGCTTGAGGTGAGGAAACGCAGCTGGTAGGGGTATTGCACAGTGAAACCGTAGATGATGACATCGCGTTGTGAACCCTGGTAGCGCTCCACTGTGTCAATGGTGATATTGTTCAGTTCGGGTATGTCATAGCGGCTTATGGCCTCGCGTATGGCTGTTATCTGGTTGCGGTAAGGCACGATTACTCCTATGGTGTCATTAGCGCGGAAAGCATCTCCACTATTGTCGTACACCTCCTTCACGCACTGCGCTATCACTACTGCCTCGTCGGCATTTACCTTATCAGATGATGTGTGCGTGGGCTTGTTTACTGATATGAACAATAATCTTTCCTTTATGGCATCCAACTGATGTGGCAATCCTACGATGCCAAGATTTCCGTTATAAAATGATATGTTGGGGAACTCCGCAATCTCAGGGTGCATACGCCCCTGTCTGCACAGCATGTAGGAGTGTTCGCTATAGCGTCTCAGCAGACGCTCAAAGAGGGAGTTGCGGCAGTTGGTCAGCCCGATGTCAAGCAACAGCGGATTGTCCACCCGCGAGTTCTCCTCTGATTGTCCCACGACGGCAGGCAGCTGCTTGTGGTCGCCTATCAATACAAACTTCTTTATGGAGACGACACCTGGGGATGATGTGGCGGCGAGCAGTCCAATGATGTTCGGCTCCAGTATCTGTGATGCCTCATCGATAATGGCGAGGTCAAAGGTCTTCAGGCTGAAGAGGTCTGTGGAACAACTGTTGATGGCTGTGGTGGTGCCAACGAATATCTTTGCTGACTGTATCAGTGACTTTATCTCTGTGATGTTACGACAAGCCTTACTCCTGTTTTCAAGGAGGAAGGGCAGGTATGTCTCATCACATGACAAGGCGCTGCCTATCCTTATGAAAGAGTCGCAACCGTCAAGGCATAGCTTGCTGCATATCTCGTCAACGGCACGGTTTGTATATGCCATAAGCAGCACGGAGTGGTTCTCTGTCAGTGCCTCGCGGAGTATGTTCATCAGTCCGAAAGAAGTCTTGCCCGTCCCCGGAGGGCCTATGACGAGAAACATATCCTTTGCTTGCTTGGCACGCAATACGAGTTCATTGAAGTCTCCGTAATCGCCGTTGAGCCTCAAAGACGTGTCGGTAAGGGGTTGGCGGGTGCTGAGTATCAGCTTGCGGCGCTCCTCGGGGGCGGTAAGGAACTTGTGAAGCGCACGGTACTGTGCGGTCTGTGATGACTCGTAGAGGTCGTGCTCCACCGCCCATCTCCATCCCTTGCGCTCATGGAAAATCTCTTCATCCGTCTGGGGCGATTTGAGTACCAGTGTCACAGAGACATCGTTGTCGGTGAGCATAAGAGTGTGAATGGTGCATCTGTGGACTATGGCACGCCTTATGTCAGGCTCGGCATTGACGGGATAGGCATAGAGCGTTACGATGTCTCCCTTGCGGAAGTTGGCACTGTTCATTCCTTCGGTGTCATCGGCGCTAAGGGTGAGGGCGGCGACCTGTCCGTTCTCTTTCTTTATCTCGGTGATGAGCAGGGAATATAGTATGGAGCCAGCCAACAGTTTGTCGGCAAGGGTGTCATGCCATTTTGCGGAGAAACCAGAGTTCTCCTTCGTGTTGTTTCCCATCTTTGCCATGACGTGCTCTGTGGCCGCAAACTGAGTCATACGCAGGAAGTAAGCCTTCTCAAGCGGTGAGGCAGTATGGATAGGCGACAGTATCTCCTCTATCTGCGGACGTATATACTGTGTCCAAAAGCGGTCGTTGGTGACTTTGCGCTTTATACTCTCGGGAGTGAGCTTCAGCAGTATGTCTGCGCCTCCCTTGGTGTATGACAACTGGCACCATGCCAGCTGGTTACGTATCATCAGTGCCTGACGGGTAAGCAGAGGAGCCGGACCGAGTTTTACCAATCCATGGCGGTATTTAGAGTATAAGAGGAAAGCGTTGATATGGCTGTTGGGTATGTCGTGTCCGTCTATCTTGTAACCATAATGCAGCAGGGCCATGTAAAGCAACATCTGCACATAGTGCTTCTCCTGATATACCGGAGTGTCAGGGGTGTGCATGGGGAAACCACCCTTGCCCGATTTCTGCTCTATGAGTACGCGGAAGTCTTTTTGTAACATATCCATACGTCCCTGCAAGCCCAGCGTCTCGCAGAAGAATGATGGCTCTATCAGTGACAGCGAGGACTGGAAATGGCCCACCTCTTGCTTCAGCGTCTCACTGACGGCAGTGTGTATGTTGTCACGCTGCTGTTTGGCAAGGGCATGGAAAGACTCGTCAATGTCGGTGGCGGCAGCCATTGACAGTGCGTTGCGGTGGAAGAAGTCGGTGACGCTCTCTGCATAGCTGCGCTTGCGCCCGTGTAACTCTTCGTCAAGGAACTGCGAGGCGAGGTTACCCAGGTGTATGGCACGGGTGGAGGGCATGGTGCGCAGGTTGTTGAGCAATGCTATGTATGGCGTGTCGGCATAACTCTCAAAACAGCTTGCCACTGTGGATATGTCTATGAGGTAGTCGGGGTACAGTATGATGAGCTCAGGTACCAGCACCTTGCCGTCGCTGCGCTCTTCTGTATGCGGTCTGACAAGGTTTATCTCGCAACCTTTGTCAAGCAGTTTCAAGATATACTCCCAGCCCTCGGGTATTATGACGGTGGCAGGACCGGCCTCGTCGGTATCGCCCTTTATGGTGCTTTCGTCCCACTCCTGTACCACCATCCTGATGCAGTTGCTTACGCTGTGGTGATGTTCCTCGCTCTTGTGGCGCTTGGGAAAGAGAACGCTCAATTCACCGGGGATATCTACTTTGTATATAATACTGATAAACTTAGTGATAGCCTCAAGGTCTGTCTTGTAGTACTTTCTCAGCATTCCGGCGTCGGCCGTGCCTATGCCTTTTATGCGATGGCGCAGTGAATTGACAGCGCGTGACAGTGACGCGTTGACATTATACTCATGGCACAGGAAGTCAATCTTCGCAAACAGACCACCAAAACGCAGACGGCTGTTGGCGAGCCGTTCCTCTATGCTGCGACGTAATACGATATTAAACAGTTTGTAGCATTGTCTCGCGTCTTTCTCAGCGTAGCCGGCGGCCTCAAGCAATATGTTGAAAAAATCAGTGTACATTATTACAAAGTTACGAAAAACAGAGCGAAGAGCCAAAATTTTTTATTAACTTTGTGGGGAATAAGAAGATGTTTGCTATGAACAGATTAATCATGACATTGTGTGGTATGCTGTGTTATGTGTATGCTGGCGCGGCGGTGGGTTTTATTTATGACGGCAAGAAGATGACCACGTCGCCATCATGCCTGTATGTCAATGATAAGAAAAAGACGGCTGAGGCTGATTGGCGCTTCTCGCATGTGGCGGAGGCACTGAGGTATGCGGAGAGAAATGGCGTGAAGGATGGTGTCACGTATATATATGTGGAGCCATCAGTGTACTGGATGGATAACCCTGATGACCCAGAGGTCAGACGTCCGAAGAAGGGCAGCGTGCCTTATGCCATGGAGTTGGAGCTGAGTAACCTGTGTATAATAGGATTGGGAGAGAGTCCGGAGGATGTGGTGTTTGCTGTAAACCGCGGACAGACGCAGGGGGCTGACGGTAACTATACCATGTTTCATATAAAAGGCGACAATGTGTCGGCACGTAATGTGACGTTTGGCAATTACTGTAATGTGGACCTCGTATATAAGCGTGACAACAGCAAGAACAGACAACGGCGCAAACAAGCCATAGTGCAGGCGCAGATAGGTATCTGCGAAGGCGATAACTATCGCTTTGACAACTGCCGTTTCATATCGCGCCTTAACCTCTGCCCGTTTGTGGGTGTGCCGCATACGGATTATGAGAACTGCTATTTTGAGTGTACTGACGATGCGCTCAGTGGTACAGGCACATATAAGAAGTGCAGGTTTACCTTCTTCTCAAGTAAGCCGTTCTATACCACAGATAAAAGCATAGGGGCAAGGTTCATTGACTGTGACATATATACTAAAACCCACGGTACGCAATATCTTACCAAGGTGAGCGGACCGGTGACGATGGAGCGTTGTCGTTGGATCAGCGATGACCCAGAGCTGAAGATAGAATGGGACAAGCGTCCTGATCCGCGATATTTGTGTATGATGACCAATTGTACGCTTAACGGTAAGCCACTCATGGTGCCTACGCCCACAGAACCGCTGCCGCTGAGTCTGCCGCCGTTCTATGTACGTCAGACGGATGTTGTTCCCGGTCAGTGGACTGCCGATTGCTATAAGCCCAAGGATACGGAGGAATATCCGTGGACAGCAGATAACTCTAAGTCTGCGTGGGGATATGCCGAGGGCATGGACGGAGCCGAGGGTGAGTGGGGACTGGTGCAGTTGCAGAAAGGTGCAAGGCTGATGTACACACCGCGTGAGAGTGAGGTGAGGACAGACCAGCACTGCATCGTTACGCTGTGTCCGTGTAAAGGGGCAGGGCAGGGATTCGGCTCGGCCACAGGACAGTATCTTGACATCTGTATAAAGTTTGATACACATACCCTTACCGGATATGGCATAAGGTTCATACGCACTCCGGAATATGACCACGCAGTGGAGGTGTATTTGGTGGAGTATAATAAAGGAGAGATAAAGCGGATAAGTGAGCCTGAACGGTGTGACTTGTTTAAGAGTGAGTGTGGTGTGGAGCTGTCAGCTGTTGGTGATATTCTGACGGTCAACATAAAGCATAACGCTGAGACGCAGACATTGAAGGCGCAGATGACACGTGTATTGCCGTTCTCTGGTTTCCACCTGCAACATACAGGCAGCACGGGAGCTTCTGCTACGGTAATAAAGAGTATTTCATTAAGATAAGAAATAAAGGTATGATAGATTATAACAGCATAATAGATTCCTTTTACAAAGAAGGAGAGAACCCAGAGTTACGTAACATCTTGTTGAAGCATAGCCGTTATGTGGCAGACCTGGCGCTGAAGGTATGTCAGTGTCACAGGGAACTGGGTGCAGACGAGGATTTTGTGTATGGTGCGGCAATGCTGCATGACATTGGTATTATAAAGTGTGATGCCCCGGGTATATATTGTTTCGGAAAGGAACCATATCTATGTCATGGTGTGCTGGGTGCGGAGATGCTGCGCTCTTACTCACCGTCGTTAGAGCCCTATGCCAGAGTGTGTGCGCGCCATACAGGCACAGGGCTTACCGTAGAGACCATCATAGAGCGTGGGTTGCCGTTGCCTCATCAGGACTTGGTGCCGGAGACGTTGGAGGAGCAGATAATATGTTATGCAGACAAATTCTTCTCCAAGACTCATCTCGACGAACAGAAGACATACGAGCAGGCTTTAGCATCCCTCGTAAGGTTTGGGGAGCACGGACTGCAGGTGTTCAGTCGCTGGCACGAGATGTTTGGGGTGTAGTACAATTGTGTATATGGTTAAACAACAAAGGGGAAAATCCATACGGATTTTCCCCTTTGTCACAAGTGTGCGTCTGACAGGACTCGAACCTGCACATCGTAAGACACTAGATCCTAAGTCTAGCGCGTCTACCAATTTCGCCACAGACGCATTTTCTGTTGCTCATGTTCGCTTTAGCGATTTTGCGAGTGCAATGTATCGCACGAAGCAAGAAATGAGTGTCAGCAAAGCTGGCTCATGGTCGCTTTAGCGATTTTGCGAGTGCAATGTATCGCACGAAGCAAATAGGGTTAGTCAGTCAAAGACTGGTGCCCGTGTCTCATTTGCGAGTGCAAAGGTACAAAGAATTATTGAATTACGAAAGAAAAACAAAAAAAAGTGCGAAATAATTTGCATAATACATAAAAAAGACGTACCTTTGCACTCGCAAATGAGAAATCAGTTGTAAATGGAGACTGGTGCGTTGGATGAACGGTTTAGTCTCTGGTCTGCAAAACCAGCCAAGGCGGTTCGACTCCGCCACGCACCTCAAACAAAAAGCGAACATCATTATGATGCTCGCTTTTTTTATTTGTTATATGTATGTGGTTAAAGCTCTACGTTTGATATGTCAACAAGCTGATTGACGATGGCATAGATGGTAAGACCTGCCGTAGAGTGTATCTGTAGTTTACGTGCAATGTTTCGGCGGTGTGTGATGACAGTGTTAGGTGCTATAAACAGTTTCTCGGCAATCTCTTTGTTTGTGAGTCCCTGCACCACTCCTATCACAACGTCTTTCTCACGGTCAGAGAGAGTCTCCGTGTTCTCTGTAGAACCGATGAAGTTAGAGATTTTCAGTGATACGTCATTGTTGTTCTGCTGTTTCTCCAGAAGCTTTATCGTAGGCTCAAATATCTGCTCCTCCACGTTGGCGTGCAGTTTGAGCCATTCCTCAAGATTGTATATGTCATAAAGAGTGGCCGTCAGCATATTGTTTCGCATCGGGTCTGACGGCAGGTATTTGATAATGATGCTTTTCAGCTCTTTCAGTTTCTCGTTGGTCTGTCCGTGGTGTTTGGAGAATGTCTCAATGTTATATCCCTCCTTGTGCTCGCCATTGAGAAGCGCCTCGACGTAAGGGAAGAGAGTCTGTTCCTCAAACTTCATGTGGTGAATGATGAAGCGTGCATACTCATCGTATATCTTAAGTATCAGCCTGCCGAGGTTGTCGCCTTCGTCGAGTGCCTCTGTAAGCTCACGACGGATGAAAGGCAGTTGGAAGTCTATATAATAGTGGTGTGAGGCCTTCAGATATTGCAAAAGTGTGGGTACGCTCAGCTTATCTAAATCCTCTGATGAGAAGTAATCATTGATTGTGAGATTTACTACAGCGAGGAAGGTAAGGGTGTCCACATTCTGCTCCTGACATACTTCCTGTACGGTCTTGTTACCAAAGCCAAGGCTTATGCCAAATGCGCCAAGGCTCTGTAAGATATTGTAGTTGTCGCGAATCAATGACAACATCTTGTCGCTTGACTCATACATCTTCATCTTCTTCATAGGTAAAATATCTGCAGAACTTATAGTGGAAACAAATATATTGCAATAATGTTGTAATATGCAAAGTTATTCATTTTCCAAAAAATACACAATACTCACAATTGAGTATTTTGTTGTCCCTGCTATTCTGCCATGATTTTCTTCAAGCGGGCGAATTTCAACAGTAACTGTTTAGTGCCTGCATTCTTGAACTCTACTGTGGCTTTCGCACTGCCACCGTTGCCGTCTAATGCAGTGATGACGCCTAATCCGAAGCGGTCGTGTGATACCTTGTCTCCGATGGAGAAGTCAAGGTTTACTGCCGTTGCTATCGGACTGTGTGATGCTATTCTGGATGTGGGGGTAAACCGCGGTTGTGGCATTGGTGATGCTGCGGGACGTGGTTGCGGCCTGTGCATAGGTGCAGCCCTTCTGTATGCTGGCATTACGTTATCCCCATTTATGTGTATCAGGTGTGGGTCGATGTCGCGCAGGAAACGACTTGGTGTGTCCCATTCCATCTTGCCATACCTGTAGCGCATCTTGGCGTATGTCAGATGACAGTAGCGCTCCGCACGTGTTATGGCAACATATAGCAGACGACGCTCCTCCTCCAATTCGCGTATGCTGCCTTGGGAGAGGGGAGAGGGGAATATGTTCTCCTCCATACCCACCACATAGACATAGGGGAACTCCAGTCCCTTTGCGCTGTGTATGGTCATCAGTGTTACCTTTGGCGTGTCGTCGCTCTCATCATCGCGGTCGCTGAGCAGTGATACCTCTTGCAGGAAATCTGTAAGGGTAATGGGAGTGTCCTGCTCTCGTCCAGTCTCAACAAACTCTTGCATGGACGCAAGAAACTCCTCCAGGTGCTCCTGACGTGACAACTGCTCAGGGTCAGTACCAGAATAGATGTCCTTTGATATGCCAGTCTCCCTTATTATTTCTTTGCCTAATACATAGGCGTCATCGGTGTCAAGCTTTTCTGTGAAGCCTTCAATCTGCCTGTAAAAAGCCTGCAACTTGTTAAGGGCGCCACGTGTCAGCGGAAGTGGAATACGATCCATCTGCTCCAATACCTGCCACATGCTGATATTGTACTCGTGGGCAGCGTCACGCACTTTCTGTATAGTTGTCGTTCCGATGCCGCGTGTGGGGTAGTTGATAATCCTTGCAAGAGCCTCGTCGTCATAGTTGTTGACTATCAAGCGGAAATAGGCTACGATATCTTTTATCTCCTTGCGTTGATAGAAGCTCATGCCACCATAGATGCGGTAGGGGATAGCAGACTTCAGGAACTGCTCCTCAAACGTGCGGCTTTGGAAATTTGTGCGATATAGTATAGCGAAATCAGAGTATGAGGCTTTGTCTGTCCTCATACGCTCCTTGATGTCTTTGCTGATAAAGAGAGCCTCCTCGCGGTCGCTGGTCAGCTCTGTCAGTTCTATGGGTTCGCCGGCATCTCCCATACTATATACTTCTTTATGTATCTGCCGCTCGTTTTTGTGTATCAGACTGTTGGCAGCCTTCACGATACTGTGTGTAGAGCGGTAGTTCTGCTCCAGTTTGAAGAGTCGTGAGCCTTTATACTGATTTTGGAAGTTCAGGATGTTGTCTATATTTGCACCTCTGAAACCATATATGCTCTGTGCGTCGTCACCCACTGCACATACGTTGTTGTGTATGGATGACATAAGGCATATTATCTCCTGTTGTGCTTTGTTTGTGTCCTGATACTCGTCAATGAGGATATACCTATATACATTGCTGTATTTCAGTTTCACCTCCTCATGGTCTTTCAGCAGTATCCACATGTTGAGCAACAGGTCGTCAAAGTCCATGGCATTGCCCAACTTTAACCGCCGTGCGTACTCCTTATATATATTATAAATCTGTGGCTTGCCGTCTGAGGCATCAACGCTGCGGGCTATGTGGTTCTCGCTGTATGCATCAGCGGTTATCAGGTTGTTTTTGGCGTTTGATATGCGACAGTGGACATCGGCAGGCTTGTAAGTCTTGTCATCCAAGCCCATCTCCTTGATGATGACTTTCAGTAAAGCCCTTGAGTCAGCCTCGTCATATATGGTGTAATTGCTATTGTAACCTATATTGTTAGCCTCTTGACGCAAGATGGATGCAAAGACAGAGTGGAAGGTGCCCATGCGCAAGTAGCGTGCATGGTTGTCGCCTACAAGTTTCGCTATGCGTTCTTTCATCTCCTTTGCAGCCTTGTTGGTAAAGGTGAGAGCCATAATCTCCCATGGCTTTACGTCCAAGGTTAACAGGTAGGCTATCTTATATGTCAAGACGCGTGTCTTACCAGAGCCTGCTCCCGCAATGACTAAGGATGGGCCGTCAATGTGTGTCACGGCATTGCGCTGTGACTCGTTAAGGTCGTTAAGGAAGTCGGGCTGTGTCATTTGTCTGTGTTTTGTTCTTTCTTCCAGTTGACGAATTTTATGTCATGGCTTATGCGCCTTTGGCGTTTCAGCATATAGTCAGAAGGATGTTGGCTTGAGAACTTGCGTGGGTTGGGCAGCGTCACCGCTATCAGTGCACAATCACGTCGTGTCAGGTCTTTCGGCGATTTGTCAAAGTGATACTTTGCCACAGCAGCCACTCCGTAGATGCCGTCGCCCATCTCTATGGAGTTTAGATATACTTCCATAATGCGCTCCTTACCCCATATAAACTCTATCAGTACAGTGAAATACATCTCCAGACCTTTGCGCAGCCATGAGCGTCCCGGCCACAGGAATACGTTTTTGGCAGTCTGCTGGCTTATGGTGCTTGCGCCGTGTTTTGTCTTTGAGTGCATGTTGTGCTTTGCTGCAGACTGTATAGCCTCAAAGTCAAAACCGTGATGCTTCATATAGCGTGAGTCCTCGCTCGCTATGACTGCACGCGGCATGTCTTCTGGCATTTCTTCCAGTGAAATCCAGCGATGTCTCAGCTTCATCTCCTCACCGTTGGCTGACTGCTCATAGCAGCGAATGAACATCAGCGGTGTGAACCATACGGGCATGAACTTAAACAATACTACTGCCAGCAGTGTGGACACAATAAATGTGCCGAGTGTCCATTTAAGTATTCCAAAAAGTATTCTCGTCATAACAATATGCAAAGTTACGAAATTATTTTTATACAGACAATAATTTTATGTCGCGGCATAATAGTTAAACGGACTGTTTTTGTTATCACATCAAACAAAAGCAGTCCGTTTAATTATGTAATATCTGTAAATGTCCTTAGAACCTGTAGCCCAGAGTCATGTTAAACTGGTGGCGGTTGTTGTGTACTGTTGTTCCTGTGCCATAATTCAGGTCAGTGGTGTATTCGTCGGTTGTCGTGTTGCGATAGACCTCAGACTCGGTAGTGGTGAATGGATAGTACTCACCTTTTTGGGTAGAATACTGGTAAGCGAGGTCAAGTCCCCAGTTCTTTCCAATGTTGATTCCAAGGCCGAATGTAAGCCTGTGGGTGGCTTTCCAGTTTACGAAGTCGTAAGTGGTGTAGTAAGCTCCCACGCTGCCATATGCAGGGGCGTTGTCGATGGTGATGTCCTTGTATCCGCTGTCCTTGTAGATGGCACTCTGCCAGTTGTAGCCGAAGCGTACTGCCAGTTCTGGTATGGGCTTTATCTCTGCGCCTACCTTCAGTAGGCTCACGCCGCGCAGTGCTATGTCGTTATTAGCGTCCATCTGATAGTCCTTGCTCGTCTGCTTTGAGGAGAAGCCGTCATAGTCTATATATGTCCCCTCTACTATGCGGTTCTTTATGCCGCTGTAGTCCGCGTATTCGTATGTCGCGCCTATGGCTACTGTCTTGCCGAAAGTATGACCGATTGACGCTCCGAATCTCCACGGAGTGCTGATGGCGTATTCATAGTCATAGTGCGCGTTTGCTTTGTTCCTGTTATAAGCGTAATCATACTGAGTGTTTGTCGCTTCATCAAGGGTTCTGAAGTCAGCGGCTGCGCTCATGTCACCGTAGCAGTCCAAATTATACCACGTAGGAGTGTTGATATACACGCCGAAGCGGAACGGAGACCCCTCTATAGGACGGAATATAGCGCCAAACTTCGCGTCTATGCCCGAGCCGGTTATGCGACGCTCGTCTGTGAAACCGAATATTCCGCCATCTGTAATGCCGTCAATGTCGGTCAGTTGCTCGTCATAAACGTTTGTGCTACGGTAATGCACGCTCTTGATACCGAGGGTAAATCCCAGATATACCTTGTCGTGTATGTTGCCGCTGATGTTAAAGTCAAAGTTTCCTATCCAACCTCTGTTATTGTATTTTCCTGCGTATGCGTTGGCACCTCTGTAGTAAACGTCTTCGTCGTTAGGGTCAAACTTAAGGTTTTCACCCACCACTGCTCCTATTACCAAGTCTTGCAGAGACAGGTTCTCTTTATACCAGTAGTTCTTCATGTAGTTCACCTTGTTGGCCGAGGCGTCGTAGAGGCTGTTGACAGCCTGCAGTATCTGGTTGAAGTTACGGCTCTTCTGGAAGTTGAACGCGAAATTCATACGTGAGTCGTTGCCCGTTTTGGTTGACCACACGAAGCCTAACTGGTTGAAGTCCACATTGGTCTTGCCGTTGTCGCCAATGTCTGCCCCCACGGATGCTCCGTCAAAGGAACTGCTCTGACTGGTGAAGCCGGCTGATGCTCCTATCCATGACCTGCGAAATAGTCCTATGCCCGCGGGGTTTGTGTTGATGGTTGAGATGTCGGCACCCAGTGCCTCCATCGCACCGCCCATGCCGATGTACTTCGCTGTACCGTTAAGGTCCTGAGTGGCGAGCTGTGCGCTCTCGTATGTCTCCTGTGCGTTAGCCGCGAGTGCGGTAATGCCGATTGCTATAGTCAGTATCTTTTTCATGTCGTTTCTAATTATGAGTTTAAGATACCCGCCCCACATCATCAATTGTCTTTTTACTCCCTCCGACTCCCTCGTTTCCCGAGGGAGAGCAACCCTGTGAGGGAGGGAGCCTGAAGCAAAAGGGGAAGGCAGTAATTATTAAGTTATGAATTATGCATTATCTCCTGCCTCCGCCGTGGCTTACTCCACCGCCGCGTGAGCCACCACCGCTGAAGCCACCGCCACCGCTGCGTGTGCCGCCACTGTATGAGCCTCCGCCGAAAGAGTTGCCACTGCTTCGTGTGGTGCTACCATTATATGAACCGCCGCTGTAGCCTCGGCTGTTGCCTATGTAGCCACCACGTGAACTGCTGCTGGAGGATGTTGCGCCGCCGAAGGCGTTGCTACGACGTACGGTGTTGTTGCGTTCTACAACTCCATTACGGTTAACCGTTCCGCGTCTGGTAGATGTGACGCCGCGGTAGCTGCCCCTGTTTACTACGGGTCTGCCATTCACATATCCACCGCGTCTGTATCCTGTGTAGCCGTAATATGGCCTGTAGTAGTATGGTCTGTAATAGCTATAGTATGGTCTGTGCCATCCGTAGCCCCATCCCCAGTACGGGCGGCGATACCACGGGTCATACCATGAGTAGGAAGAGTACCATGGATAGTACCAGCTGGTGCCCCAGTAGTATGAGCCGTAGTAAGGAGAGTACCAAGGGTCATAATACCAAGGGTCGTTCACAATCAGTGTGATGCGGCCGTTGTAGTCGTCGAAACGCTCCATCTGACGGCTGTAGACATAGTCCTCATACTCCTGGCGTGAGATGGTCACGGAGTCGTCTTGCGCTTGCTGCTGGCTGTAGCCGCCGCGGCGGTTGTACTCGTCAACATCACGGTCAGAGTTGCCGTAGTCAACGGTCTCCCCGTCGGCAGCGTCGGCCGGTATCCTGTAGCGATAGGGTGCGTCGTCGTCAACAACCTGTGATGTCACAGCTGTGGCGCCCTGTGCCTTCTTCCTTGGTGTGAAGTACATGTCATCCTGTGCCCAGATGTTTTGAGCTATCATGACAGCTGCTGTCGCAATTATAAAAAACTTGTTATACTTCATCGTTTGTTCCTCCTTTAATGATTTCACGGTAAATATTACACACTCAATGGCTGAATGTTTGTTTTCAATTGCAAAATTATCTTTATTTATATTGCAAATATACGGAAAAACCCTAACATGAGTAAGGTTTTTCCCTATTTTTTTTTAACTTTGCATTAAAATTAACATTTCAGGCTTGTTGCTGGAAACTAAAAAGAACACATATATATTATGAAATACTTACAAACGAAGTTCAATATTTCTTGTGACGGTGCTATGGCGGTAGCCGATGGCATAATGAGTGAGGCCGACCTGCTTCAGGCTTGTCGTGAGTTGCTTGCCGACGAGTGTGGCGAGTGTGGCTATGAGAGTTTTGAGGATACAGACGAGGGAGTTACCGGTTACATACAGCAGGAAGAGTATCATGAGATACTGCTGAAAGAGACACTGCGCCAGTTCCCCGTAGAAGGCGTAGCGATAACGTATGTTACTGAGGAGATAAAAGACCAGGACTGGA
>DFLE01000034.1 GCA_002373375.1 Prevotellaceae bacterium UBA3627
GTAATCTTTTCAAGTATCGCTTGCGCTTTCCGTCTTCGCGGCGGCCAGTCCTCAAAGTCCTTTCGACCAAGGCGCTGCCGTTTTCCCGAAAGCGAGTGCAAAGGTATAGCTTTTTTACCAATGCACCAAATGTTTCACGTTTTTTTTTGAAAAAATACACCCCTAATTGACGTGTATCAAGCACGAACTGACATTTTTACTCTGTTTCCTCGTTTTTTTCATAAAACAGCAGCTCACGGTCAATGTCCAAGGCGAAACATCAGGCCTTAGGCACACCTTTCTTCTCGACTCGCTTAGTCAAGTCAATGGCACCGGTAGGGCAAACCAGCCGGCATAGGTGACAGCCCACACATTTCTTTCCTACCAAACGGGGTTGACGGGTCTCGCTGTCGAAGACGATAGCCTGATGTCCGCCATCACTGCAAGATATGGCACAGCGCCCGCACCCTATACAGTCATCAAGATTAAATTTCGGATATACGATGGTAGTGCGATTCATCTGACTTGGCTTGGTGAACGACGGTAGCTGCTCGCCAACCAATTCCTGCAGACTGGTGACACCACATTTCTTCATATAGCGCCGGAGCCCCAGTATCAGGTCGTCGATGATGCGATAGCCATACTGCATAACGGCCGTACACACCTGCACGTTGCTGCATCCCAGTTGTATGAATTCAAGTGCGTCACGCCATGTCTCAATGCCGCCGATGCCGCTCAGCACAGGTTTCTGCGGCATCTGCGCCATCTCCAACACATGACGCAGGGCTATAGGACGCACGGCGCGGCCAGAATAGCCTGACACGGTTCGTTGGTCAAAGACCTCTGCTTTTTGGCTCATCGTCACCGATTTGATGGTATTGATGGCCGACAAGGCATCGGCACCTCCTTGAAGAGAGGCTTCGGCAGGTTCGGCAATACGGGTGATGTTCGGTGTCATCTTAGCAATCACAGGAATCCTAACCGCACGTTTCACGCATGCCGTGAAAGTCCTCACCAGTTCAGGGTTCTGTCCTACGTCACTGCCCATTCCCTCTGTTTTCATCTGCGGACAAGAGAAGTTCAGCTCCACCGCATCGCAGCCGGCCTCCTCAGCCATCTTTGCCAAGGCAGCCCATTCCTCTTCATTTTTTCCCATAATAGAGGCTATGACAACCTTTGCAGGGTAATCTTTCTTCAGCCTGCGCAGTATGTCGAAATCCACCTCCACGCTGTTCTCGCTCAACTGCTCCATATTGCGGAATCCGAAGAAACCACCCTTTGTGGCTGCATAATGAATGGCATCAAAGCGTGGTGACACCTCATAGATGTCATCTATACATATTGTTTTATAGAACACGCCAGCCCATCCCATATCAAAAGCATGGGCCACCATCTCATAGTTAGTACACACAGCCGACGATGCCAGGAAGAACGGATTCTCGCACCTGATACCACAGAAAACGATGCCCAGGTCGGGATAATTGCTATTATCCACATCATCCTCCAAAATGCTACGTATGAGACCACGAATGCGGATGGGACTGTTATAATGGATACATGCCTGCTCGGCCCTCTCCAGGTCCTCGTCTGTACAGTTCTTTACCCATTGCAAGGCTAGCCTGTTATTGTCAAAACGGACAGCACGAATGGCACGTGCCGGATCTCCAGTTCCGCATGCTTTTGTACAAGGAGCGTCAAGGCACATCAGGCAGTGACTGGCTTCCTCGTAGATATTCATCTTTATATTAGCGTTTCCCATAATATATAATGTATTAGTTAGTAAAATATTCAAGTTCCGCTTGCAATGTATTTAGAAAGAGCAGGAAGGAGTAAGAAGAAGATAGAATACATTTGCAAATATATGATTTTAATCCGAAACTGCCAAATAATTTGCAATCGTTCTTTCAATCAACCGCTAAGATTAAGCTCACGTCCTCACCGTCCGGCACGTAGTGACGCTTGCCGAAGAAAGGAGTTCACCCCTTCTTCGGCTTCTTTGCAAAACGGTAGCTTACGGTCAAAAGAGCGTACCTGCGCAAAGTGTTGCTCCATGTCTCGGTGCGTCCCTGAGCATTTATACTGTAGCGCAAGTTGGAAACCTGCCCCAACAGATCATAGCCGCGCAACTTAATCACCCATGTTCCTGCCTTTATGGATTTCGCCAGCGACGCATCCCAGTACAGGCGGTTGTCATTCATCTCCGGGTCATTGTAACCCCTATGGGAGTTCATTGACAGGTCTGTGTCGATAGTCAACTGCCACGGCAACTTATACTGGGCATATAGTCCGTAGCTGAAATCCCACAAGTCCGTAGGCTGCTCCCCCAGTGTTATGTTACGGTGGATATTGCGATATGCCACCTCGCCCTTCAACCTCACGGTAAGGTTATCCTTCTGAAAACGAACACTTGGCTTATAGCTCAGCAGCACGTTACCTACACGGCTCAGTTCTCTATCCGTATCGCCTGTCACATTAGCCAAAGCGGTAGAGCGCGTATATGTCACACGCCACTCATTGCCAATGTTCCAGTATTTCCGTTTATCTACGGCACGATCCCATGCCACGAAGAGCGTGGTGTTCCAGTTTCCGCCGCTGATATTCTCCGGACGGTAGGTGCGCACGCCCGTCACTGGGTCATACGAATACCCTCGTGATATTGCATTATGTGTAGCCCTGCCATACCACTCAAAGCGCAGAGTCTGGTCTATACTGTCACGACGCACCATGTAATCCACATCCCAACTGTGTGTGGTCTCCATTCTCAGGTCGCGATTGCTGAGGTATATATTAAGCGGGTCACTGGTCTGCGGCCGGTCGAGCAGGTCGCCGGCAGAGGGAGTGTTATGAGACATGCGGTAGTTAGTATATAACCTCTTTCTTCTATTGTTGCCGCTATAATATAAATAGAAATAAGGTTCGAACCGAGTGTAATGACGTGTCAGTTGCTGTGCAGTATAGCTACTTACCCCAGGCATATCGAAACCCATGTGCTGACGTTCAAAGTTCAATCTGAAATCAGCACTGGCACTTACATAACCCTTATCTTTGAAACTATGGCTATAGCCGAACGATACACTTGCATTATGGGCGAGGATGCGGTTGGAGCTCTCATTACTATTGTCATAGTCAGGCATAAGCCCCGTAGCATCGCGCAGAAACTCGCTGCGCTCATTGTGACTACGTCTCTGGCCTATCCCATAGGAAGGCGTAATATTCCAGTCTTTTAGCACATAACGATAATGCAGTGTCGCAGAGTAGTTATATGAATAAGAAGGAGTCTGCGTAAGCCTGTTGCGCTCGTCAGTAGTATTCAATCTATGGTATATGTAGTAATTCTCGCTTTCCGTTTCCGGATTCATCTGCTTACTAAAATCACCATTCAAAGCAAATTGGAACGAGTCTCCCGTCTTCATCGGCTTAGACAGGCTGACGTTGCCGTAGCCACTGAGATAATCTGCGCGGTTGCGCGAGGAGTATCGCGAACTGTTGATGCTGTCGGTCATCATGGCATCGGCGGTAGATACATCCCACCCCTCACTGTCATAGCGGTGCTTGTTATAGTCAAGGTTTAACCGCGAGAATATGCCTATCGGTCCCGTAAGGCGGAAGGTATTCCTCACGCCCACATTTACCGGTCTGCTGCGGTTGTGGCTTGCCGACTGGCCGTATGTAGTGCTTCCATCAGTCAGGTAGTTCTCGCTGCTTTGGCGTGTATCACCCGTATCATCCTTCCACACCACATTAACCTCTGTGGCATTATTCACCTTGTTCTCCGCACCGAGATAGGTGAACATACCACCCACCTGACGGTAGTGGCGGTCGCCAGCCTGATGCGTGCGGTCATTGTATTCCTGGTTATAAGAGTCATAGTCGGCAGTCTGGTTGATATTGTTTGCACCTCCGAAGAGCACCGCCCTTGTATGGTCTGAGTAAGCCATACCAAAGCCCTTAAACTTATAGCGGTAGTCTGTGCCGTAGCCAGCCTCCAGGTTAGCGGAGCCACCCTTGTTGTATTCGCGCTTCAGCACCACGTCCATGGTATATTCCTTCTTATCCTCATCGGTTATGCCAAGCATCTTATTCTCCTCCGTCTGCTTGTTATACACCTCGATGCTCTTCACCGTGAAGTAAGGCAGGTTCTCAAGCATTATCTTATTCTTTCCTTTGAAGAAGTCCGCACCGTTGAGCGTCAGGTTATCAATCTTCTTTCCGTTGACGAATATCTCACCATTCTCATTCAGTTCCACGCCAGGCAACTGTTTTATCAGTCCGTCGAGCATGGAGCCCTCGGGCACGTTGAAGGCATCGGCATTGAACACCAGCGTGTCGCCCTTCCACACCATCTTCACCTTCGTGGCCCTCACCACCACCTCGTCAAGCGAACCGCCCTCGTGGTGACTGGAGTTCCTGAGTTTCCTCATATACACCTTAGGTCCCTCTACGCTCTCCTGCCTGCGGCTCACCTTCTTCAGCTCAAAGTCGGCAAAGGTCGTTTCGTAATCAGGATGCTCAAAGCGAAGTATATAGCGCATCGGTTCGCGCGACACCTTAAAATAATACTGCGTGGTCTCTGCTCCCCTGCCTATACCCCATGTATAGCCACTGCTCTTATACACCCTTGCAGAGTCCACCATCGTGGAGTCTGTCTTCATCAGTGTCAGCAACACGTCTGGCACGGAAGCCTTGGTAAAACTGTCTGCCACTGAACCGTAAAGGTATATACTGTCTTTCTTCTCCTGCGCCAGGGCAGCGAGAGTTGTCATTATTAATAATAAGGTTGATATTATCGTTTTGTTCATTACAATTATTCAAAGTAGATATTCTGAAAACGGATGGAGGAAACTTCCCAGTCGCCTCCACCGAATTACTCTTTTATGAAAAAACATTTATTATTTACAACACATCAGGCATAGACTACCTTATGATACGCCCGCGCGTTTTCCACTCCGTATCGTCATTATTCTTCTTGCCCGGACGCAGGTCATCTATATCCATCGGCACTGTAATACACCCCGTGCCGTCCAGCCAGCGGCGCGACTCCGCACTTGCCTCGTAAATCTGTATGCGCTTCACCGACGGCGGCAGAGGAGGATACACAAGCACAAAGCGCAGGGTCTCGCCTGCCTGCCCATACACCCAGAAGCACTGATCCAAGGGAAAGTGCTCCACACACTGAATCAAGTAGCGGTCGCCAGTGTCAGCGTCGATGATGGCAGAGCCAGTGGTAAAGCGGAAGAACAGCCAGTCCTGACTTGTCGGCATTGGATAGTCCATACATACATACGTGGCATCCTCACAACGGTAAACAGTCACAGGGAGGAAATTGCTGCCGCTCTCTGTCATAATGTAGCGCACTGGTTTCTCCGGCGCAGTCTGCACGTGTGAGAAAGCAGCGAAGGAGCGGTCATCGTGCAAATCATAGTCAGGCCATGCCGGACGCTCCAGCACCGGCTGTTTATTCTCCGGACGCACATCATAAGTGACGCGTGCACCTTTCTTGGCATAGCAGTTGGCAAACATCACCACTGCTGCTATTATTATCATTATAATCCTGTTCATATCCTGTCTTGTTTATTCGGTTATAACACGTCCCTTATGTGGAATCTCGCTCAGTTTGAATCTTCTCATATACGTTCTATATTTATCTTTCATATTTACGAGAGAAACCTCGTCAACATTCTTTCTTAACGGAGGGAACACCAAACAGAACTGATATAGCGACCACCCCTCACCACTATCTTTCTTTGCCAACTTTAAGTATTCCCTGTCCATCGAACGGAGCACATACTTGTCTGCTGTTGCGACATCATAAATGGCAAAGTCGGAAACATACTGTGATAGACCTTCCTCCACCGACGCTGCATCCATCTTTGGCGGAACCCGAAGAAAGAAATACATACGAGTATCTTTTTTCGTGCGTTCCATCGCTACTGGATAATACTCCCCGGCATATAAATCCTTCACCAGTACCTCATCGGTTGACAGCCTCTTCGGGTCCACACGCTTACGGTCATAATGCCGCAGGGTGGATGACAACGGCTGCAGGAAACGTATGTAATACCCCGTGCGCTCCTTGCGTGTCTCTGCGGACAGCGTTATGTTATAGGCATAGGGGCTGGCAGTATTCTTTGCAAAACCATGACTTGCAATCAGCCTTGACTGGTAATCAAGCACCTTAGCCTGTGCTATGCGCACGGTGTCACTGTTAAGGTTAGGCTGGAAATGTCCCACATACGTACCCTCGGCTATCTTGCGCGCACCAACGGCCTGCATAGTACTGTCAAGCAGTTCTGTAACACTTTTCGTCATTCTCACAATATTACGGCCAGACTCTGCGAGGTCTGCCTTCACCAGGTTAGCATCCGTAAGGTTTCGCTGTTCCTCCAAGGCAATGATTGGATTGACTGAAGTTACGACGGAATCAGACAGAACTGTCTGTTCCATAACCGGCAGCACTTCATCAGTGCTGGTCAGTCCGAGGTTCTCAGCTATTGCCGTTACTTTCTCTATCACTCCAGACTCCTCTACAGCCTGCTTGGCCTCTGTCTCAGCCTTATCTACCTGTCTCTCTATGTCCTTCATTGTCTGCGGTCGGGCAAACGAGACAAGTGCCAAGGCTGCCAGTGGCAGAAGGTAGGTGGCTTTCAGCGCCACCCACCGTCGGGATGGTTTTGTGTACATCATCTTAAATCTTCGTTTAATTGGACTTTGATTCAAAGCATTGACAACAGGCTGCAGTCCCGTGACAGTAGCTTTCCTTATTAATAACAGCTGATATTCTTCTTCATTGATACCCCCTGAGAGCACGCTGCGGTCTGCCTGATACTCATGCACGTCGCGCAGGTCTTGGCGCAACATCCACGCAAACGGCACACACCACAGCATACGGCAGGTAAACTCACACAGCAACATATCCCATGAGTGCCTGAGGCGTATGTGTGCCATCTCATGGTTGATGATGGCACGCGTGCCTACGTCAGTGGGATTGAGTAGCACCCACTTCATCCAACTGCACGGCGTGTGTATATCGGGATGCACTAACACACTGACCTGTTCAGGAACTCCCGTCACCTCCATGCGCTTACCACTCCTGATGAGCCTTACGAGGGCTGCCAACGGCAGTAAGTAACGCGCCCAACTGATGACAAGTCCCACGAAATATATTCCTATCGCCGCAAGGATTAAGATGCTGACGCCGCCATGCGCCGCCGGCTTATCGACTGCTGCTCCGTCCCCTGCATAAGCAATCGCTGCAGACTGCTCATTGCCGTTGAGCGCAGTCTGCGCATGGGTTATCTGATATTCCACCGTCTGCCGCGCCTCCATCACATAGTTAGGCTCCGCTGTCTCTATCTGACACAGAGGCAGTACCATGCTCGCCACGAGTATCATGAGCAGCACAAGGCGGTTAACACCATGAAGCGTCTCACGCTTCATCAGCAGTCCGTAAAGTGAGTATAGCATTGTGAGCACCACCGCCCACCTTATTATATATATAATCATATTATTATTTATTCAAGTTTCGCAACTGCTCAACTTGTTGGGTTATCAGGTTATAAGGTCGTAAGGTCATGAGGTGAAATATGTTTAATTGTGGTGAATAGTTGCCTAATATCACCTTAAAACCTTGAAGTAAAGCGACCTCAAAACCTTAAACCTCAACGAAACTGAAGCTTGCGAAAGTTGAGTTATTTATAAGAGACCCACCCCATCCCTCCCTGTAAGGGAGGGGGCTGTCCGCTGATTCATTCTCTTTTTGTTTTGTTTTACTTCTCCCTCCCTCACAGGGAGAAGGTTAGGGATGGTTTATACGAAAGGTCTGTTTCTTTAAGTCTCCCTCCCTCACAGGGAGGGTTGGGGAGGGTCTATTTCTTCAGTTCTTCCAGATAATCCAGCAGCTCCTGTTCCGTCACTTTCTCCTCACGCACCAGCGTCTGCACCAATTTCATATAGGAGTTCTTGAAATAGCGGTCAACGAAACCGCCCAGCTTTGACCTGCCGTAGTCCTCTTGCGTCAGCAAGGGATAGTATATATATCCGCGTCCGTACGGCCGATGGCCCACGAAGCCCTTCCGCTCCAGCGACTGCACCGCCGTTGCCACGGTATTCACATGAGGCCGCGGCTCATCATACTGCGCCACGATGTCCTTAGGAGCACACTCACCGAGTTTCCACATCAGCTCCATCACCTCTTCTTCCTTAGCCGTAAGTTTCTGCATATTTGTTAGTAATAAAAAGATTAACGAGCAGATTAGTTCAACTGTTTTTTTAGTTCAACGATGCAAAGATACATATAATTCCAATACCATGCAAGCACATCCCGTTTCTTTTAACATATATTTTTAGTTGAAAAGCAACCTATTCCATAAAGGGAGAAAAGGCGAAATCATAAAAAGAGTGGTATGTCGGAAAATCCGACATACCACTCCAAATCCTATTCTCATTCCTTGAAAATACAAGTTATTTCTTTACGGTGGGTTCTAAAAATTCCCACGAGTTAAATTAGTTAATTACATGAATAACATTATGTCATATTTTTATTTTCTTTCGGTGCAAACTGTTAACTTCTGCGGTCACATAGCCCGCTATGCTCCCTTATCAGTTAACATTTTGCCCTCGAAACAAATTCAAAAATCTGACAGTGGGAATTATTAGAACCCACCTTACATTATTTTGTTTTAGAAAAGAACTCGTCCCGTCAACCATTGATGCGGTTGAGCAGCGTTTCGTATTCTGATACGATTTCACGCTGACAACTGACGAGGAGGATGGGGAGTCACATATCTAACAAAAACTTTTTACTCATCGTTGTTTTTGTTTATCAAGTTAACAACAACTTTTACCATAACATCCTTCTCTTCTGTTCTGCTCTCGGCAATCATCAGCGTGAGAGCAACGAGGGTGCTGTCTGCTATGCGTTTGCTGCCGTCAGGATGGTAGAGAATGTGGTTATTGTTAAGGAACCATAGGAACAACGTAGCGGCAATGCGCTTGTTGCCATCGCTGAACGAGTGGTTCTTGGTAACGAGATAGAGCAGCATAGCTGCTTTCTCTTCCACACTGGGATAGAGTTCTTCTCCGCCAAAAGTCTGGTATATCTGTCCTATGCTGCTTTTGAAGGAGTCGTCCTTCTCGTTGCCAAAGAGAACAGAAGCACCGAATTTCTCACGCAGCCCATTGATTGCCTCCATCGCATTCTCGTAGGTAGCATGGAACGGCTCTTCCTTTGTGGTCTTATTGATAGTAAGCCGCTCGTAGTCGTAGTTGTCGAGGGTATCGAGGGCGTAAGCATAGTCTGTCACTACCTCAAACAAGGCATTGGTCTCGTCATTAGACAGTAGTGGCTGGCTCTGAATGGTACGCCCAAGCATACCCACCAGTTGACGTAACTCTCCAATCTGCTCCTTTCGCATACGCTCGTTTACGGCATAACCCTTGATGAGATACTGCTTTAAGACCTTGTTCGCCCATTGACGGAAGCGAGTGGCATTCTTACTATTAACACGATAGCCAACTGAAAGAATAACATCGAGATTATAATACTTTGTACTATAAGTTTGTTTTCCTTCATTACCCATGTGTTCCAAAATGGAACATGTGCTACCTTCGTCAAGTTCTTCCGATGCATAGATATTCTTCAAGTGCTTCGTAATTGCCGGGCGTTTTGTTCCAAACAACTCAGCTATTTGCTTCTGCGTCAACCACACAGTCTCGTTCTCCAAACGGACATCTATTTGCATCTGTCCGTCCTCTGTATGATATATGATGATTTGATTATTCAAGTCCATAGCCCAATGATTTAAACAATTCTTTCAACTGCTGTTTGCTCTCTTCCTCCTGTTGTAAGAGGTCGCACATTTCTGATTGCAGTTGCTATTACTATATATTGGCTACAAAGATAACTATTTTTTAGAAGAAAGCATTATGTTTTGCCTAAAATATGAGCACTTGGGCAAAATATTTGCATTTTGACAAATACCCGAAGGTAAAAATAGCGAGCGAGCAACCTATTCCGCAAAGGCAGAAAAAGCCAAATCACCAAAATGTCCTATTTCTGGCTTCATTTCCTTGCGATATTAGTCAGCAACCTGTGGTTCGGGCTGAAATATCGCAAGGAAATTGAGGTTTGCGTTAAGTGCTGTAATACAGCACTATACAGAGCAGAGGGTGGTTTGAGGACGATATTTTAGGGCATTTTTAGCGTGATTCGATAGCTTTTACACGGTAAAGTGATAGCTTTCACACCCTAAAAGCTATGCTTTGACGATGTGAAAGTTATGCTTTTAGAAACAAAAAAGGCGCTTTTTTAGCCGAAAAACGAAAAAAAGGAGATTGCGTGCTATCACAATCTTCTCCTATATTATTACATTTTTCTCTCATTTTTCTCCAGATTGCGAATTGTAATGAAATGTTAAATCACCAAAATGTCCTATTATGGGGCATTGGCGTACATGAAACCCGCTGACGCTGACTGATTGATACACCAATGGTAGTAATTTAGTGCCAATTAACATAATTTAACTTGTAGAGGAAAGAATATGCAGTAATAATTAGTAATTTTGTGGAATTATTAACAATACAACTTATAAGTTTAACCATTTCAATAAGTATTATGCGGAATTTCTACCAGAAGAAATCAGGAGTCAGGGCAGCGGCAGCGGCCATGCTCATGGTGCTTGCCTGCAACGCGGCAAGCGCGCAAGACTACACAGAGAACAACATCAATTACTACATCAACGGCGACGAGGCTTACGTAAGCGAGAGCCCCAATGCCACGGGCGACATCACCATCCTCAACAAAATCACCGTGAACGGCACGGACTATCCCGTCACCACGATAGAATCTTGTGCTTTCAGTGATACCGAGAACATCACCTCAGTGCACATAGGCAGCGCTATGAAGTATATAGGCGGTGACGCGTTCTACAGGTGCGTTAACGTGACCGACGTTTACATATCAGCCGACCCAGAGCAGCTGACATGGGACGAGGCCGGACACGACGACTTCAACTACGACGGCACCACCATCTGCCACGTAAGCGACGCGGCGGCGTGGGCTAAGTTCCTGGGCGAGGTGAACCTTACGTTCCGCGACGCCACGAGCACACCTTTCAGCTACAGCTACGACGAGGCCACACACACACTGACCATCAGCGGCACCGAGGCCATGCCTAATTACGCCGGAACTACCCGGCCGTGGAGTGACTACTGTTCAGAGATAACCTCACTGGTCATCAGCGACGGAGTACCGTGCATCAACAGGGATGCGTTTGATTACTGCACCGGATTGGAGAGCGTCACAATGCCTGCCTCCGTCAAGGCGATTTGCCAAAACGCATTCTATGGATGCACTAAACTGACCACCGTGACATTAGGCAGCGGAGTAAGCTATGTCAGCAACGACGCTTTCAGCGAATGTACTGCACTCAGTGCTGTCAACGTGGACGAGGCCAACCCTTACTTCATGAGCCTTGCCGGCAACGTGCTGACCAAAGACGGCAGCGAGTTCGTGCTCATCCCTATGGCAGTTACCACGCTTAACATCCCTGCCACATTGAGCTCGTTTGACTGCTCTCTGCTGTTAAGACTCACCAAATTAACGAACATCACCGTTGACAAGGGTAACCCTAACTACAAGTCCGCTGGCAATATGCTGCTGAGCAAGGACGGCACTCAGCTGTACTACTACTACGGCAACGATGCCACACTCAACATACCTGAGGGGGTAACGCTCATCGAAGACGAAGCATTCTGCAACTTCAACGGAATGACAACTATCAATCTGCCTAAGAGCATGGAGATGATAGAAGAAGGCTATATATTCTGTTCTTGCTCAAATTTAGAGGCCATCACCATTCCTGAGGATAACGAGTATATGAAGACGGTCGATGGCATTCTTTACAGCAAGGACGGCACTCAGCTGATACGTTTTCCGGGGAAAAAGGACAAGATGACCATGCTCTCCACCGTGAAGGAAATCTGCTCTAACGCATTCGCATACTGCGGACTTACCGAGATTAACATCCCTGACGGCGTTACCGAGGTCGGATATAGTGCCTTCTTCTGTTGTGACAAAGCCACTAAGGTGACGATACCACAGAGTGTCACCACTATCAAGGGTGACGCGTTCTATCAATGCACCGAAGTCACCGACGTTTACTGCTACGCCGACCCGGAACAGCTTGACTGGACTGACGGCGGATACGACGAGTTTGGCTATGACGATGATAATAATCCTACCACTCAGTGTCACGTAAATGCAGCCGACCTCAACACTTATCTGTCCAAGTGGAGCACGGGTGACACCAACACCGACGTTCGCGTTATTTTCGTGGGCGACCTTGAGACTGCCACCGGCGTAAGCACAGTAAGGCAGACAGCAGAGAAGGCCGACGGCCTGTACTACAACCTCAGCGGACAGCGCACCGGCAAGCCCGCACGCGGCCTGTATATCAGGAACGGCAAGAAGGTCGTGATCAAATAGAAGGAGATTATTTTCCAACAATAAAAGCAGCCCTGACAGATGCGGAGACTTGACTCCCACCTCTGTCAGGGCTGTTTTTTTTGCGTAAGTTTTCTAAAGAAATCACTGATATACAAGAAATTTATATTAACTTTGCAGCCGAAACTTTTTTTTACGATGAGACATATTACTACTACTATTATCCTGCTTTTGCTGCTCACAGCCACATCCGTGACGGCGGCAAGCTACACCCTGAGCAGGGTCAGCGTGCATGACCCCAGCGTGGTATGGAACCCACAGAACAACACTTACTACATCTTCGGCTCACACCGCGCTGCGGCTAAGAGTACAGACCTGATGAACTGGACAGCGTTCACCGCCCAGTGGCAGACCGCCACGAGCAACAGAGCAGCCAACAGCGCTGCGTTCACCACACCACAGGTAACGAAGGTAACGAAAGGCGGCGTGGAGGTTGACCTCCCTGCCTTTAACGCCATAGCATGGTCGGCGCGAGGCGGCGACGGCTACACCGTTGACGGTAACATGTGGGCTCCTGACGTTATATATAATAAGGAGATGCAGAAGTGGTGCATGTACCTCAGCATCAACGGCAACAACTGGTACTCAAGCATCATACTGCTTACCGCAGACAACATAGAGGGTCCCTACCGCTATCAGGCTCCGGTGGTTATCAGCGGTTTCCAGAGCGGCACGTCATATAAGGACACCGACCTGGAGCTGGTGATAGGTACGCAGAGCACCCTACCCTCACGCTACAACTGCTATTGGGGCAGGCGCTATCCTAACAACATAGACCCGTGCGTGTTCTACGACGAGGACGGTCTGCTGTGGATGGTGTACGGCTCATGGAGCGGCGGCATCTGGATGCTCAGACTGAATCCCAAGACAGGACTGCGCGACTATGACGTGACCTACACCCTGACAGGCAGCGGCGACGGCATCACCGTGGATCCTTACTTCGGCAAGAAGGTGGCAGGAGGCTATTATGTCTCAGGCGAGGCTCCATACATAGAGTATATAAACGGTTACTACTACCTCTTCGTAACCTACGGCGGACTGGCTGCCGGCGGCGACCCCAACGACTATAACAACGGCGGATACCAGATGAGGGTGTTCCGCTCGGTGAATCCCGACGGTCCATATACCGGTCCGAACTCACAAGGTGCCTTGTTCACTTCCTATGCATTAAATTTCGGTCCCAACGCCACAACCAACCGCGGTGGTAACATATTCGGAGCCTACAACGAGTGGGGCAACATAGTGACAGGCGACTACGGCGAGCGCTCGCAGGGACACAACAGCATCATCGCCGCCGAGGACGGACGCACCTATCTGGTGTATCACACGAGGTTCCAGAACCGTTGGGAGTTTCATGAGGTGCGCGTGCACCAGGTGTTCCAGAACAAAAACGGATGGCTTGTGGCAGCACCGTTTGAATACACCGGTGAACAGGTGAAGAGCGCCGACATTGCCACCACGCAGCAGGTGCCAACCACGCAGATAGCCGGGACATACAAGATGCTGATACACAAATACAAGCTTGACCACACGAACAAGGAGACCGTCACACCGGTAGAGGTGACGCTCAACGCCGACGGCACCGTAAGCGGTGCATACAGCGGTACATGGAGCATAGAGGAAGGCACCTCATACATCACCGTCAAGGTGGGTGGCGTAAACTATTACGGCGTGATGATATACCAGACCTTGGAAAGAACAGACAACTCCTCACCCGCCTTCACCTGTATGTCAGCGTCAGGCGTAAGCCTGTGGGGCTATCAGACGCAGGTGGCTGACGGCATACAGACCGTAACGGAAAGGTCAGTAGGCAACACCTCCGACTATTACGACCTCAGCGGACGGAAGGTGCGCAACCCGGCAACCAGGGGAATATACATTCAACGAGGAAAGAAAATAATAAAATAAACGTACAAACCGCAAAATAATTCATTGATTATTTTGCGGTTTGAATATTTATTCGTAATTTTGCAGTCCTGTTTGAATAAAAATTCAATAGCGCAGAATGAAGAAGGCAGATAGACTGGCTGCACTGCGGCTGGTGATACTAAATAACGAGCTGAGCTCACATGAGGAGGTGATGCAGGCATTACGCCGGCAGCACATTGACGTGGCGCAGCCTACCGTGTCACGCGATTTGCGTTATCTGAAGGTGGCCAAGGCCACTGATGCTGACGGACGGCAATACTATGTATTACCCAACGAGGATGACTATCGCCGCCAACACAAGCCGGAGCCCAAACGCGACCTGCCACTGGTCACCGGATTTGAGTCTATACAGTTCTCCGGTAACATGGCAGTGATGAAGACGCGACCGGGCTTTGCCAGCAGCATAGCATCAAACATTGATGCGGCAGCGCTGAAGGATGTGCTCGGCACCATAGCCGGCGACGACACCATATTCATAGTAATACGCGAGGGGGCATCCCACGTTGACATAGTGGATGAACTGTCAAGCGTGTTGCCCGATATGGTGATATGACAATTCATAATGCATATTCATAAATAATAAATAATAATTAACTCTCCCCCTCCCTCATAGGGAGGGACGGGGAGGGTCTAACAACTCATAACTTTGAATAACAATATCAGAATACTTGTGGCAGACGCCACACATGAGAAGTACGTCGATGAGATACTCGACACCATACGCATAGCAGCGAAGAAGCGCGGCACAGGCATTGCCGAGCGCACACACGAGTACGTAGCCACGAAGATGAAAGAGGGCAAGGCCGTGATAGCCCTTGACGAGAACGACCGCTTCGCCGGTTTCAGTTATATCGAGACCTGGGGCAACAAGAGCTATGTCACCACGTCAGGACTCATAGTGCATCCCGACTTCCAGGGACTGGGCATTGCGAAGCGCATCAAGGACTATACCTTTACACTGGCACGCGTGCGCTGGCCGGAGGCAAAGATATTCTCCCTCACGTCAGGCGACGCTGTGATGAAGATGAACACCGCACTGGGTTACGTGCCGGTATCATTCAACCAGCTTACTGACGACGAGGCTTTCTGGCGCGGTTGCCGCGGTTGCGTAAACCACGACATACTCGAGGCCAAGAACCGTAAGTTCTGCATCTGCACAGGTATGCTCTACGACCCTGCGCAGCACAAGGGTGAGCCTACGCCGGCCAACGTCTTCCACGACGTGATGAAGAGCCTTACGGAAAGAGGAATAGAGTTCTGATATTCTGGCCTCTCTTTCTCGTTATCACGATATTTCGTAATGACGGAATAACGACATGACGTAATATCGCAATATCGTGATAACGTGATAACGTAATATCGTGATATCGAAAAAAACGAAATAATATTATGAAGAAAAAAGTAGTAGTAGCTTTCAGTGGAGGTCTGGACACCTCTTACACAGTGATGAAACT